>DHGK01000312.1 GCA_002402755.1 Planctomycetes bacterium UBA4800
GCGCCCGAGAACTTTCTGTGGTGCTATCCGGGGGAAGGCGGCGCGGGCGGATCGCGCTACCTGCGCGCCGCGGAGACGTTCCTCGCGAGGCACCCGGGGGTCAAGGGCATGGCCAAGATGATCCACGACGCCTCACGGAGCGTCGACTACCTGCTGACGTTGCCGGCAGTGCGGCGTGACGCGATCGGCGCCATCGGCCACTCGCTCGGCGCCAAGGAAGTGACGTATCTCATGGCCTTCGATCGCCGCATCGCCTGCGGCGTGTCGAGCGAGGGCGGCGTGGCCTTCGAGTTCACGAACTACCACGACCCGTGGTATCTCGGCCCCGCGGTCCGCGAGGCCGGCTGCGACTGCCGCGCCGAGGAGGTCGTGGCATTGATCGCGCCGCGGCCGTGGCTTCTTATCGGCGGGGGGAGCGCAGACGGGGAGAAGAGCCGGCCGTACGTGGACGCGGCGCTGCCCGTCTACCGCCTGCTCGGCGCGCGCGATGCGTGCGGGCTCTTCGTCCACGCCGAGGGTCACGCGGTGCCGCCCGAGGCGCGCGCGATCGCGTTCCGCTGGCTTGACTACCATCTCTCGCGCGCCGGCAGGTGATCCGGCGCGTTCGGCAATCAGGACTCCATGGACGAATCAGCGAGGTGCCGCATGGGATTCATCGAGCACATACCGGGCATCAGGCGCGAGCCGCCGCGGCGGCCGGCGCCGGTCCAGAAGCGCATCGGCGTCGTGGGCCTGCACGAGGGCCGGACGCTCGTTCTCGGCCTGGACCGCGCGACCAAGGCGCGCGCCGTGGCGGCGTGCGACCTGAACGCGGAGAAGATCGAGGCGGCGCGGCGCGAGCGGCCCGACCTCTTCTACACGCGCGAGTACGCGGAGCTTCTCGCGCGCCCCGACGTCGATGTGGTGGCGATCTACACGCCGGACCCGATTCACGGCGCGCAGATCGCGCAGGCCTTCGAGGCCGGCAAGGACGTGATCTGCACCAAGCCGCTCGTCAACTCGATGGCCGGCGCGCGGCTGATCCGGGAGGCCGGCCGCAGGACCGGGCGCAAGCTCTTCGTCGGGCAGTCGACGCGGTTCTTCGAGCCCTTCGCGCGCCAGCGCCGGGCCTTCGAGGCCGGGGAGGTGGGGGACCTGGAGCTCGCCGACGCGCACTACATTCACCGCATGGACTGGTTCTACGAGAAGAGCCCATGGGCGGCCGGCGCGACCGACTGGGTCTTCCTGGGCATGAGCCATCCGATCGACCTTCTCAGGTGGTATCTGGGGCCGATCGAGGAGGTGCAGGCGCTCGGGCGCCGCTCGGCGCTCGGCGCGCGCTACGGCCTGGAGGGCTTCGACATCTACATCGTCAACGCGCGCGCCGCGTCCGGGAAGATCGGCCGCGCCATGGGCCACTACGGCGTCCACGAGCTTCCCACGGCGCGCAACTGCATCGAGCTCGTCCTCTACGGCTCGGCCGGGACGAGCCTCGCCCAGTACCACGACATGCGCTACGTCCACACGGCGCCTGACGGCACGGAGGTGACCGAGGACCCGCTCTACGCCCTCAGGCACTACTACTTCAACAGCGAGGTCCACGGCATGCACTACGGGGAGTTCGCGAACTACGCCGAATACTTCGCTGCCGCGCTCCTCGAAGGAACGCCCTACTCTCCCGATCTCGAGGAAGGCCTGGAGACCTTCTGCATCATGGAGGCGGTGCGCCGCTCGGCGGCGTCGGGCGCGCCGGTCGCGGTGGGGGCGGTCATCGAGGAGGCGGGGGGAGGGGCTGCGGCCTGAGAGGCATGCGCCCCCCGCAGACCCCGAGCGGGGTCTGCGGGGGAGTCGCCGTATCCACGCTGTTTGCTAGTCGCAAGGTGGGAATGTTACGCACGTGAGTTCGGTTGGCTGCTCCCGCGTGGGGTCGATGCCGCACGTCGCGAAGGGATCCGGCAGTGGACCCGCCTGCGCGAAGAGATGGCCCAAAATCTTGATGGTGTCCGCAATATCGAGTTGTCCGTCGTCGTTGGCGTCACCGGCGTCGAAGCAATTGGGAACGCATACCTTGCATGGGTGGGTCGCCACCGAACTGAACAGGTAGCTATTCATGCAAATCGCGTCGCCAATGTCGACTCTGCCGTCGGCATTTGTGTCGCCGCGCCGGAAGGTGATCCCAGCGGCGTCAACTGTGATCGTCACACTGGCGGTGTCCGTGCTGCCGCAGTTGTCGGTCACGGTCAGGACGGCCGTATACACGCCCGGTGCCGTGTAGGTATGGCTGGTCTGGATGCCTTGGCCCGTCGCGCAGTCGCCGAAGACCCATGCGTAGGAGACGATTGTACCGTCGTCGTTCGACTGGGCCCCGTTGAAGGTCACAACCAGAGGCGCTTGTCCCGCGAGGGGGGCGGCGTTGATTACAGCTAACGGGTTGGCGTTGACCACGGGTGCCAACGAAACATAACGGAGAACATCGAAAACCTGGTTGCCGACCTGAAACGAAATGTGGGCGTATCCCTCCTGTGCGGGAAAATCGGCGAGCAGCACATCAGCTGAATACCACCCGGGATTCAGGGGCTCCGGTTGCAGTGGCACTGCTGTGGTGCCGCACACCCAGTGCGGGTCGATGATGTCGTCAATCCATGCGTCATCGACAAGAGAAACAGACGTCACAGGGAAGTTGGCCTGTTCGACCAGAAGCGATTCCCATCGCACGGGTCCCCACACGCTTTCGGAGTCCTGAAGCCTGAAACCTATCGCATAAGAACCGGGCAAGGTGCCCGCAGGGATGTCGATCGAGAGCCAGCCATCGTCGTTGAGGAAGCTCGCGCAGTCCTGGAAGGACGCGATGGTATTCGCGTCAAGCGGGTAACCGGTTCCCTCGGCAGGCGCTTGCATGAAGGCCGGATCGGACAGGAACCATTCTCCTCCGACGATCTGCAAGTTGGCCGGGGGCGGGATCAAGACCGGAATGGCATACACAGGTCCCCAGGCGCCCCCGAGTTCCCCGGCGCGGAAGGTGAGAACGTGATGTCCGGCTTTAACGCAGGCGGGAATCTGAACGTCCACGAAGCTCGGAGAGGCGGGAGCCTCCATGTAGTAGTCGTACGTGCCGCAGGCGACCTCTACGGCGTTTGTCAAGTCCAGGGCGAAAGTGGTTGCCGGGTCGCAGTCCCACCAGTACTCGATTCTGTCGATCTCCGCCTGGGCGGTGGGCGCCAGTGCGATCACGAGAGAGCAGGTGAGAGCGAGGCACAGCCGGCGCGAAGGTGAGCGATCGCGTGTTTGGGTACTCATGGCTATCGCACCTTGATGCGGACTCTGATTGTCGTGGGAACCTGAGTCTGCTCGATCTCCACGCATTCGATCACGGGGCCGCAGAAAGGATAGTAGCCGATGCAGCCGGGGCCGCCGAAGGCGCCGGGGTCGTTGCGCGAGCCGTCGGGGTTGCGGTACATGCAGGCGGGATTGCCGGTTTCTCGAAGTGTGCCGTTGGCCTGAAGGCGAAAATCGCACAGGTTTGCATCCTGGAACTGGGTCAGAAGAAGACCAGGAAGTGGGCAAACAAGCGGATTCTGGATGTCTATGAGGGTCGAGGTAGCGTTCTGGATCTGCGGCGTGGCGCCTCCGAGATTCCCACACGTTTGGGAGTACCGGATCGTGACCGGACCGCCGCGGTCCAAAACCGCGGTGAATCCGATTGCGTAGCTTGTGTTGACGGCGATTATGGAATTGTCTATAGTGACTGCAGGAATATAATTCGTTAAATTAGGTCGGGCGACTGTGATAGTAACTCCGCAGGCGCCACACCCAACGATCACACAATTTGTAATTGCAAGGGACACGGGGGGGGCTGCGACGGCCGCACCATAGTTCTTGTAAATCCCACTGTCCCTGCAGTGACTTATTACACAGTTCTCGATTGTCACCTTGCCCGTGGTGGCAGAGCCGACGGTTATGCCGTTCCCTTCGTCGTTCGCCACGGTGAAGCCTCGAATGGTCACCGTCTTGTCGTCGGCGATTACGAACCCTTTACAGAGCGTTAAACCGGGGCCCGCCTCCGCGATGATCTGCACGTTCTTGTCCACGGTCGTCAGTACGTAGGGAGATAACGGAGGGCAACTAGCCGCCAGCACCGAGCTCGGGAGAACTCGCATGGTGTCGCCGGGAAACGCCTTCGACAAGCCGGTCTCGATACTCGCGTACGGCGCCTGAAGCGTTCCATTCCCCGTAATATCGCTCCCGCACACGGCGCTGACGTATACGTCGGCGCCGAGCGCCGTTGGCGGAGCGAGACATACGAGCGCGAGAAACACCAACGATACAGACAGGATTCGAAACGTACTCATGCGAGCCTCCTTCTGTACACTCCTGTGCCCTGGTTCAGAGCCCTTTGCATCTGGGGCAGCAGACTGTGCTGCCCCGTAGAGTCTTTCGTGCTCGTAGGTCACGTAATTCTCAGGCTGCGGCGTCTGGCGGATTACCGCGGCAGAAGTCTGCGAAGTCACTCACCGTTTGCGCGAGGGCTGGCCGCGGCCGTGAGACCTTCTATTGTCTGAACGCCTGGGGCGAGTGCGGCCTGACATCGATCTCGAAGAAAACGAGATGAAATCACGTACTCGGTCTGCAAGTCTGGAGCGACGCTTTCGTCATCCCCTCTTGATGCCCGCGAAGTCTGTGACATATACTGCATTGCAAGAGAGGCACGGGCATGAGAAGCATGATTCCGATCGCGTTGGCTGCCGGCCTCGCGTGCGGCCAGGTGCAGGCGGCGCTCTCGTCGTTCGGCGATGATTTCAGCGGCCCGGAGCTGGATCCCTGGGTTGCGACGATGTGTCCGGCCGGGGTCGCCGAGATCGATGCGCTCGGCAGGTTCCACATCAACAGCCCCTACGGGTGCGGGCAGCCGAACGCGGCCGTGGTCGAGCTGCCTGCCTCGACGATCGAGATCGAGGACGGCTTCATCGAGTTCGACTTCGACAACGGCCCCGCCTCGCGCATGAACAACCACACCATGTTCAACCTGCGCTGGAACCCATCGGATCCCGAGTCGGTCTCGGTGGCGCTCGTCGTCTGGGAGGACACCTACGGCAGCGGGGCGCGGTACCTGACCAGCATCTCCTACTCCTCGGCCGGCGGCGAGGTGGTCGTGGCGTCGCAAACGGGTCTGCTCGATCCGGGAAGGTACCGCTTCTCGATCTTCGGCGACCGCGCCGAGTTCAGAAACGTCGACGGCGGAACCCCGATCGACCTGGCCGCCGATGGCATTCCCTGGGGCACGGGCGGCCTGCGCATCCACCTGACCGAGGAGGAGATCTGGCTCGACAACGTGTGGGTGCAGACCGGTCCCGGCCCGGAGCCCGGCGACTCCAATCAGGACGGAAGACTCAACATCGCCGACCCCATCTTCCTCTTGCGCTACCTCTTCGCGGGCGGCCCCGCGCCGTTCTGCCGCCGGACGAGCGATGTCGACTGCGATCGCGCGCTCAAGGTGAACGACGCCATCGCCATCCTCGGCATGCTCTTTGCCGGCAAACCGCTGCCTTCGTGTTGAGCGGTCACGGGCCATGACACAGGACGCGACGCCGAGCCCGAGCGACGACGAGCTCTTCGACCTGATCCGACGCGAGATCGAGGAAGAGCGAGCGGCCGGGCGTGTCGTCGATGCGGGCTGGCTGATCGAGCGCCACGGCCCGCGGATCATGCAGCGCTTCGCCCTGCTCTCGCGCCTGCTCGCGATCGTGGGAAGGGATGGATCCGGATCGACGCCCTCGGCCGTTCAGGATCCGCCGGCCGCCCCTCCCGCCGAATCCGCGCCCGCCCCCGAGGTATTGATGGCGCTGCCCGACGAGATCGGCGAGTTCCAGATCCTCCGCTCCCTCGGGCAGGGCGGCATGGGAGTGGTGTTCCTCGCGCGCCAGAAGAACCTCAATCGCCTGGTCGCGCTCAAGGTCCTCTCGCCGCTGGTCGGCTGGGACAAGGAGCAGCTCGACCGCTTCCAGCGCGAGATCCTGACGGCGAGCCGGCTCCGGCACCCCAACATCGCGCACGTGTACACGTCCGAGCTGCAGGGGCCCATTCCGCACTACGCGATGGAGTACATCGATGGGCAGACCCTCGGCGAGCTCGCCGAGCAGGAACGCGGGAAGATCCTCGCCGCGGGTCGCACGCTTGACAGCGGCTCGCGGCGCCGCGACTTCGTGCTCACCCACGTCGGGTACGTCATCCAGGCGGCGCGCGCGCTTGAGGCCGTCCACAACGCGGGCATCATCCACCGCGACCTGAAGCCGCAGAACCTCATGATCGGCCCCGATGGGATTCTGAAGCTGGTCGACTTCGGCCTCGCGCGCGGCGCGGGCGACCTCAAGCTCACCAAGACGCAGGCATTCGTGGGGACGCCCGTCTACATGAGCCCGGAAGCGCTCGCGGGAAGGAAGGACCTCGACGCGCGAACCGATGTCTACGGCCTCGGCATGGTGCTCTACGAGATCCTCACCGGCAAGATTCCCTATCGCGCCGAGACCGCCCACGCGCTCTGCCGGCAGATCGAGTCGGCCGAGCCGGTGCACCCGCGCCGGTGGAATCCGCATCTTTCGGGCGACCTGGAGACGATCATCCTCAAGGCGATCGCGAAAGCTCCCGCCGATCGTTATCAGAGCGCCGGGGACCTGGCGGCCGACCTCGAACGCTTCCTGCGCTTCGAGCCCATTCACGCGCGCCGTGCGGGCCGCATCACGCGGTTCTGCAAGTTCTGCAGGCGCCGTCCGCCGGCCGCGGCCGCCATGTGCATCGGCCTTGCGCTCCTGATCGCCGCCGCGGTCTGGGCCTTCCGGCCGGCGACCGTTTCGTTCACCGGGCCGCCGGGGGCGATGATCGAGGTCGCGCGCGGCGGGGAGGCCGTGTGCTCCTCGGTCATCGCGGCGAACGGCACCGCCGCGCTCGCGCTCGCGCCGGCCGACTACCGGGTCCGCGTGTCGCTCCCGAAGCACATCCCCGCAGACGTCGCGATCCGCCTCGGGCGCGGCCCCAATCCCGTCCAGGCGTTTCACCTCGACCGCGACATGGGAGCGATCGAGATCCACGTCACCGAGGGGGACGTGAAGGTTCGGCTCCAGGAGATCACGGCGCACGGCCCGGGCGCGAAAGGGCACGGCGATGACCTCGTGCTCTCGGCGCCGCTCGAGCGGCCGGTGCAGCTCGATGTCGGGACCTACAAGGCCACGTACTTCAAGGACGGGGCGCACTGGCGGCGGGGGATTCTCACGGTTCGCCGGGGAGAGACCGCGGCGGTCTGCGGGTACATCGAGCCGATCCGGGTGCTCTGGCGTCTGGCGCTCGGCGATCCGGCGAGCGAACGCGCGCCCTATCAGGTCGGATCGGGGCTCGATCCCGCGCGCATGCCCTGGATCTCGAGAACGTGCCAGCATGCATCCTCTCCCGCCGTCGAGGATGTGGACGGCGACGGGACTGCCGAGGTCCTGGTCGGAACGAGTCTCAGGATCGTGTGCCGGCGCGCCTCGGGGCTCGAGGCGCCGCCCGGGGAGCTCGCGGGGGAAGGAGTGTTCTTCGCGCGGCCCGCGGTGGGCGATCTCGACGGGGATGGCGCCAAGGAGATCGTGGCCGGCACCTGGGAACGGCTCCTGTACTGCTACGATCGGCACGGCGCCGTGCGCTGGTCCCATCTCATGAAGGGCAGAGCGTATGCGTGGCCCCAGATCGCCGATGTCGATGGCGACGGCGCCGGCGAGGTCGTGGTCGTGGACCAGGAAGGCATCGTCTCCTGCCTCGACCGCGAAGGGAAGCTGCGCTGGGCGCCGCGGGAGCTGCCGGATGCGGTGTCCGCCCAGCAGGCAATCGTGTTCGTTCCCGCTGCCCGCGGGCGGGGGCTCGATGTCGTCGCGGCATGCGACAACGGAACGGTCTACTGGATCGATGGCGCGACGGGCGGCGTTATTCGCGAGACGCGGATCGCCGGTGCGGCTGTGAGCGGGCTTGCCGTGTGGCGGCACGGCGGCGAGGAGAAGATCCTCGCGGGAACCGCGAAGGGAGCGCTGTGCCGGCTCTCGATCCGGGGAGAGCTCGAATCCACCACCGCCGTCGCCGGAGATGCGCTCGTGGGCGCGCCGGCGGCGGCCGACCTGGACGGCGACGGCCTGCCGGAGGTCGTTGTCGCGAGCCGGGATGGCATGATCGCGTGCATCGAGGACGGGGGGAGAGTCCGCTGGTCGCTCCAGCCGGATTCGCAGCTTGCGATCCGGCTCGTCGCCGATTGTGCGGCCGGGGATCTGAACGGCGACGGGAAGGCCGAGATCGCGGTCGGCTCCGCGCAGGGCCGGCTCTTCTGCATCGGCGAGATCGATGGCAAGGGCGAGGTTCTCTGCACGTACAGGCTGGAGGGGAGCCTCGACACGCCGCCGCGGCTTGCGGACCTCGACGGCGACGGCCTTCTCGACGTCGTCATCAGCTCCGCCGACGGCGATCTGTGCGCGTTGAGCCTTGCGGTCTCGGCGCGCATCTGGGCGCTCAAGGTCGCCCGGCCGGTGGGACACAGCCCTGCAATCGCCGACACGGATGGCGATGGCGAGAACGAAGTTCTCGTGACGTCCGCAGATGGCTTCATCTACTGCATCAACCTGGACGGCACGACGCTCTGGAAGCACCCGACGCGGGGAAAGGTCGATGCGGGGGTGCTGGCGGCGGATATCGATGCCGATGGACGGCCCGAGATCCTGGCGGCCTCCTCGGGCCGGCGGGCCTACTGTCTGAAGAGCGAGGGGCGGCGCGTACGTTCGATGTGGCGCGGCGCCGACGGCGAAGACGGGGTTGTGCTCGACGACTCGGCGTTCGGCCGGCCGGTCGCCGCCGACCTCGATGGCGACGGCGCGATCGAGGTTCTGGTGGCGACATCGGCACGCTCGGTGTACGCGATCGATCGGCAAGGGAATGCCGCGCTGCTCGTGGCGAACGCGACTCCGTCCGGCGACGAGGACGAACGCTTCCGCAAGATCGAGGCGGCGGATCTCGATGGCGATGGCTCGATCGAGATCCTGGTGGGAGACGATGAACAGCGGCTCTTGTGCTTCCGGCGTGCGGACGCGGGACGCAACGAGTGGAGCCTCGCGTGGGAGAAGCAACCTTTCCACCCGTGGGAAGCCGTCGGCCTGGGCGATGTCCCGGGCGCGGCGGTCGTGGGAAGCACGGAAGGCGCGCTCATCTGTCTCGGGGCCCCCGGCAGGAACCTCACGAGTGCGGAGACGCCGCACGGCATCTCCAGCCTTCTCGCCGCGGCGGATCTCGACAATGACGGCGTGCGGGAGGCGCTCGTATTCGACAGCGCGGGGACGCTCTTCTGCTTCGGCCGCGGCGGCTGGGCCCCGCGCTGGTCGTGTTCCCTCGGATGCTCGTTGCTCACCGCGCCGTGCGTCGGCGATGTCGACGGCGATGGCGTTCCGGAAATCGCGGCTGCCGGCGCCGACGGAAAGGCCCGGATCATCGATCGGCACGGCATGGTGCTCCACACGGTCGAGGTCGGCCGCGTCGAGCCCGACAAGATCGCCGTGGCCTGGTGCACGGCGCGGCGCGGCGGCGTCATCGTGGTCGTGGACCCGCAGGGCGTCGTCCACTGCCACGGGATTCCGGACGCGGTCGCGCCGGCGTCAGCGAGAGGACTCGGTCAGGTGAAGTAGCCCCGCCGCGGCGAAGCGCTCGAGCGCGCGCTGGAGCGCCTTGCTGACGGCATTCGCCTTCTTCCCCACGCGGGCCGCGATCTCCTCGTCCTTGAGGGCGCCGTAGAACTTGAGACGGATCAGCTCGGCGTCCTGCGGGCGCAGATGGCGGAGGATCTCCTCGACGGCATCGCGCCGGGCGACGGCGCCGGTGGCGCTCGATCGCGGGTCGGGCACGCGCGATTCGCGGAGTCCGGGCCGCGAGTCGCCGGCCGCGACGAGCCGGGCGCTGACGAGCGGCTTGCGCCTGAGCGCGCTCTTGACGATGTTGGACGCGGTCACGAGGACGTAGCCGAACCAGGCCTGCTCGCCGCGCCACTCGAAGGACGCAATGCTTCCCGCGGCCTTGATGAACGCCTCCTCGAAGAGATCCTCGCCGTCCCAGTCGGCGCGCAGTGCGTCGGGGATCATGGCATCGAAGCGGCGGAGGAGCGCATCGCGAGTGCGCTTGTAGAGCCGCTCGTACGCGCTCGTATTGTCGTGCAGCCGCTTCAGATCGTCTTCGATCTCCGTCATGCGACACGCGCTCCCATCGGCTGATGGCACCGGCAAGGTCCCTATTCCATCAACGCATGGCGGGGACGTCATCGGACAGCGAATGCGGGAAAGACTCGATCCGCTCGCCCGCGGTTCAGCCTTCCCGGATCTCAGCCGCCGCCGGATCGAACACCTGGCGCCTGCCCGTCCAGAGCGCGCGCGCCGTCATGACGCACGCGACCGCGTGCCGCCAGCCGGCCTCGATGTCGGCATTGGGTTTCTTGCGGCTGGAGACGCACTCCAGGAAGTTCTTCATGTGGTGGGTGCCGCCCCGAGGCTCGATCTTTGTCTCGCCCTTGATCGCGCCCGCGCCCGCGCCGCCCGTTCCGCTCAGCTTCCCGGCTTCCATGTCGAGCGCGCCGTTGTAGCCGTGAATGCGGAAGTGGGTGCCGGCGCCGTTGGCCAGATCCATGGCGTAGCTGAAGATGAAGCCCTTGGGATAGGCGAGGAGCGCATGGAACGTGTCCGAGGTCTCGCGGCCGTCCTTCCAGTGGAAAACGCCGCCCGCCGTGACGGCCGAGCGCGGGAAGGGGTCGTCCATGAGCATGACGTTCGCGTCGATGAAATGGCTCATCCACAGGCCCGCGATGCCGTTCGTCAGCTCCTTGTAGAGGTGCCAGCGGCGCAGGAGCTTGGGATCGAAGGGGCGCGCGGGGCGATTGAAGAGAAAGCCCTCCCAGTCGACATCCTCCTTCTTGCAGTCGGCGAAGGGCCTGAGCCAGCGCGGGCCCTCGTTGAAGTGCATGCCGACCGACACGCGCGTGATGGCGCCCAGGACGCCGCTTCGGATGATCTCGGCCGCGGCCATGTGGAGCCCGTCGCT
>DHGK01000006.1:0-9321 GCA_002402755.1 Planctomycetes bacterium UBA4800
TCGCTACCATCGGCCGCGCGGCGACAAGGAGACACGCATGCAGGTACCCCTTCTGGATCTCAAGGCGCAGCTCGCGGCCATCGAGCAGGACATCAAGAAGGCCGTGCTCGAGGTGATCGACTCCGGCCGGTACATCATGGGGCCGCAGGCGGCCGAGCTCGAGCGGCAGGTCGCGGCGTACGTGGGGACGCGCCGCGCGGTGGGAGTGTCGTCGGGAACCGATGCGCTGCTCGCGTCCCTGATGGCGCTCGGCGTCGGCCGCGGCGACATCGTCCTGACGACGCCGTACTCGTTCTTCGCCACGGCCGGCGTCATCGCGCGCCTCGGCGCCGAACCGGCCTTCGTCGACATCGACCGCGCCACGTACAATCTCGACCCTGCGCGCCTGGAGGCGTGGTTCGAATCGGCGGGCGGGCGCGCCGCGAAGGTCAAGGCCATCCTGCCCGTCCACCTGTACGGCCAGTGTGCGGCGATGGATCCGATCATGGCGATCGCGCGGCGCCGCGGCGCGCCCGTGGTCGAGGACTGCTGCCAGGCGATCGGCGCCGCCTACCCGTCGCAGGCCGGGCTCGTCAAGGCCGGCGCGATCGGCCGCTGCGGATGCTTCTCGTTCTTCCCGAGCAAGAACCTGGGCGGCATGGGCGACGGCGGCATGGTGACGACCGATGACGAGGCCCTGGCCGAGACGCTCGCGCGGCTCCGGAACCACGGCATGCACCCGAAGTACTACCACGCCCTGGTCGGAGGGAACTTCCGGCTCGACACGCTGCAGGCGGCGGTGCTGCTCGCGAAGATGCCGCACCTCGAGTCGTGGCACGCCGCGCGCCGCGCGCACGCCGCGTACTACGACGAGCGCTTCCGGGGAAGCGCGGTCGCGCCGCCCGCGTGCGCGTACGACCGCGCCCACCACGTGTACAACCAGTACGTGATCGCGGTGCCCGAGCGGCGCGACGAGCTCAGGGAGTTCCTCGCGGGCCGCGGCATCGGCACGGAGGTCTACTATCCGCTGCCGATCCACCTCCAGGAGTGCTTCCGCTCGCTCGGCTGCCGCCCGGGCGATTTTCCCGAGAGCGAGCGCGCGGCCGCGCACACGCTCGCGCTGCCCGTTTATCCCGAGCTGACGGACGCGATGCAGGCGGCCGTGGCGGGCGCGATCCTGGAGTTCTACGGATAGCGCGGCGCGGCTATTCGCCGCCAAGGAACCGCGGGAGCCAGGACGGCGGCCAGTCGAAGTCGAAATCGACGACCCGCCAGAGGCTCGCGAAGCTGTCCGTCCACACGAGCGACTCGCGGGGCTTGCCGTCGATCTCGGGCCAGTCGGGGTCTCGCTCGTCGACGACCTCCTGCGTGCAGAGGAACTCCTCGTTGTTCGTCAGGATGACCCACGAAGCCGAGTCGATTCCCAGGTCGTCGTCGCTCGATGAGGCGACGAGGACCGCCTTGCAGCCGAGGCTCTCCTTCAGGCCGAGCGCCACGGGCTCGAGGTCCAGGAAGCGGTTCGAGATGTGCAGGAGGAGCAGGCCGTCGGGCTTGAGATGGCGCCAGTAGATCTCCGCGCACTCGCGCGTCAGGAGGTGGATCGGGATCGAGTCGCTCGTGAAGGCGTCGATGGCGAGCACGTCGAACTCCTGCGGCTCGCCGCGCGCCAGCTCGCGCTCGAGCGAGATGCGCGCGTCTCCGAGGATGACGTCGACCGGCGCGGGGCAATCCAGGAGGTACGAGAAGTACGTCTCGGCGAGCATCTTCACGTCGGCGTTGATGTCGTAGAACCGGATGTAGTCGCCCTCCTCGCCGTAGGCGGCGGTCGAGCCCGTGCCCAGGCCCACGACGCCGACGCGCAGGTCGCGCATCAGGGGTTCGGGCGACGCGCGGCGGGGGTGATGGGTCATGGCGAGGCCGAAGCCGCTCTTGGGGCCGTAGTACGACGTGGCCCAGCGGCGCTTGTCCTCGTCCATGTACTGGAAGCCGTGGCAGATCTGGCCGTTGGTGAGCGAGCGCTTCAGCCCGACGCCATCCTCGTACTCGGTCTCGGTGACCTTCAGGATGCCGTAGAAGTTGCGGACGCGGCAGATGGTATCTTTGCGGGTGTCTTTCACCTGTTCGTAGAGGAAGTCGGCCAGGACGACGATGCCGGCGCCGAGCGTGAGCGCGATGACGAACGTGCACGCCAGGCCGGCGTTTCCCGGGATGATCTGCTCCCACGGCCGGTCGCGCAGCCAGCAAAACGCCGTGAGCACGCAGCATGCCCCGAGCGCGATGTGGAACTCCCAGAACCCGACGAAGAAATGCGGCGCCGCGATGGCGGTGAATGCGCCTCCCAGCGCGCCGCCGATGGCGATGCAGAGGTAGAAGAGCGTGAGCTGCCGCGGATGGGGCTTGGCGCGCACCAGCTCGCCGTGGCAGTTGATGCAGCACGCGAACAGCACTCCGCAGTACGCCGCGATCTGCTGCCACATGGGGGCGTCGACACCCTCCTTGAACACCATGCAGACGATGGGCACGGCGACCAGCAGCCACGGCGCCGACCACCACCGGCTGAACCACCGCTCCTTGTCGAAGCAGATGATGAACGTGACGAGGTAGATCGACAGCGGGAGGATCCAGAGGAACGGCGCCACCGCGACTTCCTGGCAGAGCTGGTTGGTGGTCGCGAGCAGCATCGCCGAGCCCGCGGCCGCGAGCAGGATCCACAGAACCGCCGTGAAGGCGCCCGCGCGGCGCGGCGGCGCGCACGAGTCGCCGCCGGCGTCCGCCAGCGCATCGATCGCCTCCTGCGCGCTCATCGGCGGCGAGCCGCCGCCCGGCGGCGCGGCCGCGCTCGCGGCGTTGAGCCGCGCCCTGTGGGCGCACCACAGGGTGGCGAGCGCGAACGCGACGAAGAGCAGCGACCAGATGCGCGTCTGGCGGCCGAGCTGCAGGAACGGCTCGACGACCACGGGGTAGCTCAGGAGCGCGAGCAGCGAGCCCGCGTTCGAGAGCGCGTAAAGGCGGTAGGGCGAGCGGCGCGGGAACGCGCGGCTGAACCAGCGCTGGAGGAGCGGGGCGGTGGTCGACAGCGCGAACGCCGGCAGGCCCACGTTGGCCAGCAGGAGCAGCAGGATCCGCTGCGCCGGCGCGTCGAACGCCGCCGGCTTCCACGTCTCCGGCGAGGGCCCGATGGGCAGGAAGCAGGCCGCCCCGAGCAGCAGGCCCACCTGGAGCCACGCCTGCGTGCGGGCGCTGAAGCGGCAGGTCACGAGGTGCGACCACGCGTAGCCCGCGAGCAACACGACCTGGAAGAACAGCATGCAGGTCGTCCACACGGCAGGCCCGCCGCCGAACCACGGGAGGATGTACTTCCCGATGAGCGGCTGGACCTGGAAGAGGAGGAACGCGCTCAGTGTGATCGTCAGGGCGAATGGGAACATTCCAGGTATTGTGACGCACGGGGGCGGGAAGCGCAATCGGGCGGCGGGGTCAGCCGGGGCCGCGGGCCCGCGCCGGGCGGGCGCGCGGCGCTCGGCCTCAGGAAATAAATTTCCCGAGCGAAACGAGCGATGCTTGCGGCCGGCCAGGCATGTGGTACAACAGCCGCGCCGATGAGACCGATGCGCGGCCCCGCGAGAGCGGCCGTGAGAGAACGCCGGCGCCCGCCCGCCGGTTCGGATTCCCGCCACAGGGTCCAGGAGGAGGTCATTCCATGAAGCGCAGAGGTTTCGTTCTCGGCGCGCTGCTCGCGTGGGCGAGCGCCGCGCCGCTGTCGGCCGATGTCCAGTGCGGCAACAACTGCGAGCGCAAGGCCCCGCCGATGCCGGAGCCCACGCGGCCGCCCGGCCCGCGCTCGATCGTCGTGACGGACCAAGGGCAGCCGCGCCTGCGGATCGCGCTTGCGCGGCCGAGTGCCGCCGGCCCGGCCGTGTCGCTCGGCATCGCCTACGCGCCCGGCGTCGCCGCGGCGTGGACGGGCGCCGGAGGCGCGCCGCTCGCCGGGAGCGGCTGGACGCTCACGTTTCCGTGTCTTGCGGCCGCGGACGAGGAGGATCCGCCGCGCGCCGTCATTCTCATCCATGAGGGGGTCGAGCGCATCGAGTTCGCGCGCTTGCCCGACGGGTGCTCGTACGCGAGCGCCCGCATGCCGGCGCTGCGGCTGCGGCGCGACGGCGAGGATCGCTTCGAGCTCAGGGACATGTGGGGCGGCGCCGTCGTCTGCGCGGGCTTCACCGCGTGCTGGCCCGCGCCGCAGCGCGGCAAGCCGCTCGCCTACGCGGATCCGTACTTCGACGGCGAGCGCGCCGTGGCGTTCCGCTGGTCGGACGCGGGCCTGCTCCGGGAGATCGCCGATGCGGGCGGCCGCGTCTGGCGGTTCGCCTACGACGGCGACATATTGCGCGAGGTCCTGGTCGCGCGCCGCGACGGCATGCCGCTCTCGCGCGCGGAGTTCCTGTACGGCCGCCGCGTCGCGGACGACCCGGCGACCGAGGACGGCCTGATCGCCGTGACGCACACCCTGCCCGGCGACACGGCGCATGCGGCGGCGCACGTGTTTCGCTACCACGCCGAGGGCGACCAGGCCGGCCTGCTCGCGTACGTGCTCGAGCCGGATTCGGTCGTGGAGCTCGGCGGCCCGGCGGCCGCATTGTGCGCGGACGATGACGAGGTCGCGCGCCGCGCGGGCGCCGCGTTCGCCTACGCGCGGAGCGACATCCCTCCCGAGGTCGTCGTGTCCGCGTTCCGCGGGCCGTCGTGCGCGGTCTGTCCGGCGGCGGGGTGGTACGAGCTTGCCTACACGCGCAACCCGGCGCCGGCCGAACCCGCGGACTGGGCCGTGCAGGTCGCGCAGCGCAATCCCGAGGGCAGCACGACGCTGGCCGACTTCAACGGCCGCGGCCAGCTTCTCAACCTGGTGCGCACGGCGCCCGACGTGGATGGTCTCGCGCAAGAGGTCGAGTCCTATCGCTACGATGACGCCGGGCGCCTGGCGATGATCGTGTACCCGGCCGCCGCGCTCGGGTACGACAGCCGGCTCCACCAGAGCGTGTCCCTGGAAGGCCGGAGCGACGGCGTGGTCCGGGCCTTCGCGTACGATGCGGCCGGCCGCCTGATCGGCGAGAGCATCGGCACGACGAGCATGCTGTTCGCGGCCGTCAGGGACGGGTGGGTGATGCTGCGGTCTTTCGCCTACGAGGGCGACACGCCGTGGCCCTCGGTCGCGCGCGAGTATCCCCGCGCCGGGCAGGCGCCGGTCGCCGCGCTGTCGAGCCACGAGTTTCTGGGGCTTGCGGCCGGCCTCCGCCTCGTCAGGCGCGTCGAGCAGCTTCCCGCCGTTCCCGAGAGCCAGAACGGCTCCGGCCTGCCGGCCGCGCGCGAGCAGTGGTTCGACCCCGACACCGGCGCGCTCGTGAAGGAGATCGACGCGAACGGACGCGCCGCCGAGTACGCCTACGACGGCGAGACCGGCGTGCTCGTGCGGGCGGCGACCCCCGCCGGCGTCACGCGGTGGTTCGTCGATCCGTGGGGGCAGGTCGAGGCGATGGAGACGCCCGACGGCGTGCGCGAGGTCACGCACCGCGCGTGGCTGCCGCCCGGGCGCATCGCCACCCTGACCTACCGCATGGCGGATCCGAACACGTACGGGCCGGTGGCGATCGTCGTTCGCGATCTTGCCGGACGGATGCTGTCGAGCGCCGCCGGCACGCCCGCGCCCGGGCTCAAGCCGGAAGAGGCGCTGCTGGAGGGCGCCGGCGATCTGCCGGATCTCTGGCGCGGCGAGCTTGCGCAGCGCGACGAGCGCGCGTACTCGGCCGGCCGGCTCCAGGAGTTGATCGCGTGGTCGGGCGACTCGGCCGCCGTCACGCGCTACGCCTACGATGCGGCGGGGCGCCTCGCGGCCGTCGTCGCTCCGGACGGCACGGCCGCGATCTACACGTACGACGCCATGAGCCGCCTCCTGCGGGTCTACGAGGGCAGAATGGGCTTCGCCGCGGTGTTCACGCTCAGAGAGCGGCGCACGTACGACGCGGCCGGCCGCCTGGCGTCGGTTCGCGCGTTCAGCGAGGACCCCGGTGCGGACGAGAACGTTGCCGGCGCCGTCACCGAGTTCGGCTACGACTGGCGCGGCCGGCGCATCGAGGAACGCAGCCCCGACGGGGAGGGCCTCGCGCGCGCCGCGCGCAGGTACGTCTACGACAACCTCGACCGCATGATCGAGCTGCACGCGCGGCCCCGCGGCGCGCAGCTCTTCAGCCTGGTCCGGACGTGGGATCACGACGTGCGCGGCCGCGTATGGCGCGAGGCGGAGGTGAACGTCGAGAACCCGCTCCTGCGCCAGACGACGCGCTACTGGTACGACGCGGAGCAAGGGCGCCGGAAGACGCTCGGACCGGGCGGCGGCTTCAAGAAGGAGCTGTGCGACGAGGCCGGGCGGGTCGCCGCCGTATATGCCGGCGTCGACCCCCGCGACGGCGCCGAGGGCGAGCCCTACGGCCAGGCGGTCAGCGCCGAGGGGCTCCTCGATGACACCATCCTGGAGGAAGAACACTACGCCTACGACGCGGGCGGGCGCGAGACGCTCCTGACGCATCGCATGCGGCCGGCCGCAGGCTGCGCGCCGGCCGGTCCGACGGCTCGCCAGGCCGCGGTCTGGTACGATCCGCTCGGCCGCATCGTGCACACGGTGGTGCGGGGCGGCGAGGCGTGGAGCGCGCGGCCGGCCGGCGTACCCGCCCCCGGCGCCGGCGCGCTTCGCACGGATACGTCCTATGATGCGTTCGGCCGCGTGCGCGAGGTGAGGTACGCCGACGGCCGCGCCTTGCGCAGCGAGTACGACGCGCGCGGCCGCGTGGCCGCGAAGATCGACGCGGGCCCGGGGGACGACGAGCCCTGCGTCCGCATCGAGTACGCCTACGACGGCGCCGGTCGCGTGGTGCGCGAGCGCACCGACTTCGGGGGCGGAGAGCTCCCGCGGGAGACGGCGTACGAGTACGGCGTCGATGTCGATGGCGAGTTTCCGTCGGCGCTGGCGACCGGCCGGCTGCTCGCGGAGATCCGCCATCCTGACCCCGCCACGGGGCTGGCCGGCGTCAGGCCCCAGGATCGCGAGCGCTTCGCCTACGATGCGCAGGGGCGCGTCGTGCGCCGCCTGAGCCCGGCCGATCCGGACGGCAGCGCCGTGCTCCACGAGTACACGTACGACGGCATGGGCCGCGTGCTCCTGGATAGCGTCGGTGCGGCCGCATCCTCGACCGATGCCGCCGTCCGCTGCGTCGCCCGCGCGTACGACGGGTGGGGCCGCCTTGCGCGGGTGACCGCCCACGCGGGCGCGCAGCCTGACAGCGCCGTTCGGAACGAGGTCGCGTGGGAGTACAACGGCTTCGGTCAGATCACGAGCGTGCGCCAGGCGCACGACGGCGCGTGCGATGCCGCCTCTCCCGCGGTGCGCTGCGTGTGGTCGGAAGCCGCGGGCGGCGACGGCATGAGTCGGCTCAGGCGGCTCGTGCACCCGGCGGCCGAGGGCGAGGAGATCGCGCTCGACTACCGCTACGAGGGGGAGGACGCCGAGCCGGCTGACCGCGCCTTCGGGCGGGCGCGCGGCATCGCGGCCGCGTTCCTGGGCGGGCGATCGGTCGCGTCCTACGCCTACCAGGGGCTCGCCACGCCGGTTGCGCGCGACACCGCTGCGGCGTGGCCGGGGTTCGTGCTGCGGCGGGAATGCGCGTTCGACGATTTCGGGCGCGTGCGGTCGGCGGCGACCGCGCTCGCGTGGGGGCGCACGCCCTTGCTTGCCATCGGCGGCACGCGCTATGCGTACGACGACGGCGGGCGCATCACCGAGGAGTCCGACACGGGGCTCGCGCGGCGCGCCGGCGGCGACCGCGTGCGCGGCTACGACGACATGGGAAGGCTCGTCCTGTGGGCCGAAGGCGACCGCGCGCAGGACGTGCTCGGCAACGTCTGCGCCGTCGAACGCTGGCGCCTCTCGGGCAGCGGCAACTGGGACGAGCACGCCCGCGACGGCGCGGCCGAGGAGCGCGCGCATGATCTGCGCGATGCGCTGTCGGCGGTGAGCGGCATCCCGTGCGCGCACGACGGCGAGGGCAACGTCACGAGCGCGGCGGGCATGCGCTGCGCCTACGATGCGTGGAACCGTCTGATCGCCTTCGAGGCCGGCGGCGTTGCCTGCCGCATCGCGCGGGACGGCCTGGGCCGCCCCGTGCGCGAGACCGTCGTTGCGGACGGCGCGATCCGGAGCACGCGCGACCTGTACTACCGGCACCCGTGGCAGCTCGCGACCATGATCGAGCGCGCGGGGGCGGCCGAGGTGCGCGAGGACTACGTCTGGGGCCTCGCGCACGACGACGAGCTGCTCATGGCGCACCGGCGGTCGGGCGCGGGGCGCGAGACTTTCTACTACGTGCAGGACGCGCTCTGGAACGTCACGGCCGTCCTGAACGAGCTCGGCCTGCCGATCGAGCGCTACACGTACTCGCCGTACGGCGTTGCGCGCGTGTGGGACGGCGCGTTCGGGCGCGAGCGCGGCGAGAGCGCCATCGGCGCCGCGGCCCGCTTCCAGGGCCGCCGGCTGCACGGGCCGCCCGCGCTCGGGGTCTACGACTTCCGCTACCGGGCGTACCGGCCGCGCCTCGGCCGCTTCCTGCAGCGCGACCCGGCGCGCATTCCCTACGCGCACAATCTCTACGCGGCGCCGTTCGGGGCGTCGCTCCTCGATCCGTACGGGCTGCGGCCGCTGCTGCGCAACTGCTGGTCTGCGGACCTGCCGCTCCTGGAGGCCAGCGCCGGCCTGGGACTCGTCCTGCAGGGCGATCTCCTGCTGCGGACGACGGTCTGCGACTGCTGCAACCCCCAGGATCAATGGGTGGCCGGGGGCTGGGTCGAGAGCGGGATCTCGGGCGGCGTGACGGTCGGGTTCGGCGCCGCGATGCGCATCGACGTGGCCGGCATAGGCATCGGATTCCACTTCGAGCTGGCCAACGCCAAGCTGCTTGAGTGCAGCGGCACGGTCATCTCCGACGAGTGCTCGGGGACCGTGACCCCCTGCGTGACGTGCAGCCGGAGCATCGCCTTCGGCGTGCCGATCGTGACGCTCGACGTGGGGTTTGCGGGGATATCGGGCGCGGCGCAGATCGCGGTCGACGCCGCCATCGCCTTCTGCTACGCCGACGGGCAGAGCGAGGTCACCTTCTCGCTGTGCTACGGGTGGGAGGCGTGGGTCGAGCTCCGGATCTTCTGGCTGCGCCGCGTGCTCACGTACGCGGGCAAGACGACGTGCATCGAACGCACCCTCTGACGGCGGCGGCGCGGCGCGGCGGCACGGACGGCCGCCGC
>DHGK01000006.1:9377-16954 GCA_002402755.1 Planctomycetes bacterium UBA4800
GCGACGATCTCGGCGGCCTCCTCGGGGATGCCGTATTCCGACAGGCGGGTTTTCATGCCGACCGCGCGGAAGAAGCGTTCGGTCCTGTCGATCGCCTTCAGGATGAGCGCGTCGCCGGCCGGCCCCGTCAGGTGCATGACGCGCCGGGCGTACCGGATGAGCTTCGCCCGCTTGCGCCTGCGCTGGTGCTTGAGGAGCGCCGGCATCACGACGGCGAGCGACTGGGCGTGGTCGATCCCGTACAGCGCCGTCAGCTCGTGGCCGATCATGTGCGTCGNNGTTGAGGGCCTGGGTGGCGCACCACACGAGGTTGGCGCGCGCCTCGTAGCTCTGCGGGCTCCGGAGCGTTCTGGGCCCCTCCTCCATGAGCGTGACGAGCAGGGCCTCGGCCTGCCGGTCCTGGAGCGGCGAATCGGCATCGTAGGTCGCGTACTGCTCCATGACGTGGGCGAAGGCATCGACGATGCCGTTCGTCACCTGCCGCTTCGGGAGCGTGAAGGTCGTCACGGGGTCGAGAACCGAGAAGCGCGGATACACGAGCGGGCTCGCGAAGGCGAGCTTCTCCTGGGTCGAATCGCGCGAGATGACCGCGAAGCCGTTCATCTCCGAGCCCGTGGCGGGCAGCGTGATCACGCAGCCGAGCGGCACCGCCGCCGCGACCTCGGCATCCGCACCGAGGATGTCCCACGGATCCCGGCCCTTGAACGGGATCGCCGCGGCGATGAACTTCGTGCCGTCGAGGACCGAGCCGCCCCCGACCGCGAGCAGGAACTTCACGCGCTCCCTGCGCGCGAGCGCGACGGCCCGCATCAGGGTCTCGTAGCGCGGGTTGGGCTCGATGCCGCCGAACTCGCGCAGCGTGCGGCCGCGGAGCGCGGCCTTGATCTCATCGTAGACCCCGTTGCGCTTGATCGAGCCGCCGCCGTAGGTCATGAGGACCCGGACGTCGCGCGGCACGAGATCGACCAGCTCGGCGATCGAGCCCCTGCCGAACACCACCTTCACCGGGTTGTGGAACGTGAAGTTCTGCATGCCGTGTCCTTTCCGGGCCGCCCCCGCGCTGCCGGCCGCCGCGGCGCGCGCGGGACCACGCGCCCGCCGCTCCGCCGCATCGAAGGCATCGTAGCGCCGCGCGGCGGGACCGGCAAGGCGGGGACGGCGGCGCCGGCGCTCACGGGATCTCGGCCGCGATGCCGTCGAGCGCCGCGAGCGCCTCGGCGGCGCAGTCGTAGCGGCGCGCCGGATCCTTCGCGAGCAGCGTGTCGACGAACGCCGCGAGCGCCGGCGGAAGGTCGGGCTTCAGCGCGGCGATGGGCGGCGCCGGCGCCTCCGAGATCCTCCTGATAACCTCGACGACGTTGGCGCCGTTGAACGGGAGCCTGCCGGTGAGCATCTGGAACAGAATGCAGCCGATCGCGTACAGATCCGTGCGGCGGTCGACGTGCGCGCCGCGGAGCTGTTCGGGCGCCATGTAGGCGATGGTGCCGATGAGCATCGAGTACCCGGTCAGGGCGCCCGGCCCGAACACCTTGCCCATGCCGAGATCGGCGACCACGGGCTCGTGGTTCTCCCGGAGGAGCACGTTGGCGGGCTTCACGTCGCGGTGCACGATGCCGGCGGCGTGGATGGCGCCGATGCCGCACAGGACGCCGCGCGCCAGCGCCAGGGTGCCGGCGAGCGTCCACGGGGTCCCGGCGGCCAGGCGGGTCTTGAGATCGCCGCCCGGCACGAGCTCCATGGCGAGATAGAGGACCGGCTCGGTGCCGAACTCGATCAGCCGCACGACGTTCGGGTGAGAGATCGTGCGCAGGATCTCGGCCTCGCGGACGAAGCGCGCCGCGCGGCCGTCGGTCTCGCCGTCCACGGACGGCGTGAGACACTTCAGGGCGATGCATTCCCCGCCGCCCTCCGTGTCGATCGCCTTGTACACCTTGGCGAAGGCGCCGGCGCCGATGGGCGCGATCACGCGGTAGCGGCCGATGCGCGCGGGCGCCTGCGGCTCGAGCGGGTCGTCGCCGGTGCCGGGGAGCAGGTCCTGGAGGAGCAGCGCCGTGCTCGAGTCGAGCTGCGCCGCGCGCGGGGCTCCCCCGGGAATTGGCGGAGCGGTCGCGCAGCGGCTCGCCGCGTCAAGCGCATTGCGGCCGGGCGCGGCCTGGGTGCGGGGGGGAGGCTCCTGGGCGATGGCGGGGTCTCCCTCGCCTTCGGCGATGGGATCGGAGCCGGACGAATCGCGATGCCTCATGCAGATCACCTCCCCGGCGTGCGGCCGGTTCTTATAACCACAAAGTCTATAGGCTCAATATGTAATGTCAAGCTCGGTGCGGCCGGGATCCGTCCGGCGCCCCGAACGTCCGTCCGGCGCCGCGGACGCCCGGGCGGCGCCGCAGGCGCCCGGGCTTCGGCGCAGGGGCGCGTGCGGCCGGGTCCCACGCCGCCCATTGGGGGCGCGCGGCCCATCCTCTACAATCTCATTCGCGCGCGGGCGCGGCGCCCGCGCGGGAATCGCGATGGTCCGGAGGCTCCATGGCGCGGGCGTTTCTGTTCGACCTGGACGGCACGCTGCTCGATTCGGAGATCCTGTGGGTCGACGCGGTGCGGCAGGCGCTCGTCGAGGAGGGCCGCCCCGTGACGGCCGGGGCGGCGCTCGAACTCGTCTACGGGAAGTCGTGGGGCGACATCTACGCGCAGGTCTGCAGCGACTACCCCGGCGCGTATCCGTCGCGCGATGCGATGAGCGAGCGCACGCGGCAGCTCTTCGAGGAGCTCAGGCGCACGCGCGACATCCGCATCGAGTCATCGATCCGCCTCCTCGCGGCGCTCGGCGCCCGCTACCCCGTGGCGATCGTCTCCGGCTCCAGCCGCCGCATGATCGCCGAGAGCATCGCGTTCATGGGGATCGAGCCTTACGTGCGGCTCTACGTGGGCAGCGAGGACTATCCGGCGGGCAAGCCCGACCCGGCCTGCTTCCTGCTCGCGGCCCGGCTGCTCGGCGTGCCGCCCGCGGCGTGCGTCGTGTTCGAGGATTCCGCGGCGGGCGTGCACGCGGCGAAGGCGGCCGGCATGCGCTGCGTCGCCCTGCGCCGCCCCGGCCGCCCTCCGCAGGATCTCTCGGCGGCGGACGAGGTGCTCGCGGACCTGGGCGAGTTCCGCGTGGAGCGTGATGCCGAGGACGGGGCCGGCCGCTAGCGCGTGCCGCGTCCGGACGCGCAGGGGCTCAGGAGACCGCGACGCGCGTGCGCGCGTGCTCCATGGGCCCGCCCATGATCTTGCGCTGCGTCTCGGCGAAGAGGGTGACCAGGTCCTTCTCGCTGAGGGCGATCTGATCCAGCGATGCGCGGAACCGCCGCCGGTCGATGGGCCGGTAGCCCACGCGGTAGCCGTATTCGGACGTCACGGTCGCGGCCACGTTCAGCATGTGGAGGAGCGGCCGCGATGCCATCGCCTCCGGGCGGTGATGCTCGCGGATGGCGAGCTTGAGCATCGACGGGAAATGCCACTTGCGGGCGTAGATGCCGCCGAGCGTCGTGTGGGTGATGCCGAAGTACTTCTCCTCGAGCGCCGCCATGTCCTCCCGGCGCGAGAAGGATTCGCTGGCGACGCAGCGGTAGGCCCCCGGGTTGTTCAGGAACAGGATGTAGGCGCCGATGTTGTGCAGCAGGCCGGCCAGGTAGGCCTCGCCGGGGAACGGGTAGCGGATCTTCAGGGCGATCTTCTCGCAGATGTCGGCGCAAACCTGATCGTGCTGCCAGCAGTCGTGCCAGTAGTAGTCGCTGCGCGGAAAGTACAGGTTCCGCGCCGCCTCCGGCAGGAGCAGGCAGCGCACCTGGAACGGCCCGAGAAGCTGGACGAGGCGCTGGAGCGTGAGATCCTCGCGCTCGATCTTGACGTTGCTGAGGGTGAGGAGCCGCAGGACCTTGGCCGTGAGGAGCGGCTCCCGGGCGAGCACGCTGCAGATGCCGGGCTGCCGGATGCCCGGGCGGCTGTAGATCTCGAAGATCGCGGCGGGCACGTGGGGGGCCACGACGATGTGCGTGATGTCCGGCCCCGCCGGCTCGGACGCCTCGGTCACCTTGATGCTGCTCTTGCGGATGACGCCCTCCTCCAGCAGCTTCCTGAGGCATTCCGCCGCCGCCCGGGGGCCCCGGGAGCTCGCGAAGAGGATGCGGTCGACCGTGAACTCGCTGTCGACAAGGCCGAGGATCTCCTCTTCATCCGCGCTCGGCGCCGCGCCCGCCGAGTCGCTCTCCCGCCGCAGGATGACGTTGCCCTCGGGGAACAGCGTGCGCGCATAGCGGTGATCGTCGGCGCGCTTGGCGGCCTCGAGAATCACCGATGGGGCCGCGACCAGCCCGTCGGCGGGCGGCGAGAAGGGCAGCGGCAGGTCGTCGAACACGAACGTCGCCTCCTGCCACTCCATGATCTCGTTGAGCACGTCGAAGATCTGCGCCTGCACGGCGGCGTTGAGCTGGTCGGTCGAGATCCGGCCCGCGTTGACGAGCTTCTGGCCGATGTGGCTGGGGCCGAGGGAGCGAAGCTCGGCCGCGGTTGCGAGCTCGTCCGGCGTGAGGAAGCCCAGGCGGATCAGGAAGCTGCCCAGGCGGCGCGACTCCTCGCTCGCGGTCGCGCACACGAGACTGCCCTCGTGGAAGACGAGCCCCCGCTCGCCCCCCTTCGCCACGACGCTGAGGACGCCGGTCATGCGGCGCTGGTTGAGGAGCGAGATGAGATCGAGGATGCCGAAGGTGTGCAGATTGCCCTGGAAGCTCATGCTGACTCTGTGCGTGCTGCCCGCGGTTGCGCGCGGCGGTGCACGTGCCGCCGCGGCCGGTCGACTCATCGCCGCCGCCCCCGTGCGAAGACGGCATTGTCGACGTACCCGAGAAGTGTACGATGGCGGCCCGGAACGCCGCACGCGGGGGACCGGCGGCGCCGCCGGCCCCTGCCCGCGCCGCCGGAGCGCCGTGATTATCGGCACGTGCGCACCTCACCGCGGGGGCGGCGAGGTGCTACACTGTCCTGTGTGCGTTGCGGCGGGCCGCCGCCCTGGGTGCGGCTCCCGCGGCGGATTCTCCAAGGAGGTTCGTATGAGCCGGTCGTTCTCGCGGCGGCGCGCCTGGGCGGTCTCAGGCGCGCTCGCGTGCCTGGCGGGTTGCGGGGGCTCCCCGCCGCGGAAGGACATCGATCTCGGCCCGCAGGCGCTTCTCCCGTGGCAGGCGGTGCGCGGCATCGAGCATTACGGGCGCGAGGATCTCGGCCTTGCGCTCGCCGGCGATGCCGAGATCTGCCTGCCGTTCGGCGCCGTCGGGGCGCACGTCGTGCGCCTTGCGCACGAGGGCAGGGAGGCCGACCTCTGCGCGCTCGAGTGCGGCTCGCCCGAGGAGGCCTTCGGCGCCTTCGCCGCGCTGCGCGCCGCGAAGGGCATCGGGCGGAGCGTCCCGGCGGGCGCCGCCGCGACGCTCCACGACGGCGTGATTCGCGCCTGGAAGGGACGGTACGTCGTCACCGTCAGGAACGTCGCGGGCATGGGGGACGACGATCTGATCCGCGCGGCCGGCACCGCGCTCGCGCCCCTCACGGAGCCGAGCCGCCTGCCGCCGCTCGTGCGGGCGCTGCCGCGGCGCAACCTGATGGCGGGCAGCGAGCTTGCCTTCGTGTACCGCCGGACGCTCGCCCTCGCGTGGGATTCCGGCGGGGAGGACATCCTCAGGCTCGGCGACCACGGGGTCGATGCGCCCGCGGCCGAAGGCGCCCTGGCGCAGTACATGTTCGACCGCTGCGACGGGAGCCTGTGCGTCATCGCCTACAAGGATCGCGACCGCGCGTCGGCGGTCGAGAAGGACTTCGTCGAGCGCATGCGAAAGGGCGCGGCGCTGTACCGGCGCACCGAGCGTTTCCACGAGATGCAGCGCGAGGACGGCGCGACGGCGCTCGCGTGCCGGCGCGGCGCGTACCTCGTGCTGGTGCCGCCGACGAGAGTGCCCGCGGCCATGAAGGCGGTCGCGGGCGAGCTCCTGCGCGCGCTTCCCGAGGACCGCGGGTGAACGCGCGGAGCGCCGCGGGGCGGCCGCGTCGACACGAAAGGAGATCGGCTGACATGCATCCGCTCGCAGAGGAACTCAACCGGATCATGGAAGGAAGCAACCCGGCGGTTGCGCGGCTCCTGAGCCCGCGCGGGCGGCGGCTCTTCTTCCCCAAGGGCATCCTGAGCCAGTCGGCGGAGGCCAAGGAGAAGGCGCATCGCGCCAACGCGACGATCGGCATCGCCACGGATGGCAAGGAGCCGCTGTACCTCAGATGCATTCACAAGCACTTCCGGGACATCCCGCCGGGGGATCTCTATCCCTACGCCCCCTCGACGGGCAGGAAAGACCTGCGCGAGGCATGGCTGGCGAAGCTCCTGGAGGAGAATCCGCATCTTGCGGGCAAGCCGCTCGGCGTCCCGGTCGTGACGAATGCGCTGACGCATGGGCTCAGCGTCATCGGCGATCTCTTCGCCGGCGAAGGCGATGTCATCCTGACGCCTGACAAGTTCTGGGGCAACTACCGCCTGATCTTCGACGTGCGCCTGGGCGCGCGCATCGCCACGTTCCCGCACTACGACGAGCGGGGCGGATTCAACGTCGAGGCGCTCAGGAGCGCGCTCCTGGCCCGGCCCGCGGACTCCAAGACGATCGTGCTCCTCAACTTCCCCAACAACCCGACCGGCTACTCGCCGACACGCGATGAGGCCGAGCGCCTGGCGGCGGCGCTCGCCGAGGCGGCCGCGGCGCGCGACATCCTGGCGGTGTTCGACGACGCCTACTTCGGCCTCTTCTACGAGAAGGAGTGCTTCACCGAGTCGGTGTTCGCGCTGGCGTGCGATCTCGCCGAGCGGCTCCTGTGCGTCAAGGCCGACGCGGCCACGAAGGAGGAGTTCGTGTGGGGCTTCCGCTGCGGGTTCCTGACCTTCGGCGTGCGGGGCGGGACCGCGGCGCTCTACGGCGCGATCGAGAAGAAGCTCGCGGGCGCGATCCGCGGCTCGGTCTCGAACGTCTCGCACGTCGCGCAGACGGTCATCGTGCGGGCGCTCAAGGATCCCGCCTTCCGGGGGGAGCAGCAGGCGACGCGCGCGGTGCTGGCGCGGCGCGCGCAGCGCGTCCAGGAAGTCGCGCACCGTCCCGCCTACCAAGACGCGTGGGACGTCTATCCCTTCAACTCGGGCTACTTCATGTGCCTGCGCCTGAAAGGCGTCAACGCCGAGGCGCTCCGGGTGCATCTCCTTGACCGCTACGAGGTGGGCACGATCTCGACGAGCGACGAGGACCTCAGAGTCGCGTTCTCGTCGGTGCCGATCGAGCAGATCGAGGAGGTGTTCGAGCTCATCGCGAAGGGCGTGCGGGAGCTCAGGAACGTATAACAGGACGGACGCAGGCGCGAGGACACGAGCGCACGAAAGCGCCGGGACGGAAGGAGCCACGAAGACACGAAGGCACGAAGGGTCTTCGGTACATCCCGAGCGCGCGGTGATGTACCGCCGGTCGGTGCTGTCCTCGCGGCATTCCTGCTTCTATCTCAGTAACCGTTCACGGTTTTCTCGC
>DHGK01000006.1:17012-32184 GCA_002402755.1 Planctomycetes bacterium UBA4800
TCCGTCCTTCTCTGTGCTCTCTGTGTCTCTGTGGTGTGCTTCCTCGGAGAGGACGCCCGTCCGCCTGCGTGCACACGGTGAGGAAACCGTGAACGGTTACCTATCTCATCCTCGGCAAACAAAACCGGCCGGAAGGCCGCCGGGGCGTTGCCCCGCGGCGGCCTTCCGGCCGCGCGTGTTGCCGGACGTGTGTGCCGGGCTCAGAACGAGTACATGAGTTCGACGCGCGCGAACCAGGCGTTGTTCGCGCTGCGGTCGAAGTAGCTGCCCGGATCGAAGAGATCGTACTCGAAGTGGCTCGAGAGCCCCTTGGCGAAGTTGTACATGACCTTGAACTGGTACAGGTCGCCGAACTTGCGGCCGTTGCCCTGCCCGTTCTTCTCGTCCGCCGACATGTACCTGTAGCCGAACTTGAAGTTGACCTCCTTGTTGAAGGGCTCGAAGCTCGGGGTGAGGTTCAGCGTGAAGCTCGGGAACCAGAGGTTCGTGAAGCCGCCCAGGTTCGGGTTGCTGCCGCCCTGCCAGGCCGCAAAGCTGTCGTACAGGTTGAAGATGAGAAGCTCGCTGTACTTCGGCCACTCGGCGTAGAACGAGTCCCAGCCCTCGTAACGGTGGTTGGTGCTGGGATCATCGCCCGACATGAAGTCGAAGCGCGCCTCGAACATCGGGTTCAAGCACTCGAAGTCTTTCTTGGCGTCGTGGAGGCGGGCCCAGGTGTAGAAGGCATAGGCGTCGCGCTGCATGCGGTCGGTCGTCGTCGGAATCGTGCCGACGGTGCCGTCGCTCGAGTTGACGGAGCCGGTCTGGTAGCCGCCCTCGAGGGCCCACGACACGTAGTCGTCCATGATGGGCTTCGTCGTCGAGAGCCTGCCGCCCAGGACGGTCGTCTGGAGTTCGGGATCGCGGAAGCCGGCGTATGCCGCGTCCCAGTTCTTGTTGCGGTGCATGGCGTAGAAGTCGGCCTGGAGCCCTTCCACGGGCTTCGTGATCGCGTACAAGGCGTAGAGGTCCTCATCGACGGCTTCAGTGAAATGGGACGCGGGCGAGTACGCAGCGCCGGGCGTGATGTCGTTGATCTTCCCGTAGATGAGGTCGAGGGTCACGTTCTCGATGCCCGTGAACCTGAGCTTGGCCGAGTCGAACGCGATCGAGGTCGACCCGTCGAACGGCGTGCCGTCGAAGAGGAGCCACCCCTCGCCGTACATGCCCCGCCAGCCGAGCTCGGGCGCGGCGAGCAGATCCTGGCGCCCCGCCGTGAAGACGAACGGCGCGTCCCAGAGCTCCTTGAAGTTGAAGCGCACATACGCGTT
The DNA here is from genome assembly GCA_002402755.1 of Planctomycetes bacterium UBA4800. Taxonomy (GTDB): domain Bacteria; phylum Planctomycetota; class UBA8108; order UBA8890; family UBA8898; genus UBA8898. The sequence continues at coordinate 18,323 of DHGK01000006.1, forward strand.
GTCGACGAAGAGATCGCGCGACGTCAGGCCGGAGTTCGCCTTGCTCTGCTGGCCCCACCGGAACTCGTTGGCGAGCTGGACGAAGGCGCCGACCTTGTTCTGGTAATCGACGTCCGCGCCGAGCCGCGTCCGGACGCGCGTCCAGTTGAGCGTGTCGTCGACATGGGTGTCCATGTCCAGCTCGTTGTTCATCCCCTCGTTCCTGACGCGCACGTCGCCGTTGAGCTTCAGCGTCACGCCGCCGCCCAGGTCGAAGCGCCCCGGGGGCACGGCCGACTTGTCGGCCGGCGCGGCTTTGGTCTCGAGCGTCTCGATGCGCTTGGCGAGCTCCTGGTTGGCCTGCTTGAGGCCTTCGAGCTCCTTGAGAATGTCCTCCGGGGACTCGGCCCCGAGCGCGGCGACGCTCGTAAGCAGCGCCACGCACAACCCAACGACGATTCCTGTTGCTCTCATACGCGAGTCTCACTCCTTTCCGGTGCCTTCGACAGCGCGCCGGCCTTCTTCCGGACGCGCATCCGCAACTACCCTGCTTCTCCTCTTTTCGGATTCAGGCGGGGCGGGGTTTATGCCTGCCGGAATTTTTCATGATTCGTCGCGCCCGCGCGCCGCGCGGCGCGATCGAAGGGCCGGTAATCGCGCGGCGCCGAACGACGATTCGTGCGCGGATTCGCGATCGCCGCCGCCTTGCCGCGCGCGACGGCCGCGGGTACGATCGAGAGCGTCGGCGCGGCGCGCGCCGCCGGCCGGCGGGAGGCTGCAACATGCGAGAATCGCGGGTGCGTCGCTGGGCGTCGCGGTGCTGCGTTGCGTGCGTCGCGTGCTGGAGCGCGGCGCTCGGCGGTGCGGCGGAAGTCCCGCCCGGCCTGGAGGAGGTCGTCTTCGCGGTGCGGGCGCCCGGCACCGATCCCCACTGGTACGCGAACTTCGGGTACTGGAGCTCCGACGCCGAGCAGAAGATGTACGGCAAGGACGGCGGGCGGGTCTGCGCCGTCAACGTCGCGACGGGGGCCTGCCGGGTGCTCCTGGACGATCCCCGCGGCGGGGTGCGCGACACATCGGTCAGCCACGACGGGACGCGCATCCTCTTCTCCTACCGGAAGGGCGGGACGCACAATTACAATCTCCACGAGATGCGCGCCGATGGCTCGGGCCTCAGGCAGCTCACGAGCGGGCCGTACGACGACATCGAGGCCGCGTACCTCCCCTGCGGGGACATCGTGTTCTGCTCGTCGCGCTGCCACCGCTGGGTGAGCTGCTGGCACACGCAGGTGGCGATCATGTACCGGATGGATCCCGACGGCGGCAACGTGCGGCCGATCTCGTGCAGCAACGAGCACGACAACACGCCCGCCGTGATGCCCGACGGCCGCCTGCTCTTCACGCGCTGGGAGTACATCGACCGCAACCAGGTGACGTTTCACCACCTCTGGACCGTGAATCCGGACGGCACCGGCCAGATGGCGTACTTCGGCAACATGCACCCCGGCATCGTCATGATCGATGCCAAGCCGATCCCCGGCACGGACAAGGTCGCGGCGATCTTCTCGCCCGGCCACGGCATCACCGAGCACCTCGGCACGCTCACGGTGCTGGACTGCAAGGCCGGCCCGGACGAGCGCGGCCGGGCGCGGAGCGTCGCCGCCGGGCCGGGCCACGTACGCGACCCGTATCCGCTCTCGGAGCGCTTCTTCCTGGCGGCCCAGCGGCACATGCTCTTCCTCGTTGATGCGCAGGCCGGCCGCCGCACGGAGCTCTACGCGCTCTCGGAGGCCGACCGCGCGGCGGGTCTGGAGCTTCACGAACCGTGGCCGCTCGCGCCGCGGCCGCGCGAGCGCGTGATCCCCGACCGCGTCGACCGGACGCGGCCGGCGGGACGGCTCGTGCTCCAGGACGTGGCGCGCGGCCGCGCGATGGAGGGCGTCGGGCCCGGCGAGATCGCGAAGCTGCTGGTCGTCGAGTCGCTCCCCAAGCCCGTCAACTTCAGCGGCGGCCCGGACATGCTCTCGTGGCTCGGCACGTTCACGCTGGAGCGGATTCTCGGAACCGTGCCCGTCCGGCCCGACGGGTCGGCGTACTTCGAGCTTCCCGCCGACCGTCCGGTGTTCTTCGTGGCGCTCGATGCGAACGATCGGGCCGTGAAGCGCATGCAGAGCTTCACGAGCGTCATGCCGGGGGAGACGACCGGCTGCGTCGGGTGCCACGAGCAGCGCACGCGCGCGCCCGAGAACCGCGGCGCGCCGCTCGTCGCGGCGCTCAAGGCGCCGCCGAGCGCGGTGACGCCGATCGAGGGCATTCCCGATGTCGTCGACTTCCCGCGCGACATCCAGCCGATTCTCGATGCGCGCTGCGCCGGGTGCCACAACCCGAAGGACCGCCGGGGCGATGTCGTCCTGACGAGGGGGCGCGGCGTCACATTCTCGCCCGCGTACTGGACCCTGATCATGCGCGACCAGGTCGCCGACGGCGGCAACGGCTACGGCAACCGGCCGCCGCGGACGATCGGCTCTTCCGCCAGCGCCCTCATGCGGAAGATCGACGGAAGCCACCACGACGTCGTGCTGCCGGAGAACGAGCGGCGCACCGTGTGGGCGTGGATCGAGACGGGCGCGACCTACGCGGGCACGTATGCCGCGCTCGGCACGAGCACGGTGCCGGCGGGCGCCGCCATGCGGGCCGTGCACGAGGTCTTCGGCAGGCGCTGCGGCGCCTGCCACGCGCTGCCGAACCAGAATGGCGCGGGCGGGAAGATCGTCATCCCCGCGGCGCCGCAGCACGGCCCGAACTGGCAGCGGGTGGTCCTCAAGGACGATCCGGCGGCGCGGCTCGGCATGGAGATCCTGTTCAACTTCCTGGAACCGGCGGCCTCCCCCGTGCTCCTCGGTCCGCTCGCCCGCGCCGCGGGCGGCTGGGGCACGTGCAACGGCGCCGTCCCGCGGCTCACGCGTCCCTCGGAGCGCGCGGCCGAGAATCCTTCGCCCGTGTTCGCGGACACCAACGACCCGGATTACCGGAAGATCCTCGCGGCGATCGAGAAGTCGGGCGAGTACCTGCGCTCGGGCGAGTGCTTCGACATGCCGGACTTCAGGCCCAATCCGCACTACGTGCGCGAGATGCGGCGCTTCGGGATTCTGCCGCCCGTCCCGGACCCGGCGCGCGACACGTTCGACGGTTATGCGCTCGACGGCGCGTTCTGGCGGTCGCTGTGGTATCACCCTCCCGTTGCGGCGGCGGCCATGGACGAGGCGGGACAGTGAAGCCCGCCGTGGCGGTGATCGGCGCCTCGGACCCCGGCGGCGCGGAGCTCGAGCTCGCCCGGCGCGTGGGGGAGCTGCTTGCGCGGGAGGGCTTCGCGATCGTCTGCGGCGGCCTCGGCGGCGTCATGTCGGCTGCGTGCGAGGGGGCGAAGGCGGCGGGCGGGCTCACGGTGGGCATCCTGCCCGGGCGGGAGAAGCTCGCTGCCAACCCGTACGTCGACATTGCCGTGCCGACGGGGCTCGGCGAGGCCCGCAACGCGCTCGTCGCGCTGGCGGGCGACGCGGTGATCGCGGTTGGCGGCGGCCTCGGCACGCTGAGCGAGATCGCCCTCGCCCTGCGCGCGGGCAAGACGGTGGCCGCCCTCTCGAGCTGGGAACTGGCCGAGACGCACATGGAAGGGGCGCCCTACCTGCGCGTCGCGACGCCCGAGGAGGCCGTCGCCGCGGCCGTCGCGGCCGTCGCGCGGGGGTGAGCCTCGGACAGGGCCGCGATGTGTCGGCGGCCTTCCCCGCATCCTATACTTGGGAAGCGCGGCCGGAACGCCGCGCCGGCAACGGGCGGCTCGCGTCCGTCCCTCGCCGCTCTCGAGTACCGCAGCCCGTGCAGAGAGGACTTCGCGCATGCAACGACGCACGCACGCCGCCCTTGCCGCAGCCGCGCTCGCCCTGTGCGCCGCGCGCGCCGGCGACGAGAACGCCGCCGGCAAGCGCCGCGAGCTCAGCATCATCTACAACGTCAACAACGGGGGATACGTCGAGCCCTGCGGCTGACCGAAGAAGCAGATCAAGCTGGGCAGTTTGTCCAGACGCACGACGGTGATCAAGCAGCTCAGGGCCTCGGGAGCCGAATTTCTGCTGGTGGACGGCGGCAACGCGCTCTTCGGCGCGGTGCCGTGGAATCCCGGCGACCCGCGCATCGGCCAGTCGCTGGAGAAGGCCAAGGTCATCATCGCGGGCTACAACCGCATGCGGTACCACGCGATGGCGGTCGGCGTGGGCGAGATCGGCATTGGCCTCGGGCACATCAAGGAGCTGGAGAAGCTCATGGAGTTCCCGCTCCTGTGCGCCAACCTGCTCGATGCCGGTTCCGGCGCGCCCGTCTTCAAGCCCTCGGCCATCGTCACGGTCGGCGGGGTCAAGGTCGGGCTCTTCGGCGTCCTCATGGCCTCGATCAGCGCGACCTACCTGGAGCGCGTGGCGCCGGGCATCGTGCTGGGGAACGGCGTCGCGGCGGCGAAGAAGGCCGCCGAGGAGCTCCGGCCGCAGGTCGACCTCGTCGTGGGGCTGTGCCACATGAACGATGACGAGAACCGGGCGCTGCTCGCGCAATGCCCGGCCATCGACGCGATCGTGGACCCGTACTGCTTCGGCGGGTCGTCGCGGGTGTGGATTCCCGATGACACCGACCTGGAGTGGGTGAACGGCAGGGCGCTCCTGCGCGGCGACGGCCAGGGGTCGCGGCTGGGGCGCTTCGATGTGTGCCTGGGCGCGGGCGGCGCGCCGTTCGTGCCCTGGGACCGCTACCAGGCCGCGTACGAGAAGAAGGCGCAGGGCGGGGCGCTCGCGCCGGACGAGGCGGCGGCGCTCGCGGACGGCGAGCGCAGGCATCTCGGGGGCATGACCGTGATCCCGATCTACCCGCACTTCGCGGAGGCGCCCGAGATCAAGGCGCTCGTCGACCGCTTCCGCGCGTCGACGCGCTTCGTGACCGGCGATGCCGAGAAGGAGGAGGCGCTCGCGCGCGAGCGCTTCCTGACCGCGGAGGCGTGCAAGCCCTGCCACGAGGAGAACTATGCCGCGTGGCGGAAGACCCCGCACGGCAGGGCGTACGCGACGCTCCAGAAGACGGGCGATGAGTTCCGCTACGATTGCCTGCCGTGCCACAGCGTCGGCTACGGCGAGGCCTTTCTCGACGCGCACAAGGTCGGGCCCTACAAGGACGTCCAGTGCGAGAGCTGTCACGGCACGAACCCCGCGCACGGGAGCGAGCCGGAGAAGAACCGCTGGCCGGCGGTCACGGAAGGCAACTGCCTGGTGTGCCACAACCCCGAACACCTCGGCATGCCGTTCGACTTCGGCGCCAAGGTGCATGAAGCGACGTGCTGCAAGGTGCCGGAGAGGCTGGGGAAGAAGCCGTAGGAGGGAGGCTATAGCCTATAGCCTCGCCCGCTACACCGCCTCGACGCGCGCCACCTCGGGCACCTTCTGCCGCAGGCGCGCCTCGACCACGTTCTTGAGCGTCTGCGCCGCCATCGGGCAGCCGCCGCACGCGCCGGTCAGCTTGACTCGGACGACGTTCTCGGGATCGAGCTCGACGAACTCGACGTTGCCGCCGTGGCCGCGGATGAGCGCGGCGATCTCCTCGAGCGCGTTCTTGACCTTGAGTTCGATCTCCATGATGGTTCCTTTCATTCCGCCGCGCGCGCCGCCGGCGCCTTGCGCGCCTTCGCCTCCCGCTTGGCGCTCTTCCTGGCGAGCGCGGCCAGCGTCGTCTCGCGCAGCGTGGTGCGCATCGACACCGTCATGTCGCGCCACAGGTCGCGCGTCACGCACTCGCGCGCGTGGTCGCAGATCGCCGGGTCATCCACGCAGTCCACGAGCATGGGAGGGCCGTCCAGCGCGGTCGTGATCATCTCCATGGTGATCTCCTCGGCGGGGCGCGCGAGGAGATACCCGCCCTTGGCGCCGCGCACGCTGCGCAGCAGCCCGGCGCTCTTCAGCGTCGCGAGCAGGCTCTCGAGGTACTTCTTGGAGAGATCCTCGCGCTCCGCGATGGCCTTGACAAGCACGGGCCGCTCGCCCTGGTTGAGAGCGAGATCGAGCATCGCCCGGACACCGTACCTGACCTTCGTCGAGAGCTTCATGCGACACCTCCGCGCCGAGCCCGCGTGCGGGACGCGGACTTCTTATTAGATCCGATTGTCTATTAGAATACTGCGCTTAAAGGGCGCCGTCAAGCGCCGGCGCCTGGTTTTTTCCCGATCATGAAGTTCAGGCTGCCGGTGCGATAGCCCGCCAGGTCCAGCGTCGCGTACAGGTACCCGAGGCGCGCCAGGCGCCGGGCGATGCGCGCGAAGAGGGCGGGGCGGACCGCGCCGCGCGGGGCCTCGATGCGCGCCAGGTACGTCTCGGGGCCGATGGCGTGGGTGCGCACCCTGACCTGCCGCAGGCCGAGGCGCAGCAGATAGCGCTCGGCGGCCTCGATCATGGCGAGCTTCGCGGGCGAGAGCGGCTCGCCGTAGGGGCAGCGCGAGGCCAGGCACGCGGCCGCGGGGCGCGACCAGCCGGGCAGGGCGCGCCGGCGCGAGGCGGCGCGGATCTCGGCCTTGGAGAAGCCCGCCTCCCTGAGCGGCGAGCGGATGCCGAGCTCGGCGACGGCGCGCATGCCGGGGCGGAAGTCACCGGCGTCATCGACGTTGGTTCCGTCGCAGACGTGCGCGAAGCCGCGCGCCGCGGCGAGCTCCTTGAGCGCGGAGAAGCGGATGCGCTTGCAGATGTAGCAGCGCTCGGGCGTGTTGCGGCGGAACTCCGCGTCCTCGAACTCCGCGGTCCGGACGACGAGGTGCGGCGCGCGGAGCCTGCGCGCCGTCCGCGCCGCGAACGCGAGCTCCTCGCGCGTCGAGGTGGGGGACTCGGCCGTCACCGCGAGCACGTTCGCGCGGCCGAGCGTCTCGACGGCCGCGGCGAGGAGCAGCGTCGAGTCCACGCCGCCGGAGTACGCGATGACGACGCGTCCCAGCCGATCGAGAATCGCCGCGAGGCGGGCTTCCTTGTCGCGCGTTGTCGGCGTCGTCATTGCCGTCTCCTGCCCCGGGCCCCGACCGCAACTATAGAGTCCCGGCCGCGGCGGCGCAACGCAGGCGGCCGCCTGGAGCGCCGCCCGCGGAGGAGGACGCGGCGGTTGACACGCGCGCCGCGGCGGGGTACACAGGATGCGTTTTCCGGCCCCGGGGCCCGCCGAAGCCCCGGCGACGGCGGGGCGGAACGGAGGATTCGGCCTGACATGAACGCGATCGACACGCCGCCGGAGGAGGTTCACACCGCCGCCATCGCGCGCGAGCTCTCGCTGCCCGCCCGCCAGGTACGGGCGGCGGCCGCGCTGCTTGCGGGCGGCGCGACCGTGCCGTTCATCGCGCGGTATCGCAAGGAGGCCACGGGCGGCCTCGATGAGGTCGCGGTGACCGCGATTCGCGATCGCCTCGACGTCCTGCGCGAGCTGGACGCGCGCCGGGCCGCGATCCTGAAGTCGCTCGCCGAGCAGGGCGTTCTCACCGATGCGCTCAAGACCAGGGTCATGGCCGCGGGCACGATGTCGGCGCTCGAGGACGTGTATCTCCCGTACCGGCCGAAGCGCCGGACGCGCGGCATGATCGCGCGCGAGAAGGGCCTGGAACCGCTTGCGAAGCTGCTGTTCGAACAGGGCGCCATCGACCCCGCGGCGGAGGCGGCCGCCTTCGTCGGCGCGGAAAAGGGCGTCGAATCGGCGGACGACGCGCTCGCCGGCGCGCGCGACATCATCGCCGAATGGATCAACGAGGATGCGGAGACGCGCGCGCGGATGCGCGACCTCTTCGCCCGCGAGGCGGTGCTCGCGTCCAAGGTCGTGGAGGGCACGGAGGCCAAGGGCGCGAAGTACAAGGACTACTTCGAATGGAAGGAGCCGCTCTGCAAGGCGCCGTCGCATCGGGTGCTCGCCATCCGCCGCGGGGCGGAGGAGGGGTTCCTGACCTTCCACATCCTGCCCGGGGAAGGCGCCGCGCTGGCGGAGCTCGAGCGGCGGCACGTGCGGGGCTCGGGCCCCGCGTCGCTCGAGGTCAAGGCCGCGGCGCGCGATGCCTACAAGCGCCTGCTCGGCCCTTCGATGGAGACCGAGATGCGCCTCGAAACGAAGAAGCGCGCGGACGAGGAGGCGATCAGGGTCTTCGCCTCGAACCTGCGCGAGCTGCTCCTGGCCTCCCCGCTCGGCCGGACACGCGTGCTCGCCGTCGACCCGGGGTTGCGCACCGGATGCAAGATCGTGTGCCTCGATCCGCAGGGAAAGCTCCTCCACCACGATGCGATCTTCCCGCTGGAGCCGTTTCGCAAGACCGAGGAAGCCGCCGAGAAGGTGAAGGCGCTCTGCCGCCGCTTCTCGATCGAGGCGATCGCCATCGGCAACGGCACGGGCGGGCGCGAGGCGCTCGCCTTCGCGCAAGGCCTCGATCTGGGGCGCGCCGTTGCGATCGTGATGGTGAGCGAGAGCGGCGCGTCGATATACTCCGCGTCCGAGACCGCGCGCGCGGAGTTCCCGGACAAGGACGTGACCGTGCGGGGCGCCGTGTCGATCGGGCGGAGGCTCATGGACCCGCTCGCCGAGCTCGTCAAGATCGACCCCAAGTCGATCGGCGTCGGACAGTACCAGCACGATGTGGACCAGAAGGCCCTCAAGAAATCGCTCGATGACGTGGTCGTGAGCTGCGTGAACGCGGTGGGCGTCGAGGTCAACACGGCCAGCCCGCACCTCCTGGCGTACGTGTCGGGGCTGAGCGCGCGCCTCGCGGGGAACATCGTGGCCTACCGCGACGAGCACGGACCCTTCGGAACGCGAGACGAGCTTCGGGAGGTGTCCGGCATGGGGCCGAAGACCTTCGAGCAGGCGGCGGGGTTCCTCAGGATCCGGGACGGCGCGAACGCGCTCGACGCGAGCGCCGTGCATCCGGAGAGCTACGGCGTGGTCGAGCGCATGGCAGGCGACCTCGGGTGCACGGTCGCCGACCTCATGCGCGACGGCGGTCTCAGAGGCGCGATCGACCCGCGTCGCTACGTCGACGCCAAGGTCGGCCTGCCGACGCTCGCCGACATCATGGCCGAGCTGGAGAAGCCGGGGCGCGACCCGCGCGGCCGGTTCGAGGCGTTCGCGTTTTCCGATGCCGTGCGCGCCTTCGAGGACGTGCAGGTCGGGATGCGGCTTCCCGGCGTCGTCACGAACGTCACGGCGTTCGGCGCGTTCGTCGACATCGGCGTGCATGACGATGGCCTGGTCCACGTGAGCCGGCTCGCCGACCGTTTCGTCAAGAATCCCGCCGAGGTCGTGAAGGTGCACCAGAAGGTGCTGGTCACCGTGGTGAGCGTCGATGCCGAGCGGAAGCGCATCGGTCTCTCGATGCGAACGAATCCCGCCGACGCCCCCGTAAAGCCCGCCGGAGCCGAGGCGAAGGCCTCGGCGAAGGGGGGAGCGAACGCCGGCGCGAGAACCCGGGCGAGGCCCGCCGACGCCGAGGCGAAAGCCTCGGCGAAGGGAGGCAACGTTTTCGCGGATTTCTTCGACAACCTCGACCGAAGGCCGAAGATGTGACACCGCCGTGCGGATCGACCTCGGGGATCCCCGGCAGCGGGCGCGTCGATGCGAACCGTCTCGGCGTCCTCGCCGGCGCGCTCACGACGGCGGGCGGGAAGCAGCCCCGGTCCACGACCATCGGCCCTGCCCGCGCTCGTACCTGAGAAGATGGATCGCGCCGTCCGCGGTCTTCACCTTGAAGTAGTCGAGGACCGGCGTTGCGGGGTCCGGGCCGCCCTGGTACCAGCGGTCGAGAATAGCCTCGATCTCGAAGGCGGCGCCGCCCGTGAAGAAGCGCCGCGGGGTCTCCTCGCCGCGGTAGCCCGCGTAGGCCTCGACCCGGACGGGAACGAACTCCATGGCGTCACCACGGCGCGGCGCGCGGCCCCGGGGAGCAGGCCGTCACCGCCGCGGGACCATGCCCATCGCCGCGCGCACCTCGGCGATCGTGCGCGCCGCGATCTCCTTGCAGTGCCGCGCGCCCTGGTCCAGCGCGTCGAGCACGTAGTCGCGCCGCCCCCTGATCTCGTCCGCCCGCTCGCGGATCGGGTCGAGCGCGGCCCGCAGGTGCGTGAAGAGCACCTTCTTGCAGTCGATGCACCCGATGCCCGCCGTGCGGCAGCCCTCGGCGCAGCGCTCGAGGTCCGGCGCGGGCGTGAAGAAGCGGTGGTAGCTCGTGAAGATGTTGCACTTCTCCGGGTCGCCCTTGTCCGTGCGGCGCACTCGCGCGGGATCGGTCTTGGCGGGCCTGAGCTTCTCCCAGATCTGCTCGGGCGTCTCGGTCAGGCCGATGTGGTTGCCGAGCGACTTGCTCATCTTGCGCTCGCCGTCCAGGCCCAGGATGCGCCTGGCCTCGGAGAGCATCGTCGCGGGCTCGGGGAAGACCTCGCCGAAGCGGCGGTTGAAGTTGCGGGCGATCTCGCGCGTGAGCTCGAGGTGCTGCGCCTGGTCCTCGCCCACGGGCACGCCGTGGGCCTTGTAGAGCAGGATGTCGGCGGCCTGGAGGATGGGGTAGCACAGGAGCCCGCTCGCCACCGACTGTCCCTGGGCGAAGTCCTTGGCCTTGTCCTTGTACTGCGTCATCCGGAAGAGGTCGCCGATGGGCGTGACGGTTCCGAGGAGCCACTCCAGCTCCACGTGCTCCGGCACGTCGGACTGGACGAACACCGTGCAGCGCTCGGGCACGAGCCCCGAGGCGATGTACGCGACCGCGGCCTCGTAGACGCGCTGCGGCAGCTCCTTCTGGTCGTACGGCGCGGTGATCGCGTGGTAGTCCACGATGCAGAAGATGCAGTCGTACTCGTCGAGCATCCGGAGCCAGTTCTGGATGGCGCCCAGGTAGTTGCCGATGTGCAGCTCGCCGCTCGGCTGTATGCCGCTGAAGATGACCTTCTTCGCCATTGCTCGCGCTCCGGGTGAACACACGATTATGGGAATCGCGGGCGGCGGGGTCAAGACCGGCCGGCGGGGCCCGGGCCTGCCGCGGCGCCGACCCGCCCGGGCGATGCCTGCCGCGCCCTTGTTGCCGCGGGCGCCGCGCGCGCGGTAGGATGCTGTTCCGCGGCGGCCGCGCGGGGCCGCCGTGAGAATTGATGGAAGGAACGACGCATGCAGCCGGACACACAGGCGGTCGAGAAGCTGAAGGCGCTCGCGGCCGAGCGCGGCATGGACATCCGGGGCGGGCGCATTCGCAGGACCTCGTCGCGCTTCTGCCTCGGCGTCGAGCACGGCGACTACAACGGCACCGAGCTCTTCGGCGTCGGGACGGACCGGTTCATCTGGCTCGCCTACAAGCCCTCGGCGCGGCCGGCGGTGCGCCTCGTGAGCGCCAACTTCCCGGGCGACGGCGTCATCGAGTTCACGCCGGGCAAGGTGCCGGAGCCGAAGACGGTCCGCGATTCCTGGGCGCGCTTCCCCTACGGCGCCGACTACATTCTGCGGCGCGAAGGCTTCGCCCTCAAGAAAGGCTTCGACGCGGTCCTGTACGGCAACATTCCCGGCGGCGGGATGTCGCGCTCCGCCTCGCTGACCCTCAACCTCATCCTGACGATGCTCGAGGTCAACGGCCTGGAGGTCGCCGACCGCATGAAGATCGTCGACATGGCCCAGGCGGTCGAGAACGACTACATAGGCTCGCCCTGCGGCAAGCTCGATCAGATCATGATCCTCTTCGCCCGGGAAGGGATGGGCACGCATTACCGCCCCGCGACGCGCTCGATCGACTACGTGCCGCTCGGGAAGGGGGCGGCGGACTTCCGCATCGTGGGCCTCGACACGGGCACGGAGCGGCCGGGCCTGGAGAAGTCGACGTACAAGGTGCGCCGCGCCGAGTGCGAGCAGCTCGCCGGCATGGCCGCGAAGGCGGGCTTCGGGATCGCGTGCCTGGCCGATGTGCGCGAGCAGGACCTGTACGACCGCATCGTCGCGAAGTTCGGAGCGGCGCACCCGGACCTCTGCGACCGCCTGGCGTACATCTTCGGGGCGCAGCGGCGCTTCTACGCGATGCTGGATGCCTGGAAGGCCGGCGCGATCGAGACCGTGGGGAAGATCTTCCGGGAGGACGGCATCGGCCTGCGCGACCAGTACCGGATCTCGGGCCCCGAGCTCGAGTCCATGTGCGACATCGCCCGCACGGTGCCGGGAGTCCTCGGCGAGCGCATGCTCGGCGGCGGCGACAAGGGCGCCTCGGGGGCGCTCGTCCGGGCCGATGCCGTCGATGCGATGAAGGCGGCGGTCGACACGGCTTACCCGCGCAGCCGCCCCGCCTGCGCCGGGAAGTACGCCGTCCACGTATGCAAGGTGGTCGACGGCGTGGCGGAGCTCGACGGCCTGCTGGGGTAGCGCGGCCTTCGCCTGCCTGCCGGGGGCCGATGTGCCCCGGCGAAGGCGGCCGCTTCCTTGTTGACACGGCCGGGGCGGGGTCATAGTATGAAGTCGCCCGCAGGGCACCGCGCGGGCGCGCGCAAGATGCCGCAACGCCTTCTTGCCGCGCGCGTGTCATGAGGCGGGATCCGCGGCGTCTTCACGGATGCCGTTCGGTTCCGGCGATGCCGGCGAGGCAGAGAGGTATCCCGATGGGCAGATCAGCGAACACGTTCGCGTTTGTGCTGGTATTCGTCTTGCTCGCGCTCGTGGTCTATTTCATCTACCAGGCGGCGACCGGCACGAGCGGCGCGACGCCGGACGACCAGGCGATGCTCCCGCCGCCGAGCGCGGAGGGCAAGGCGGACCCGGACCGCTTCGCGACGGACAAGACGATCACGCCCGCTCCGGAGGAGAAGGGCAAGGAGCCCGCGCCGCTGCCCGTGCCGGCGCCCGAACCGCCTCCCGCGCCGCCGGAAGAGTCGAGCGAAGGCGCCGGCAAGACGCCGGAGCCGCCGCCTCCGCAGTTCTTCGAGGATCCGCCGCCCGAGCCCGCGCCGCCCGCCGTGCCGGCGCCGAGCGTGAGCAAGGAGGCGGATCTGCTCCCCGTCGAGAACGAGTACACGACCCAGACGGGCGACACGCCCTGGTTTCTCGCGGTGATGCTCCTCGGGGACGGCAGGCGCTGGCCCGATATCGTCGCGGCCAATCCCGCCCTCGTTCAGGAAGGCCGCTCCCCCGACAAGGAGACGGCGCTGCCGGCGGGCCTGCGGATCAAGGCTCCCAAGGACGACGCGCCGAAGGAGGAGACGCCCGTCCCGCCCGGCGAAGCCGTCCAGTACGAGGTCCAGGCGGGCGACACGCTGAGCGGGATCATGCAGCGCTTCTACGGCGAGGCGTCGATCACAATTCAGAGGGAGATCCTGGCGGCCAACCCCGACCTGGACCCCGATCTTCTTCTGGTGAAGTCGAAGATCACGCTGCCCGAGATTCCGGGCAAGGGGCCGAAGACCGGCGCGTGATCCGCCGCCTCTCTCGGGGCGGTGCGCCGGAGCAGCGGACCATTCCCGCGGTCTCTCACCGCCTGCGCCGCTCGCGCCGGAGCTGCGAGCGCGCCTGGCCTGCTGCCGCGAACGACCCGCACACGCACACCAGGCCGTTCTTGCCCGCGAGGCGGCGCGCGCGCGCGAGCGCCGCGGCGATGTCCGCGGCGATGGCGGCGCGCGGATGCCGGGAGAGGCGCCGCAGATCCTCGACCGGGGCGCCGCGCGCGGGGTCCGCGCGCACGAAGATGAGGGCGCCGGCGAAGGGTTCGACGACGGGCAGGAGCCGCGCCGCGTCCTTGTCGCGCGAGAGCGCGACGATGACGGCCGTGCGGCGGCCCGGGAAGCGCGCCGCGATCGTCTCCCCGAGCGCCTCGAGCGATCGGC
>DHGK01000232.1 GCA_002402755.1 Planctomycetes bacterium UBA4800
GAGCATCGTGAGCGGCGAGTGCGTGTGGAACGTGAGGTCGAGGCCCTCGGGCGCGTACAGGTACGGCGTCCAGAACGGCGTCGCGCCGAGGTCGAGCAGCGCCTTCTTCCACCACCACAGGTTCCACACGTTCTGGAAGAGGTCGTTGGCGCCCGCGGGCAGATGCGTCGCCAGGCGCGGCGCGAGCGGCCAGGTCGCGGCGACGGCGGCGGCGGCGAACACGCCCGCCGCCCGCCACACGGCGCCGCGCGGAGCCTCCGGCGCCGCCGTCACGAGTGCGCCTCCGCACCGGGCGGGCCGCCGATCAGCCTGAGCCGCAGGCCGCCCGGGAGCGCCAGGACGAGGAAGCGCTCGCGCCTGAGCCCCGTCGAGGCCTCGCACGGCGTGATCTCCTCGTCCTCGAGCCTGAGCGCGTAGTAGTCGAAGTCCGCGACCCTGAACGCGATCTCGCAGCCCGCGTGCGACTCCTCCTCTCCCGCAACGACGCAGAGCTCGAGGCCCTGGAACGCGAACACGCGCGCGCCATCGGCCTTGCGGGCGGCGGGCGCGAACCCGAGCACGCGCGACAGGAAGGCCGCAAGATCGTCCGCGGCGCGCGACGCGATCGTGACCGCGCACGCGCGCGGCAGGGGCGGCGGGAGGTCGAAGCGGAACTGCCGGACGCGCTCCAGGATCTCCTTCTCCGTGCTCCGGATGCGCCGCAGGTTGGTGAACTTCTCGCGCTCGGCCGCGAACTCCGCCAGGCGGGCGTTCCCCTGCGCGCGCGCGAACGACTTGCAGAGGTTGCCGTAGCTCCTGATCTCCCGCCTGACGAGCGGGTCGTTCCACAGGCAGCGCAGGTACCTGAGCCCGTGCGGCACGGCCTGCCAGCGCGGCCGCGCCGCGCGCACGTACTCGCGCGCCGCCTCCGCCGTGCCGCACGGCCCGGGGACGGCCATGGCGTCCGGCGCGACCTCCATGCCGAGGAGCAGCGGCGCGATGTGCAGGTTCCCGAAGAACGCCTCCCTGAGGGCGGCGACGGACTCCTCGGCCGCGCCGCGCGTGAAGAGCTCCAGGCCGCGGTCGAACAGCTCGCGGGGGTCGGTGTCGCCCGGGGACGCGTCGTTCGGCATTTCCATGGCGGTTGTATTGTACGGGTCCTTCGAGGCCGGGACCAGCGGGCGGCCGCCGCGCCGCCCCGCTACTTCGGCTCGCTCCTGAACAGCATCTGGATGTCGCGCATGAGGACGTAGCTGATCTGCGGGTCGTCGAGCGGGCCCGTCACGTGAAAGGCCGCGATGTTGTCGATGATGCGGCGCAGGAACGGCGAGACCAGCGGGATCTGGGGCAGGCCGAAGGACGGCAGCGAGAGGAAGAGGTCGCAGTTCAGGGCGAAGTCGACCGACCCGAAGCCGCGCAGCGTCATGACGTCGCTCTCCATGGCGATCGAGCTGCCGTCCGGCGCCGTGAACTTCCCGTTCTCGATGCGGAAGCGCGCATCGACCAGGTGGAAGTACGTGTCCTTGATGCGCTGGACGCTGAGCACATCGCGGAACATGCTGATGAAGAGGGGCAGCTTGACGAGATTCGCCTCCTTGATCTGCCCGCGGCCCTGTCCCGTGAAGGTGGCGACGTCCGGGATCGTGCCCTGGAAGAAGGCGTGGACCGCGGCGGTGCCCGTCGCCTCGCCGCTCCGGAAGATGTCCTTCGACGCACGGCTCAGGTTCAGGCCCCGGACATCGACGGCGCCGATCAGATCCTTGCGCGCACCGACATCGGCCGTGATGAAGCCCTTGATCGCGCCCTCGTAGGCCGCGGCCTGCGCGATCCACACCTGGAAGCTGTCGCGCGCCTGCGCGTCGTCGCCGAGGCGCGCGAGGAAGGCGCGGCGCTCGCCGTCCTCCAGCGGCGGCGCGTCCGGCACGGCCGCGTCCGGCGACGCGAACGCCTTGAGGAGCTCGTGCGGGGCGCCGTAGGTGCACTTCAGCACGACATCCGTGAGCCAGAGGCGGTTGAAGCGCAGGCGCGCGAGCTCGATCCTGCCCGTCGCCGTGTGGGGAACGCCGGCGGCGGCGGATCCGAGAATGCTCGCCCGCCCCTGCATGTGCCGGAAGCGCATGCCCAGGTTCATGCTGGCATCCTCGGCGGCCAGGTCCTCGACGAAGTAGCGCAGCGTGAAGTCGTCGGGGTCCTTCTTCTTGTGGGCGTAGCCGACGGTGATGCGCGCGGCATCGAACACGCCCTCGACCGAGAGCTCGGAGAGCAGCTTCCCCGCGTGCGCCGGCAGCGCGCGGATGAACGCCGGCTCGGGCCGCAGGTTCTTGACCGCCAGCCTGAAGTCGTACCTGCGCTCGTCGCCCACGTCCTCGATCGTCCCGCGCTCGAGGCAGGCGTGGAGCTCGGGCTCGTCGGTGGCGAGGTTCTCGATGCGGATCAGCGACGGCCCGATGGACAGATGGCCGCCGCGCAGGCGCAGGGGGTAAGGGAAGCGCGCGTACTCCATGCGCCCGCGGATGAGATCGGCCTCGATCTCCAGATGCATGTGCTCGTGCTCCGGAAGCTGGAGCACCGTCGCCTTCGCCGCCACGCTGCCCTGAAACGCGAATTCCTCGATCGTCCGGCGCTGCTCTTCGGGCAGCGCCCGCGCCAGGTCGCGGTCCACGGGCATGTCCGGGCTCTCGAAGACGAAGGCGTACTGCGCGCGCCCGTCCTTCACCCGCCAGAAACCCTTGCGGCACCTGATCCGCGCGGCGCCGTGGACGCCGGCCAGGTCCAGCGCCTCGATGTCGTTGTGGTTGATGATCAGCTTTCCCGTGATGCCTTCGATCGTGTAGGGAAAGTGGATGTAGCACATGCGCGCGTCGGTGGCCGCGAGCGTCACCGTGAGGCGCGTGTGCTCCTCGCCCGGGGCGCGCGCGACGGCGATCTCCGCGTCGGCCGTCCCCTCCAGCCGGAACTGGTCCCACGCCTCGCGCGTGGCCGGCGACAGGCAGGACCGCAGGTACTGGTCCAGGCGGACGCCCTTGGCCTGCACCAGGACATCGATCCGCCCGCGCTCCTTCGCATCGGCGTCGATCGATACGGTCACCGCCGTCGTCCCGCGCGCGCCCGTGAGCGGCGACTCGGTCCGCAGATGCCCGTGCTCGTAGATCAACGTTCCGCGGATGTCGCCGACCGCGTACGGCAGCTCGTCGTAGGCGACCTCGACGCCGGCGAGCCGGATGACGACCCGCGGATCCAGAACGCCGTCCGACCAGCGCAGCACCGCCTCGCCGCCCGCCCGGCCGCGCAGGTTGAGGCGCTTCCAGAGGTCCCGCAGGTCCTCGGGCAGCTCGTCGACGAGGCGCTCGTCCAGCGCGAGGCTGCTCACGCCGATCGTGAGCTTCCCGGCCGCGCCGCCGCGCAGCGGGATCGAGCCCGACGCCGTGACGGCGCCCTCGGCGACCGCGCCTTCGATCCCCGACGGGAAGCTCAGCGTCTCGCCGTCGAACGCGACCGTGCCCTTGATGTGGCGCACCTGGTACGGCAGGCCCGGCAGGCTCGCCTGCCCGCCGAAGATGCGGCCCTCCAGGTGCAGCGCTGGGCGCGCATCGGGCTCGAAGGCGAGCCGGACGCACAGGTCGACGGAGCCCGAGGGATCGTACGGCGCCACCGCCCTCCGCAGGGGCGCGGGCAGGAGCCGCAGCAGCTCCGCGTTGATGGGCGCCTTGTACGCGGCCAGCGAAACCGTGCCGCGGCGCCCGCCGTGCACGCGCACGGCCTCGACCTGCACCGCGGACAGGAGCGCGTGCGTCACGACGGCGGAGACGGCCAGCCGGTCGCGCCGCGCGTCGACCTCGCCCTCGACGCGCAGGCGGCACCACTCGTCGGGAATCGCATCGAGCTCGAGATCGAGCAGCTCCGCGAGGCTCGCGCGGGCGATGCTCACGGACGCGTTCGTGAAGCGCACGCGGTCGGGAACGACGCCCGCGCCCGGCGCGGTCGCAGGCCGCAACACGCCCAGAAAATTCCAGCCCTTCTCGGGATGGCGCTCGGCGTGCACGTCGCACCGGTCGATCTCGACCAGGCTGAAGGCGGCGGCGCCGCCGAGCAGGCTGCGCAGTTTCGGCACGGCCCTGAGCTTCTTCACGGCGAGGAGGTCCGAGGAGCCGAATCCCGGAGGGGCGGACAGCCGGAAGTCCTCGATGACGAGACCTTCCCCGGCGCGGTAGCGGACATGCCCCAGCGAGAACGCGCACTCAGGCGCAAGCGCGCCGCGGAGCGCGATGGTCACGCGGTCCTTGAGCCGCGCCGGGCTCAGGTTGAAGGCCGCGATACCGCCCAGCAGCCCCGCGAGCACGAGGAGCGTGAAGCCGGCGATGAGCACGCGCCGGAGCGCGCGGCCGCGGCGCTTACGGCGCATGGTCGTGCCTCTCCCGGCGCCGGCGCTCCGCATCGGAGACGCGCAGGTAGCGCGGCACGATGTCGTCGGGCGCGACGCCGCCGTGCGCGCGGAACGCCTCCGCGCCCAGGCGCGCGACGGCCTCGGCGCGCGGCTGCGACCACGAGGCGGGGCCGATGGCGAAGCCCGCGAACCCATCTTGGTAGCGCGCGGTCGCATCGCCGAACACGACGGCGCCGGGCGGCAGATGCGGCCGCAGCTCGTCCACCGTGCCCACGAAATCGCTCAGGACCGGAGAACGCGACGGCAGGCTGAAGACCGCCGCGTAGACCTGCCCCAGGCGCGCGTCGATGACCGGCGCCGCCGCCGCGGCGCCGGCCGCATCGACGTTCGCGAGCAGCACCCGCAGGCTGTCAACCGGCACGACGGGCTTCCCGAGCGCGAAGGCGAGCGTCTTCGCGGCCGTGACTCCGACGCGGATGCCGGTGTACGACCCGGGGCCGCAATCGACGGCGAGAAGATCCAGGTCCTCGGGCGCGCGGCCGGCCTCGGCGAGCAGCGCCGAGAGCGACGGCAGGAGATCGCGGCCGTGGGAGAGCGCGGCGCTCATCCTGGCGGTGCGGCACGCCCCCTCGGGGTCGAGGAGGGCCACCTCGCCCACCTGCGAGCTTGTCTCAAACGCACATATCCACATGCATCGGGCCTGCGGCCGCGGGGCCGCGCCGTCCGGGGTGCGGCCGTTCGATGCCGTGAAGTGTATCCAGATTCGCGGCTCGCTGCCAGGTGCGGGGCGGCCGGTCCCATCAGGGCCGGTCCGCCTCGGCGCGCGCCGCGAGCCTCTCCACATGACCGCGTTCGATCGCCTCCATGCGCGCGCGCTTCTCGAGAAAATGCCGGTAGCGCTCCTGCTCGCCCGCGGACCAGGCGTTGGCCTCGGTGTAGTCGCCGCAGAAGGGCACGAGGAGGTCGATCCAGCAGGCGAGCTTGTCCATCGCCTCCCTGGGAAGCTCGATGCCCTCGTGCCCCTCCGCGAGCAGCGCGATGAGCCGGCTTCGCGCCGCCCCCGTCGAGTACGGGGGCAGCATGGGCGGCGCCGATTGCGCGTGCACCCAGGTCACGATGCCGCGGCCCGGGTTGGCGGCAAGCGCCCGCTCGGTCGTCACCGCGCCCGTGAGCGAGAGGTAGGCCTCGCTCCACCTGCGGCCCGTCTGCGCCTCGATGACCTCGTCGCCGCGCAGGCTGAAGAGGCGCTCGCGGCCGGCCTCGCCCGGCGCCGCATCGAGCAGCGCCGCGTCGATGAACTGCCCGCCGCCGCCGCTCCGGCAGTGAACGGCAAGCACATTCGGGCCCGGCCGCAGCGACCGCGCCGCCTCGGGATACACGGCGTGGACGACGAACTCCGTCGTGCTCAGGAGCACCACCGCCGCCGGGATGCCGTTCAGGTACAGCTCCGCGTCCTCGTCGTGGCACAGCCTGAACACGGGAAGCCCCGGCCGCGGGCCGGCGCCGAGCGTGAATTCGCGCCTGAGCCAGATGTCCTGCGTCCGCCACTCGGTCCTGATCTCGCCTCCGGGGGCATCGCCGCACCCGAATCCCGCCCGTCCCTGCCGCCAGCTCGATGCAACGAAGGGCGGCTTCTCCCAGCCCTCGCCGGGATTCTCGGTCACGTAGCGCCATACCGCGCCCAGGTCCGAGAGCACGGGCGCGGCGCCCAGGTCGAGCGCCTCGGGCGCCTCCGTTCTCCCGCGCACGCCGCCGCCTTCGTTGTGGCAGCGCACGCAATGCGCATCCAGGATCGGCTGGATCTCCCGGGGGAAGCTGAATCCGCGCGGCGGCCCGTAGAACGGCGCAAGCGGCCTGGGGCCGGCGCGCATGGCCTCGGTCACGCCGCCGCCCGCGCGCGGTGCTTCGCCCTTCGGCTCGTGGCATCCCGCGCAGGCGAAGTACTCTCCCGGCTGGAGAGTCGACCAGCTCCGCATCGTCTGCACCATATGCCCCGCGGCATCGAGCGCCTGGAAGTAGACCGGCGTACGCGCGGGCACCGTGAAGCACGCCGATCCGTCGCCGTACACCTCGGCATCGCCGAGGACGACCTTGACATCCCAGGCGCCGTTGCCGATGGCGATCGGCGTCGAGATCAGGGCCCCGCCGCCCGGGCCCTTGTTGTAGTTGCAGCGGATGCCCGCCGCGCGATGCCTGAGCGCCACGACGCGGAGCCGCGCGATCGTGCCGCGCGGGATTCCCCGCAGGCCGGCGCCCGCGTAGACATCGTGGACGTAGAAGACGCCTTCGGATCGGCGGTAATCGACGAGATTCGGGTGAAGGCGCGGCAGCGGCCGCGCCGCGAGCGGCACGGGCTGGTTGCACGAGATCGCGGGATCGGAGGCGAGCAGCTCGCGCCGCCCGTCGGCCATCATCAGATAGATGCCGAAGCGCACCGGTTGGCGCCGCCAGCCGTGCGGCGCGCACGCGACGAGGAACGTGCGCTCGTCGAGCGGGTACGGGTACTGGAAGAGATCGCCCGACTGGCCGTAGGCGTCGATCCTTGCGGCGCGGGTCGGCCGCACGGGCGCGATCTCTTGGACTCCGGCCGCCTCCTGGTTGCCGGCCGCCGTGTCGATCACGGCGAGCGTCCCGCACTGGCGGCTGTGGTGCCCCGTGAGAATTGCGGCGATCTTCGTCGTTCCGGGAACGCCGCGCGCGTGGAGAATGGTCGTCGGGAAGTACGAGTTGTTGCCGTACAGCTCGGTCTGCCCGGTGCCGTCGGGCTGCATCTGGAAGAGCGGCTGGACGAAGATCTGCCCCCGGTCGCTGTACTCCCAGCGCGTGTAGATCACGCGGCCGTCGTCGAGCACGGCCGGGTAGTTCGTGTGGACCTGGTCGAAGGTCAGGCGCCGCAGGAAGTCGCCGTCGCGGTCGCACGCATAGAGGTTGCTCACCTCGGTCCACCAGCAATCGACGGTCTGGACGCAGCGCGTCGAGTTGAACACGATGTCGCCGTTCGGGAGGTACGCCGGCTCGTAGTCCGCGAACCCGAGGCCCGCGGTGAGCTGCCGCACCGCGCCCGACGCCGTGTCGAGCTCGTAGAGGTGATAGTCATCGCCGCGGTCGGACTTCTTCCAGGCGAAGAGGACGCGCGCGCCGTCGTACGAGACCTCGGGGTCGCGGATCACGCCGCCGGCGTCATCGATCAGCGTTCGCACGCTGCCGCGCGGCTCGTCCAGGGTCAGAACGCAGAGGCTCGCCCCGGGCTCGAACTGCCGCTCGTTCTGGGCATCGGACTGGCCCTCGGTGTATGCGTAATGGGAGCCCCCGAGGTTGAAGTGCTTCGTGAAGACGATCTCGCGCCACCGGGCGCGAAGCGGCGCGAGCCTGAGGGCGCGCCGCCGTTCGCACGCATCGGCGTAGAGATCGAGCAGGCGCGCCGCATCGGCCGGCGAGGGCGCCGCGTCGATCTGCGCGGCTCGGATGCCGAAGGGCGCGGCTTCGGAGCCGAGCTCCAGGAAGACGCGCCCGAGCATCGTGCGCGTTGCCTCGGCGGGATCGGGCGCCGCGAACCACGCGGCCGCATCGAGGCCGAAATCCTGGAGCAGCCAGTCCCACCGGCAGGGGAAGTCGCGCTCGATCGCCGCGATGCGCGCCGTCCGCGCCGCGCCCTCCGCAGCGCGCGCCGCGAGCATCGCCTCGCGCCAGGAATCCGCGCCGTGGACGGCGCCCGGCGCCGCGACGAGGCACGGGCACGCCGCACACAGCAGCGCGGCGGCGGCCGCGGCGAATCGAGGTGTCGTTGCGGCGTGCGTCATGGTCGTGTGCTCCCGCGGCGGCGAACGGCGTCGTTTTCCGAGTGTACACGCTCGGGCGCGGGGCGGGGAGGGGCGCGCGATTGTCGCCGCGGCGCGGCGTCCATAGAATGGCGGCATGCGCGATCCGGCCCGAACGTTCTCCTTCCGCGCCGCCGAGGCGTTCCTGAACGGCTTCACGAACTACGAGCGGCAGGGCTCGTTCACGCTCAGGCGCGGGGACCTCTCCCGCGTGCGGGCGCTCCTCGCGCTCCTCGGCGATCCGCAGCGCGGCATTCCCGCGCTGCGCGTCACCGGGAGCAAAGGCAAGGGCACGACCTGCGTCATCCTCGAGGCGCTGCTCTCGCGCGCGGGCCTCAAGGTCGGCACGTACCTGTCGCCGCACCTGGAATGCGTGACGGAACGAATCCGCGTGGGCGGGCGGCAGCTCTCGCGGCCGCGCTTCGCCGCGGCGCTCGCGGAGATCGCCCCGTGCATCGAGGCCTTGCCGTCGCCGCCCACGTACTTCGAGATTCTCACGGCGCTGGCCTGGCACGCCTTCAGGCGCGAGAAGGTCGATGCCGCCATCATCGAGGCCGGCATCGGCGGCAAGTTCGACGCGACCGCGTGCTGCGAGGCGGCGCTCGGCGTCGTGACNNTCGATCGAGAAGGAGCACACCGAGGTGCTCGGCCGCACCGAGGCCGCGATCGCGCGCCAGAAGATCGGCATCGGCAGGCGCGGCGCGCCGCTCCTCGCGGGGCCGCTCACGCCCCATCTGCGCGCGGTCGCGGCCGCCGAGGCCCGCCGCATCGGCGCCCGGCTCATCCCGTGGCGCTCGGCCGTCGCGCTCGCGTACGAGAACGGAAGGGCTTCGCTCGCCTTTCGGGGCGAGCTGCCGCCGTTCGCGGCCGAGCTCGCCGTCCCGGACCGCGCGTTCGCGGTGAACGCGGCGCTCGCGCTCGGCGCGTGCGCGCTCTTCCTCGGCGGGCTTCCTCCCGGCGCGGCGCGGATCGCGGAGCGCGTGCATCTCCCGGGCCGCAAGGAAGTATTCGAGGGCTCGCCGCCCGTCCTCATCGACGTGGCGCACACGCGCCGATCGCTCGAGGCGCTCGGGGA
>DHGK01000152.1 GCA_002402755.1 Planctomycetes bacterium UBA4800
CTCCCCCAGTGTCTGACTCGCAGGGACCGGACGGTGCTTCTTGCTCGCTGGCCCTCGGCGTGGTAGTTTGGAGTCGCGGTGGTGATGGGGGCGGGTAGTCCGCGCCGCACCGCCGGCCAACTCTAGCGTTGGAGATTATGAAATGAAGAAGGCTATAGGAATGGGACTCCTTGTCTTGGCCCTGTGTAGTCCCTCCTTTGCGCAAGATAAAACAATGCCCGAGCTCATTAAGGATCTTGCTGTTCAGGATAAGGGTAACAACACATGCAATACCGCATGCAGGATCCTCACGATGAAGAAGGACGAGGCCGTGCCCTATCTGGAGAAAGCCCTCGAGGACCCCAACGAGAGAGTTCAATACTACGCCGTGCGATGCCTTGGCAGTATCGCTACGGAGAAATCAAGAGAATCGCTCATTCGTGCATTCTCGGAAGGTAAGGCTGACGTGCGGCAGCACGCCGCTTACGCGCTTACGTGGCATCCTCATCAGGAGGCTGAGGATGTTTACATTGAGTTTCTCGAAGGACAGGATCGCTGGCACGTGCGACACGCTGTCCAGGCATTGGGAGAAATCAGGAGCCAAAAGGCACTTCCGCATCTCAAGTTTATTCGAGACAACCCGGAAGGCTGGCATTTCTATTACACAGCTCTCGTAGCCATTAGGAAGATCGAGTCAAGAGAGCTTCCTAAGAAGGTCTCGGATGCCCTCCAATTCATCCGAACAGCCAAATATTCCTCCAGTGTGGACGAGAAGCAGCTGTCCGCATCCGAAGTCATTGTTAAAGACAATATCGAGAGCGCCCTCCCGGACATCATGGACATTTTCCTTTGGGCGACAAAAGGCAACGAATCCAAAGTCGAGCCCAATTCAAAGACGATTCTTCGTGATGCCGGCAAACTGGCCTATCCCTACATTAGAATTGGGCTGAGAGACAAAGACGAGAATGTGAGTCGCAAGGCGGAAAGGCTCGTTACAGAGCTCGGATGGGAATCGGAATTCAGGAAGGATCTCCAACAAGACGCTCCAGCGAACGCGGGCAAGCCGCGCCGCTGAGCTTAACGTTAGCCGCAAGCGATAAAGAACGGAGCCAGTTCCGTGGCGATATGGCCGGAGTGGTGGCAGTGGCAGCTCGAACTGAGCTCTCATCTGCTCAAACGTATGCTCGACCGGAGCTTCTCCGAGATCGATCTGCGGCTTATGATGGACCGTGCACGCGGGCTTCGAAAAGCAAGCGAGCCCGGGCGTTGGATCGTGGAAACCAACCATGACTCGATGCCATGGGAAGTCGCCGTTGAGCCCGATAAGACTGACAGGCTTGTGGTGGTGATTACGGCATACCCTGTGAGCGAACTATGAGACACTCCTACCTTGAGGTTACGTATCGCAAGGGGCGGGCACTCGCTGCCTATTTCTACCTCCCTCGGGAGCAAGGAGACAAGAGTGTTCGGACGGAGCAAGCCGACTCTGGACTTCTCGTCGACTTCACGGCGGACGGGCGAGCGATCGGCATCGAAATCACATCGCCCTCGAGTCTTCAGTTGGCTCAACTCAACCGCGTCCTGGAGAGTATAGGCTTCACGCCGGTCGCGAAGGAAGACATAGCTCCTCTGGCAGCAGCATGACGATTCGCTCGGCAGGGACGCGGACGCCCGCGCCGCTTGGGAGAAGGCGGCCGGCGAGCCGCCGTCCGGCGACGCGCGCAAGGAGGAGGCGCGGGCGAAGGCGAGGGATGTGCCGGCGCGCTGAGCCGGCCCGCAGCCGCCGCTGATTGACCGGCGCGGCCCCTTCCCGTAGCATCGACGGCGATGAGCATACACACCGCCGTTCCCGCCCGCCGACCCCTGGCGTCCCCGGCGCTTCTTCTGCCGGCGCTTCTTGCCTGCGGCGCATTCGCCGCCGCGGCCGATATCTCCCGGACGATCGCGTTCGATCCCCGGGATCTGCGCGTGAGCCGTCTGGACGGCTACGACCGCGTGACGCTCGGCGACTGCGTGTCGACCTTCGCTCCCGGCGAACCGCAGATGCCGATTGCGACCGTGTTCCTCGTGCTGCCGCCCGGCAGCGAGGTCGATCGCGTCGTCGTGACCGGCGTCAGGTCCCGGAGCGTGCTCCCGGATCTCGTCGTTCGGCCGGCGCAGCAGCCGCAGATCCTCTCGGCGCTGCGTCCCGACCTGCGGCCGCGCGCGTTCACGCCGCCGAATCCGTCGATTTACGGCGCCGCGGCGGCCTACCCGCCCGAGATCGTCACGCACACGGGGACTGCGTCGTGCGGCGGCTGGAGGATCGCGGGCTTCGCGGTCCATCCGCTCCAGTACCTCCCCCTGGCGCGGAGCTGCCTTTTTCACGAGGAGATCGGCTTCACCGTGACGTGCCGGGAAGCGAAGCTGTCCGGCCGCGCCGTTCCGCGCCGTCCCGCCCCGGCGCTCGCGGAGTCGCTCCGGCGCCTCGTATCGAACCCGGAAGACCTCGACGACTTTGCCCCGACGGCCAAGCCGGCCATGAGGGACGGCGAGACGCGCATCGAGTATCTCATCGTCACGCACGATGATTTCGCGGCGGCGTTCAGGCCCCTTGCCGACTGGAAGACGAGGAAAGGCGTGCCCGCCGAGATCTTCACGACGTCGTGGATCTACGCCAATTACACGGGCGCCGACAACCAGGCCAGAATCCGCGCGTTCCTGAGATTCGCGTTCGAGAACTGGGGGACCGCGTGGGTGCTCCTCGGCGGGGACACGGCGCGCG
Source organism: Planctomycetes bacterium UBA4800 (assembly GCA_002402755.1). Taxonomy (GTDB): domain Bacteria; phylum Planctomycetota; class UBA8108; order UBA8890; family UBA8898; genus UBA8898. Next base: position 2,744 of record DHGK01000152.1, read on the forward strand.
TCCCGTGCCGAAAGGCGTTCGCGCTCGATTGCATGGCGGGCATCGACGCCGACGAGAACAACATCCCCTGCGACCTGTACTACGCCGACCTGGACGGGACGTGGAACGCCGGCGGCAGCCCGACCGTCTACGGCGAGGTCGCCGACGAGGTCGATCTGCTGCCGGATCTCTTCGTCGGCCGCGCGCCTGCGAGCACGGTCGCGCATGCGCAGACCTTTGTCAGCAAGGTTCTCGCGTACGAGAAGAACCCGCCGCCCGACTACCTGCTGCGGATGCTTTTCGCCGCGGAGATCCTGTGGACCGACCCGTTCACCGACCAGGGCGTCTCGAAAGACGCCATCGACGAGGAGCTCGTCCCCGATCGCTTCGCCATCACGAAGCTATACGCCCGCGACGGGACCGAATCGCGCGCGACGGTCCTGAGCGCGCTGAACAAGGGCATGCACATCTTCAACCACGACGGCCATGCCTGGTACACGGTCATGCAGGTCGGATCGGGATCGCTGACGATTTCGGACATGGACGGACTCGCCAACGGCCCGGAGCAGACGATCCTGAACTCGATCGGCTGCTGGCAGGCGGCGTTCGACCGCGATGCGATCGCCGAGCACTTCATCAACAATCCCAACGGCGGCGGCGTCGCCAACATCGGCAACTCCCGCTACGGCTGGGGCGCGATGGGCGAGCCCGGCTTCGGCTACTCCGATCGGTACGATCGGGAGTTCTACCGCATGGTCTTCGAGCGCGGCGAGCGCAGGCTCGGCGAGGCCGTGGCGCTGTCCAAGGCGACCTTTGCCCCGCTCGCCCGCGAGGCGAACGTCTACCGCTGGTGCCAGTACCAGATCAACCTGCTCGGCGATCCGGAGATGCCGATCAGGACCGACGCGCCGGGGCGCCTGGACGTGGCGCATCCTCCTTCCGTGCCGGCCGGGACCGTGACCTTCCCGGTGACCGTGACGCGCGAGGGCGCGCCCGTCGCGGACGCCCTCGTCTGCGTCATGCAGGAGGGAGATGTCTACGCGACGGGCCGCACCGATCCGTCGGGCCGCCTTGCGCTTGCGATCGCGCCGGAGTCGCCCGTCGGCCCCCTCCTCGTGACGGCGACGGCGGCGGATTGCCTTCCTTCGGAGACGACCGCCGAGGTCGTCGTCGATGTCGCGTACGTCGCGGAGGCCGGCGCGGCCATCGACGATGGCGAGGGGAACGGCGATGGCCTCCTCACGCCGGGCGAGACGGTGCGCCTCGGCATCGCCCTGCGCAACTTCGGGAGCGTCGATACGACGGGAGTTGCGGCGCGGCTCGAGCCCGCGAGCGCAGGGATCGCCGTCACAGCCGCGGATGCCGCCTACGGCGACATTCCGGCGGGGGCGACGGTGGAATCGGCCGACCGCTTCACGCTCACGGCGGGCGGCGATCTTGTCGATGGCGAGACCGTCTACCTCAGGCTCGTCGTCTCGGATGCCGGCGCGCACACGTGGGAAGGCCTGATCGCCCTGCGGGCAGCGACGCCGGTCCTCGCGTGCCGGCTGCTGGGCGTCGATGACGGGGCGGCGGGCGACGGCGACGGCGTTCCCGAGCCGGGAGAGGGCGTCGAGCTTCTCCTGGCGATCGAGAACAAAGGGCTCGCGCCGGCGCGGATGGTCGCCTGCGCCGCGGCGTGCGCCGACGCATACCTGACGACAGAGCCCGCGTCCATCGAGGTCGGCCTCTTGGCGCCCGGCGAGGAGCGCGTGACGGCCGTGCCGGCGGCGATCGATGCGGCCTGCCCGGTCCCGCGGTTGATTGCGGTGTCGGTCGCGCTCTCCGCGCTCGGGGGATATGCCGCCGAGGAGTCCGTCGAGTTCATCGCCGGCGCGACGGGGTTCGGCGACGATGTGGAAGGCGGGGCCGCCGGCTGGACCCTCCCGGGAACGGGCAACCTCTGGCACGTCACGTCCCACCGGAGCCGCTCGGGATCGCAGAGCTGGTACTGCGGGGTCGAGGGCTCGTGGACATACACGCGCTACAACCAGTCGATGCTCGTCAGCTCGGCCTTCGACCTGTGCCTCGACCCCGTGCTGTCGTTCTGGGCCTGGTACGATGTGGCGCTATACGGCACGACCGGCATGTACGTCGAGGTCTCGCCCGACGGCGTGGAATGGGAGAAGCTCGACTTCATCGGAAGCGGCGGCGCCCTCGATCCGCTCCTCATGGGCAACGGGTGGATGGAATACACGTACGATCTTTCCCGGCACGCGCCCGCGACGCCGCTCCAGGTCCGGTTCCGCTTCGTCAGCGACGGCGAGTCCGTGTACGAGGGCGTCTACATCGACGACATTGCGGTCGGTTCCGCCGGCGGGGCGGTCGCCGTGGGATTCGTGCGCGGCGATGCGAACGGCGACGGCGCCGTCGATATCGCCGATGCGATCCACACGCTCGGCCACCTCTTCGCGGCGGGGCCCGAGCCCGGCTGCCGCGACGCCGCCGACGCCAACGACGATGGCCGGCTGGATTTGTCCGACACGATCTGCGTCCTGCTCCATCTCTTCGGGGGGCGCACGTTCGACCCGCCCCTCGGCGCCTGCGGCGCGGATGCGACCGCCGACGGCCTGGACTGCCTGGTCCGCCGCGCCTGCCCGTAGCGCGCGCCCGCGGCACTTGGCGTCTTCGTG
>DHGK01000411.1:0-6670 GCA_002402755.1 Planctomycetes bacterium UBA4800
CGTTTCCGATCTCGAAGGCCATCGCGATCCTGCGGCGCGCCGCGCGCGCGTGGAAGCTCCCCATTGTTACCGAGCTGAGCGAAACCACGCGCGACCCGTTCGCGGTCCTGATCTCGACCATGCTGTCCCTGCGCACCAAGGACGAGACGACCGCCGCGGCGTCCGCACGGCTCTTCGCGCTGGCCGCGACGCCCCGCGCCATGCTCGCGCTCGACGCCGGCACGATCGCGCGGGCGATCTTCCCCGTCGGCTTCTACCGCACGAAGGCAGCGCATATCCTCGCGACGTGCCGCATTCTCATCGACTGCTTCGGCGGCGCGGTGCCGCCGGATCTCGATGCGCTGCTCGAGCTCCCCGGCGTCGGCCGCAAGACCGCGAACCTGGTCCTCACGCGCGGGTTCGGGCTTCCCGGCATCTGCGTCGACACGCACGTCCATCGCATCTCCAACCGCTGGGGCTACCTGCGGACGCGGACGCCCCGCGACTCCGAGATGGCGCTCAGGAAGCGCCTCCCGCCGCGGCACTGGATCGAGTACAACGATCTCCTCGTCGCCTTCGGCCAGAACTGCTGCACGCCGCTCTCGCCGCACTGCTCGACCTGCCCGCTCGCGACGCTGTGCCCGCGCAGGGGGGTCCGGCGGTCGCGCTGAGGTTTTCCTCGCGTTCTTCGAAATCTCACCGCGCGCTCACACCGGCTTAATCTTCCCCCGGTAATCTACGGGCAGTGGGATGCATACGGTCAATCGGTTCAACTCGTTTCGAGGTTGCCTCACGGCAGAAAGGACAACGGAACATGGCACGACAAGTGTTGCTCGCGTGCGCCATGACGGTCGTCATGGCGGCAGTGTGCGGGGCCGCCGCGGCTGGAGACGACGCGGCCGGGACGCAGTCCTACGAGGAGCGGCTCAAGGCGCTCGAGGCGGACGTCAAGGCGCTGTCGCAGCGCGTGCCCGCGTGGATCAACAGCATCTCGCTCAAGGGCGATCTGCGCTACCGGTACGAGATGATCGATCTGGACGAGGACGGCAACGAGGTCCAGCATCGCAATCGCATCCGCGCACGGTTCGGCCTCTATGCGAAGATCAACGAACATGCCGATGCGGCCGTCGCCCTCTCGACCGGCGGCGATGATCCCGTGTCCGGCAACCTCACGCTCGGGGACTCGTTCAGGCGCGACGAGTTCCGCCTGGACCTGGCGTACATCAACCTGCACCCCACGTTCGTGCCGAACCTCAACGTGTGGGGCGGCAAGATCTCCAACCCCTTCTTCGCGCCCGGCAAGTCCGAGCTGATCTGGGACCATGACCTCAACCCCGAGGGCGGCGCGGTCACGTACAAACTCTCTGCGGGCGACATCGACTTCTTCGCGAACCTCGGCGGCTTCTGGGTCGTCGAGAACGGCAAGGGCAGGAGCATCGACACCGGTCTTTTCGGCGCGCAGGGCGGCGCCAAGGCCAACCTCATGAGCAAGAAGGCCCACGTGATCGCCGGCGCCGGCTACTTCGATTACACCAACCCCCAGGGCAAGACCATGTTCTACGGCGCCCCCCGCGGCAACACGGCCGTCGCGAACGCCTACGTGTACGACTACGACGAGCTGGAGGCCTTCGCGGAGGCCGGCGCCGTCATCGGCGGCATCGATGTCGCGGTGTTCGGCGACTACGTCGTCAACACGGGCGTCGGCGGCGGCGAGAAGACCGGCTGGCTCGCCGGCGCCTCGATCGGAAAGCTCAAGAACCAGTGGGACTGGGCCCTGCGCTACAACTACCGCAGGCTCGAAGGCGATGCCGTCATCGCCGCCTTCACCGACTCCGATTTCAAGGGCAGCGGAACGGACGGCAAGGGCCACGAGATCGGCGCCGACCTCATGGTGCTCAAGAACGTCACCACCGGCGTCACGTACTTCAACAACCGGAGCGCCATCGATCGCGGCAAGGACTACCACCGCGTCCAGGTCGACGTCGCCGTCAAGTTCTGACGCGCACAACCACGGCTCGGATCGGCAACGCGCACCGAGATCCGCGGGCGCGGCTTCGCGAGAGGCCGCGCCTGCTTCTTTGTTCCGAACGGCGGCACGCGCCGCGGGTCATCCTTTCGGCATCCCCGGCGGCGGCCCGCCGCCGAAGAGGTACGCGAGCAGGTAGATCGGGTCGCCGATGTCGATTCTTCCGTCGGCGTTCACGTCGGCACAGGCGGTGATCGGGCTGCAGAGCGGCGGCGTACCCGTCCTGAAGAGATACGTGAGCAGGAATATCGGGTCGCCGATGTCGATCCGCAGGTCGCCGTTGACGTTGCCGGCCGCGGGTGCGTCGAGGCCCGCCCGGATGACGGCGCTCCCGACACCCTCGAGCCCGTCGTCGTCGACGACCCGCAGGACGGCCTCGTGGTCTCCGATCGTCGTGAACGTGAACGCGATGCTCGACCCCTCGCCGGCCGGCGCGCCGTCGACCTCCCATGCCCAGGACGCCACGGCGCCGCCGATGTCCACGACCGCGCCGGACAGGCGGACATCGAGGGGGATCGCGCCGCTCGCGGGTGTCGCCGTCACCGTGACCGCCGGCGGCCCCTCGCACCGATCGCCCACCCCGTCGTAGTCAAGGTCGATGCCCGGATCGGGCAGCCCGCAGCCGTCGCAGGCATCGCCGATCGAGTCGCCGTCGGCGTCTTCCTGGCCGGGGTTCGCCGTGAACGGGCAGTTGTCCACGCTGTCGGGCACTCCGTCGTGGTCTCGGTCGCTGGGAGCATCCCCGCAGCGGCCGTCCTGGCTGACGGTGATCAGGTTGCGGCGGTAGATCTCGACCACGCGCATGTCCGCACCGTACAGGGCGGTCAGCGCCGCCTGGTACTCGCAGATGTCCATCGGAGGCCCCGCGCCGGCGCCGGCGATCGCCGCCGCCAGCTCGTCGAAGGAATACAGGCCGGCATCGATGCCGGGCAGGACCGGCGCCGGTTTCTCCTTGTACAGCTCCCAGAAGATCCGGGCGATCCACGACTCCTCCCGGTAGCCCTCCCAGAACCTGCAAGGACAGCACGGCGCGTCCAGGAACTGGAGGTTCGGGCGCATGATGTTGCCGGGCGCCGGCGACACCGCCTCGACCAGGAACCGCGACCACCCCTCGACGTAGCCGCCCCCGGGGCTCCGGCTCTCATCGATGCAGCTCACGGGGAACTTCTCGTAGTCATCGGCTCGGCCCGGAAGGGGCAGCGGAGTCAGCCTGACCATGCGATCCATGACCAGGCGGCCGTACTCCCTGAGAACCGTGTCGTTGAGCGCATCCCGAGGCCCGAGCGCCAGGTCCGGAATCAGGTTCCCGTCGAAATCGAAGCCCCAGTAGAAGGATTGGGGCCCCGCCAGGCTGGGGTAGACGATGTCGACAATGTGGTACCAGTGGCTTCGGTCGTTGTACGTCTCCGCGCGGTAGGCCGGGCTGTTCGAGAAGACGAAGTCGAAGGCCCGCTCGACGCGTTCCAGGATGTTGCAGAAGAGAAACGCACGCTGGTACTCCTCCTCGTCCACCCGGTGGCCCTCCGGATCGATCACGATGTCGCCGAAGTCGACCGAGGTCCCCAGGGGCCGTCCGAGATGCTCCCGCAGCGTGGCCGACGAAGTCTCCCGGTTCGGCCGGCGGATCAGGCGGAAGAACCGCTCGTCCTGGAAGAAGAGCGGAATGAACTCGCCGCCCCGATGCGCGAGTATCCGATGCATGAGGTCCGGGCAGTCCCGGTCGCAGCCGTCGGGCAGCCCCCCGATCCAGGCGCTGAAGCGGTCGAGGAACGCCTGCCGGTCGAGCATCTCGTCGAGCCGGTCTTCCTCGTCCCGGAGAACGGCCCGAGCCTCGTTGGCGCGCGCCATCGCCTCGTCCCGGATGGCCTCGAGCGCGATCAGGTCCTCCCTGAAGTAATCGGGGTTGTTGAACGCGATGCCCGCGGTGAGACATTCGATGGCCCGCTGGATCGTCTTGATCGTGGTCACGATCGTATCGATCATGGTGTTGATCACATCGATCGTGAACGCGATCACGCACCTCGTGGGGCAGACGAGGATGAGCCATTCCCACCACTTGCAGGTCGTGAAGCACTCGCCGAGCCGGGCCACGTCCTCGAGCAGCCCCTGCAGGGTGCTCAGCGCGACACCGAGGGCCCCCATGCTCGAGACGACGGCGCTCTCGAAGGCGAGGTTGAGATTCCTCTGGGCCCGCTCGAGGGCATCCACGGCCTTCAGGTAGTCGGTCTCGGCCTCGGCGATCAGCACTCGCTGGGCCTCGATCTCCGCAGCCAAGGGAGCCCCGGCCTCCCGATCGAGCCATTCGGTGAAGCTCAGGAGACCCCAGCCCGGCGCGGGGAGGGGGTCGATCAGGCCGTACGAGTCGAGGTTCCCCTCCTCCCAGGCGATCTCGTACGGAACGAAATCCATGTATCCCCTGAAGAGGAGCGGGCCGGTGTGCACGTTGCAGCGGCGGCTCCGGGAGAAGACCTGCACGAAGTACTCCGGCACGACCGGGGCATCGGGCAGGGCCGGGGCTTCGAAGAACCCGTCATCCCGGACGTGGAAGGGGGCGCTGATCGGAATCTCCTCATCCCCGCCGGCACCGACGATCCGGGCTTCGACGTGGCCGAGGGGCACCCTCTCGAAGCGGATCGCGTAGCGACCGTCGGGGCGTGCTTCAAAGCCCGGCTTGGGCTGGAGCCCCGGCGTCTCCCGGTCGACGTCGTAGAAGGAGAGCTCGACCGGCTTCTTCAAGAAGAGATGCCCCGAGAAGCAGGCAATGCCCGGCTCGCAGATCGCGGGCAGCAGGTCGACGTAGAACTGCTTCTCGAAGGGCGACACGAGCGAGAGCATCCGGTCCGTTTCCAGCTTCTCGTCGCCGGCGACCATCACCTGGAAGAAGTACTTCCCGGGCAGGTCGAGCATCCTCCTCTCGATCTTGATGACGGCGGCCTCGCCGATACGCACCGGCACCGGAAGGCCGTTCTCATCCACATCGCCGAAGACCTTCCAGTCGGCGCCGAGCCCCAGAGGGGTTCCCTGGAACTCGCCCCCGCCGAGCGGTTCCTTGCCGTAGAAGATGACGGCGTAGCCGCCGGGCCTTCCCTCGGCGATCACCTCGAGAGACTCCCCGGCGCGGATCTCGGGCGGCAACGGCAGGGGGCGCATGTCGATGATCGCCGGAGGGCGCGCGAAATACGTCACGGTCCTCGACGCCGACAGGCCGAGCGCGTCCGTGGCCGTGCACTTGATCTCGTGGGGCTCCGCATCGGGGATCAGGGCGACGATGGCTCCCCCCTCGCCGTAGTCATCGCCTTCCATGACGAGCGGTTCTCCATCGACCTCCCACCGGATCGATTCGAGGTTGAGATCGGGATCGCTCCCGGTGAACGCGAACCGCACCGACGCCGGCGCGAAGGCGCCCCCCGAGCCCGGCTCGGCCCGGAAGGTGCAGACCGGAGGCCGGTTGGGACCGGGCGAGACCTTGATCTTCATTGTCTCGGACACCGAGCTGATCCCGACCGACTGCTCCACGATCAGGAAGGCGGTCCAGGTCCCGGTCTCGTAGGCGTGGACCGCCGACTCCACCGAGGATGTGCCGCCGTCCCCGAACACCCACGTGAGCGCGAGATCGCCGTCGCCCCTCTCGCTGAAGACGACGCTGAAGACGACGCTGAGCGGAGCCGCGCCTGTCATGGGCGCCGCCGAGACCGTGTACCGTGCGAGGATGTAGGGCGGGAAGAGCGTGTACAGGGCTCCGCCGTACGCTCCCAGGTCGCAGAGCTCCGTTCCTCCCGCCTCGGGGAGCATGTCCTTGTAGGCCTCGGAGGGGTGTCCCTTGTCGAAGCACTGGCTGTCCTGCTGGGGCGAGAGCCGGTAGTCCCACTGCTCGACGCTCGCGAATCCGGGCTGGAGGTTCAGGTAGTTCAGGGGCGGCGGCTTGGTGATGTCGGCGCACTGATAGAAATTGTTGTACTCGATCTCGGCCTCGACCTCGTTCAGGGCGAACGCGTTCTTGGCTAGATAGAAGATGGAGTTCCTCACGAGCGGCGGCGGGCACTCCGTCGCCCGCAGCGCGGTCGTGCTCTGGACCGAGCCGTGGAGCACGCAGTTGACAATGACGCTCGCCGGGGCGTCCTTGTCGGCCGAGCCGAGGTCGATGCCGATGTCCAGCGCCCGCACCACGCAGTGCGTGATCGTGGCCGATCCGCCCAGGACGGCGACCGCCGCCGTTCTGGCGGCCGACGGCGCCTGGATCCCCAGCGCGTCGAGGTGGACGGCCCGGGCTCCCTGGATCGAGAAGGTCGCGCCGGTGTCCTTGGCCCCGATCACCTGCACCGCCTGCGGACTCTCGCCGAGGATGCGCAGCGAATGCGGGATGACGATGACCGCCGCCTCGAGATACCGCCCCGGCTTGACGTAGATCGAGTCGCCTTCCTTCGAATCCTTGACCGCATCGAGAACGGTCTTGTAGGGCCCATCGGGCGAGACCACGAGGTCGGCGCTTCGCAGCATCGGCGACGCCAGCGCGACCATGCCCGCGAACGCAAGAACATGGCATCTCATGACATTCCCTTTCCGGGGAGCGCGCCCCTGTCTCCTCCTCGCGGCACGCAGGCTTATACCATCAACTATATGCGTAACCGTTCACAGGGCATCCCGAACACGCGAATCTCCGCCTTC
>DHGK01000411.1:6690-11514 GCA_002402755.1 Planctomycetes bacterium UBA4800
GTCTCTCTCCGTCTTCTTCTCTGTGCTCTCTGTGCCTCTGTGGTTTATTCTCCGTCAGTTGAGACGTGTCTGTGCGCCCGAGCACGGCGAGAAAACCGTGAACGGTTACCAGAAGGGAAACCGGACGCAGCCGATCGCGTCCGGCGTCGGGTCGACGCCCGGCGAGGCGAACGGCGGGGGAGGCTCCTTGCCCTGCACGAACAGGTACGAGAGCAGGTAGATCGCATCGGCGATGTCGAGCTTCCCGTCGTCGTTGGCATCGACGGCGTCGTGGCAGTCGTGCGGCTTCCCGGCGAACAGGAAGGTCAAGGCCGCGATGGCATCGGCGATGTTCATCAGCCTGTCGAAGTTGACATCGCCGCGAATGAAGCCGCCGGCCGGACCTTCCGACACGACGACCGAGGATCCGATCGTCTCGGGCACGAGCGAGAAGCCCGCGACCACGACGGCGCGCGGCGCGGCGAAGCTCCCGCACCCGTCCGTGAACTCGAGCGTCTCCGTCCCCTCCCGAGAGGGGGCGTTGAATGCGATGCGCAGGAAGGGCGCCTCCCAGCCGAACGGGATCGTCGCATCGTCGAGCGACGTGGATCCGATCAGGGCGATGCCGATGCAGCGCGCGGTTGCATCGATGTGGATCTTGAGATACTCGGGACCCGCGCCGCCGCGCAGGGCGCCGGCGCTCGTCCCCGCGAGATCCACGCCCGAGGGGATGAGCAGCCCCTCGCGGGCGGCGAGCGCGAACGAGGCGCCGCTCACCGGCCTCTCGTTGGAGAGAAGCACGGGAACGAGCGCGTCCAGGCCCGTCGCCGCTTGAACGCCGGCCGCGGTCTTCAGCGTCACGAGCGGCGTGCAGCCTATCTGCATGGCGCCGCTCTCCCGCTGCGGCTCGATCGCCCGCCGATCGACGACGCAGGTCACGGCCAGCGGCGGGCTCCCCAGCGTGTCGCAGACAACGACGCTCCGCCTGATGGGACACTCCCGGCTCTGGAAGAAGTAACGGATCCGCAACACCTCCAGATCGTTGGCCGCGGGCGCCGCCTGCGCCTGCCCGAGATCGACGATCGCCGTCTCGGCGACGCCGCCCGGAAACACCTCGATCCTGAGGAAGTCGACGCCGGCGCCGCCGCGAAGGAGCGGAATCGCCCCGCCGGCATCCGCCGACAGCACGGTTGCGCCGCTCTCCTCGTGGCAGATGCCGAAGGACCACCCGCCGACCGGCTCGCCCAGCCCGTCGACGTTCAGGTCGAGGTACGCCGAGAGCGTCGCCGAGGCGCCGTTCATGCCCTCGACCGAGCCCGCGCGGACCCTGTAGCTCGGGTCCGCCTCGGCCTCGATGGTCGAGGCGCACACGAGCGCCCCGATGAAGAAGACACGGGCTGTGTTCCGCATGACTCCACGCGTGGTTCCCGAGTGCAATTATAACCGGCAGGGGAATCGACAGGAAGCACGCGGCGGCGGGGCGGCGCGATGCATGGTGTCGCCGCGCCCCGTTTGGCCTTACAATGGAGAGAACCGGTCTGAGGCACGTCGATCCCTATGCGCGCTGTTCGAAACGAGATGCTCTGCCATGCCGCGGCGCTGCTCCTCGCGAGCACCGCGACTTCGGCATCGACCTTCTTCTACGAGGATTTCGCGACCGACCCGATCGCCGCCGGCCGCATGCTCTTCGTCGATCCCGTGAGCCGGGCCCAGCAGGCGACGGCGGGCGGGGAGTGGTCCTTGACGCTCCCCGCGGGCAGCCCGAACTTCGACACCTGGTGCGGCTTCGACCGCTGCCCGCGCCTGCGGATCGAGGCGCCGGCGGGCGACTTCGCCTTCGAGGCGAAGACCACCTTCGTGAGCTCGACGGTCAGCTATCACGCGGGGCTCCTCGTCGAGTTCGCGGACGCCGACCCGTCGAACTTCTTCATGTACGGCTTCTACAGCGGGAACGTCATCAAGTTCGAGCAGTGCGTCGGGCCCAAGGTGGGGGCGAGCGTCCCCGGCCCCCCCGTCACGGCGGACCTCCGCATCGAGAAGACCGGAACCCTCTACACCTTCAGCTACCGGCTGGCGGGCAGCGCCGAGTGGATCGTCACGACATCGTCCTACCCCTGGTCCGGCACGGTGAAGTACATCGGCCTCTTCGCCAAGAACTGGAGCGACACGACGCGCGTCGAGATGCGCTACGACGAGTTCCTGGTCACGGTCCCGCAGCCGGCGCCTCCCGACATCTCGGGCCCCGGCGACGGCTTCGCCGCCGTCGGCAGGGAGTACTCGGCGGCGCTCGCCGTGCTGCCGGGCTATCCGGACGCGGGGACCGCACGCCTCCTCCAGGGGCCGCCCGGCATGGTCTTCGATCCCGTGGGGCTCGCGGTGTACTGGACGCCGGGAATCCAGGATCTCGATGCGGTGTACACCGTCGTCGTGCGCGCCGAGAACTCGGCCGGCCACGACGACGCGTCATGGGACATCCGGGTCCTGGCGCTGCCGCCCCTGGCGAGCGTCGAGGCCGAGTCGGGCGCGGTCATTCCCGACATGCTCGTCATCGCCGACCCGGATGCATCGGGCGCCGCCGCGGTGCACATTCCCCCCACGGCGGAGGATCACCTGCGCAACCCCGAGCCCGAGGACGGCAGCGCCTCCTACGAGGTCTCCGTGCCCGCGACGGCCGACTACCACGTGTGGCTGCGCGCCAAGGGGACGAGCCCGAACTCGGACAGCGTGTGGATCGAGATCGACGGCGGAAACCCCTGGACGCTCGCGCTCGCCGCCGTCGCGCCGCCCGCCTACACGTGGTCGCGCCTCACCCAGATCGACGGCCGGCCCGCACCGCTCCCGCTTTCGAGCGGCGCGCACGCCGTCCGGATCTCCGTGCGAGAGGTCGATCTGTCCTTCGACAAGCTCCTCCTCATCGCCGACGCGGCGTACGTGCCGCGCGGGGTGGGCCCGGGCGACGACGGCAACACGCCGCCGCTCGCCCGCATCACGACCATACCGGCGGCGACGACGCTGTACCTCCTCGGCAGCGCCTGCGAGATCGTGCTCGATGGCGGATTGAGCTGGGATGACGGCGTCCCCGACTCGCTCCGCTTCGCGTGGGAGCAGACGGGCGGACCGGTCGCCGCGGCGCTGGCTCCGGCGGCGGCGGACACCGAGCAGGTCAGGGCGACATTCACCGCGACCGGGACCTATACCTTCAGGCTCACGGTCTTCGACGGCGCCCGTCAGGATGCCGAGGAGATCGCGATTGCGGTCGCGGCGCCGTCGCCGGGGATCTTCAGGCGCGGCGATGCCAACAACGACGGCAGGGTGAACATCGGCGATGCGATTCGCGTCCTTGCGGCGCTCTTCGGCGATGCCGCGCTCTCCTGTCCGGACGCGGCCGACGCCAACGACGACGGGCGCCTCGACATCGCCGATCCCATAACGGTCCTCGACTACCTCTTCGGAAGCGGCGCGCCGCTGCCGGCGCCGGGCGCGGCCTCCTGCAATCAGGACTCGACGCCGGACAGTCTGGCGCCCTGCGTACAGGAAAGCTGCTCGTGACACCGATGCGGAACCACACGATGATCGCGGCCGCGGCGCGACTGCAGCCGCGGCGAGGCGCGATGATCTTCGCCGCGCTCTGCATCCCCTTCTCCGGGGCCTTCGGCATCGTCATCTCCGAGATCATGTACAACCCCGAGGGCGGGGGCGAGGAGCTCGAGTTCATCGAGCTTTACAACGAGATCGCCGAGCCCTTCGATCTCGGGGGCTGGCGCTTCACCGACGGCGTCCGGTTCGTCTTCCCCGACGGCGACGATCACCCGAGCATCATCGGGGGCGTCGGGCAGAACCGGTACCTCGTCCTCGCACGCGATGCCGCCGCCTTCGAGGCGCGCTACGGATTCGCTCCCTTCGGCCAGTACGAGGGGAACCTCGACAACGCCGGGGAGCGGCTCATCCTGTCCAACGACGCGGGGACCTACGACGCGGACGGCATCGCGCTGCCGAACCTGGAGGCGCCGCGCATCGTGTCCCTCACCTACAACGACCGCGGCGCGTGGCCGGCCGCCTGCGATGGCACGGGCCATTCGCTGAGCCTCATCGACCCCTACCGGGCCATCGACGATCCCGCGAACTGGGCGCCGAGCCCGCTCCGCGGCGGAACGCCGGGCGCGCCAAACGGCCTGGAGAGCGAGGTCGTGTCGACGACGCTCGTCGCGGACGGCGCCCTGTGGCGCTACTTCAAGGGCACGACCGCGTTCCCGGCCGGCTGGACGGGCCTGGCCTTCAACGACGGCTCCTGGCCCGAGGGCCAGTCTGGGTTCGGCTACGACGACAACGACGACCGGACGGTGCTCGCCGACATGCAGGGCGGCTACGTGTCGATCGCCATCCGGCGTTCCTTCTCGCTCGCGGATCCGTCGGTCTTCGATCGGCTGGTCCTCCAGGTCTGGTACGACGACGGTTTCGTCGCCTACCTGAACGGGGAGGAGGTCGCGCGGAGCGCCAACATCGCGGGCACGCCGCCCGCCCACACCGCGACGGCCCTGCCGGACCACGAGGCGGTCGGCTTCGAGAGCTTCGACATCTCGGCCTTCAAGAGCCGCCTCAGGGCGGGAACGAACGTGCTCGCCCTCCAGGGCCACAACGCGAGCCTCAGCAGCAGCGATTTCTCCCTGCGGCCCGTGCTTCTCGGGCAGACGACGACCGCCGGCGCGGGCGCCGCCGGCGTCGTGTTCAACGAGTGCCTCTGGCTCGGGGCCGCCGCGCACTTCGTCGAGCTGTACAACCGCGGCTCGGCCGCGGCCGACATCTCCGGCTTCTTCCTCGGCAACGATCCGCAGAACCTCCGCCCCG
>DHGK01000411.1:11588-17777 GCA_002402755.1 Planctomycetes bacterium UBA4800
CTGACCGCGCCGGACGGCTCGCGGGTGGTCGCGGCCCGCGCATTCGAGGCCGATGTCGCGTGGGGCGACGCCGCGGGAAGCTGGCCGGACGGCGCCGGCGCGACGTACGCGATGCCGCCGACCGAGGGGACGGCGAACACGGTCGTCGTCGAGACCGACCTCGTCATCAACGAGATCATGTACCACCCGTTCCACGAGGACGATCCTTATTCGGGCGGCGACAACGGCCTGTGGGGCGAGAACCTCGAGTACATCGAGCTTCACAACCGGGGAAATCGCACGCTCGATCTGAGCGGGTATCGATTCACCCAGGGGATCCAGTACATCTTCCCCGAGGGGACCCTCTGCGCGCCCCTCGGCTACGTGGTCATCGGGAAGAACCCGGCGCGGCTCGCCGCCGTCTACGGGCCGGCGCTCGCCTCCGCGATCGGCCCCTACGACGGGGTCCTGAACAACAAGGGCGAGCTGATCAGGCTCAAGGACGCGCGCGGCAACACCGTCGACGAGGTCCGGTACTCGGAGGGCGGGCGGTGGTCGCGGTGGGCCGACGGGGGCGGATCGAGCCTGGAACTGATCGATCCCTTCCAGGACAACTCCTTCGCCGCGGCATGGGCGGGAAGCGACGAGACCGGCAAGGCGGAGTGGCATCACGTCTCCTATCAAGGTCCGCCGGCCGGCTCGGAGAACGAGCTCCACCTCTACCTCACGAGCGCCGGCGAGGTGCTGCTCGACGACGTGCGGCTGCGGCCGTCGACGACGAGCACCTCGAACTACGTCACCAACGGGGGGTTCGAGAGCGGCACGGCGGGCTGGATCATCGAGGGAACGCATGCGGCGAGCCAGGCGGTGACCTGGGCCGCGCACGGCGGCTCCCGGAGTCTTCTGGTCCGCGCCGAGGCCCGCGGCGACACCCGCACGAACCGCATCGAGACCGTGCTGAATCAGCCCTATCCCGCGGTCTGCTACATCGATTACTGGGCCAAGTGGCAGCGCGGCTCCAACCGGCTCCTCACGCGGACCCACTGGCACGGCGCGCCGTTCTGCGCGTCGCTGCCCGTGCCCGTCGCGACGGGAACGCCGGGGGCCCGGAACAGCGCCTACCGGGCAAACATGGGGCCGGTCATCGACGGCCTTGACCAGGAGCCGAAGGCGCCCGCGGCGGGCCGGCCCGTCGTCGTGACCTGCCGCGCCGCCGATGCGGACGGCGTGGCCCGCATGACGCTGCGCTGGCGGCTGGAGGGGCAGACCGTGTGGAACGCGGCGCCGATGGCCGACGGCGGCCTGAGCGGCGACGGCAAGGCGGGCGACGGCGTCTGGGGCGGCACCGTTCCCGCGCAGGCCGACGGCGCGATCGTCGAGTTCTACGTCGAGGCCGAGGATTCCGCCGCCGCCATCGGCGTCTTTCCGCCCGGATCTCCCGGCGCGGGCGCGAGCGCCATGTACCGCGTCGGGGACTCCTCGGTGGCGACGAAGCTGCTCCTCTATCGCGCGAATCTCCGCGCCGCCGATCATGCGTGGCTCTACGCCCGGCCGCGCCTCTCCAACGAGCTCGTGCCGGCGACGTTCGTCTTCGGCAACGAGCGGATCTTCTACAACGTCGGCCTCCGGTTCCGGGGAAGCCCCTGGATCCGGCCCGGCAGCCCCGGGTCGGGCTACCGGTTGAAGTTCAACGCCGAGGACCGGCTCTTCGACCGCGAGGAGGAGATCAACCTGGACTGCAACCAGCAGGACGCCACCAAGGTCAAGGAGCGCACCGCGTACTACCTCGACCGCGCGATGGGCTCGGCGACCACGGGCGTCAAGATCCCCTTCAGCGAGGAGCACTTCGTGCGCTTCCGCTACAACGGCCAGGACGCCAACGGCTCGCTCTACCTCCATGTCCAGAAGATCGACCGCGACTACCTCGACTTCTGGTGGCGCGACGACGGCGACGGGTCGGTGTGGAAGATCGACGACTACTTCGAGATCGACAACGACTCGACCCCGAACTGCCGGTGGCGGTGCAACTTCGTGTACCGCGGCGCCGACAAGGAGAGCTACCGCTACATCTTCAACCTGAGGACGCGCCAGAAGACCGACGACTGGACGCACCTCATGGGCCTCGTCGACTACCTCGACAATGCGGACGGCGCGGCGATCGACGCGACGATCGAGGACCGCGTCGACATCCGCGAGTGGTCGGCGATCTTCGCCGTGCGGTTCTTCATCGGCGACTGGGACACGATCGGCTACCTGTACGGCAAGAACGCCTTCGTGTACCTGCCGCCGCGGGAGGACCGGTGGAAGATGATCCACTGGGACTCGGATCTGACCTTCGGGACCGGCGAGGTGGCCGGACCCATCACGCCCACGGACTACTTTCCCGTGCTCCGCGACCTCTTCGCGAGGCCGCACGTGCGCAAGCTGATCATGTCCGACTACGCGTACCTCCTCGCGCGGCCGGCCAATCGGAGCTTCATCGATCCCATCCTCGACATGTGGGCGGCCACGATGTCCGGCGAGCCCGCGGCCGGCGGCGTCGCCGAGATCAAGAGCTTCATCACGAGCCGCACCGCCAACATCCAGGGCCGGCTGCCCGTCGCCGCGTTCGCGATCACGACCCGCGGCGGCGCGGATTTCTCGACCGACGAGGCCCGGGTGACGCTCGCCGGGACCGCGCCGGTCGCGGCCGACATCTTCACCGTCGGGGGCCGGGATCTCACCTGGGCGGTCAGGTGGCTCTCGGCGACGCAGTGGGAAGTCGACATCGATCTGGCGCCCGGGCCCAATCAGCTCGCCTGCGCCGTGTATCAGCGCGACGGGACGCTCGCCGGCGCCGACTCGATCACGGTCACATCGAACCAGGTTCCGCCGCCGCACATCGACGGCATCGCCCCATCGCAGGGCCTGCCGGCGGGGGGCACGGAGGTCGCCGTCATCGGCGGCGATTTCGCCCCGGGCGCCGAGGTGTTCTTCGGCCGCGTCGAGGCGCAGGCGGTCGTGTTCGTCTCGAGCGCCGAACTGCTCGCGACGACGCCGCCCGGCACGGGATCGGTGCCCGTGTTCGTGCGCAATCCCGACGGCGCCATCGGCGTGTTCCTGAGCTTCGTCTACGGAGAAACGTCCGTCGAGGACGTGATCGTCTCCACGGTGACGCCCGCGAGCGGCCCCGCGTCGGGAGGAACGAGCGTCGTCGTGCGCGGGCTGGGGTTCGCCGCGGGGGCGCGGGTCTTCTTCGGCGGCCGCGAGGCGACCGAGGTCGCGCGGATCGGCGACACGGAACTGCGCGCCGCCGCGCCCCCGGCCTGGCCGCTCGTGACGACGGTGGGCGTGATGGTCCGCAACTCGGACGGGAGCGAGGGGTACCGCCCGCGGGCATTCACGTACGTGCGGGACGAGCCGGAGCCGATGACCTTCGCCTCCATCGTCCCGGCCGCGGGATCGGTGCGCGGCGGCTTCCAGGCAACGATCGCGGGGACGAACCTCCCGTCGCGCCCGGAGGACTGCGCCGTTCTCTTCGGCCTGACCCCCGCCGCGGTCATCTCGGCGGCGCCGCAGGCGGTGACGGTCGTCGTCCCCGAGGGGCGGTTCGGCCGCGCGGACGTGACCGTCGCCGACCTCGCCCGCGGGCTCAAGGTCACGGCGACGCAGGCATTCGAGTACCTCCCCGCCGCGGGGAGCTTCCGGCGCGGCGATGCCAACGGCGACGGAACGCTGAACGCGGCGGACGCGCTTCGCATCCTCGACGGCCTGTTCGGCGCCGGGGCGCTGGACTGCCTCGACGCGGCCGATGTGAACGACGACGGGCGGCTGGACGTGGCGGACCCCGTCTACCTGCTGGCGTTCATTTTCGGCCGCGGGCAGGCGCCGCCGCCGCCCTTCCCGGACCCCGGCGAGGACGTGACGGCGGATCCGCTGGGGTGCGCCCGGCCGTGAGCCGGGCGGCCGGCCCGCCGCCGGCCGGAGCCGCGGGGCGGCCCGGAAAGAAAACGCTTTCCTTGACGCCCCGGTCTTGGTATCATGAAGGTATTCGAGAGGCTGCGGCAGGGCTTTCGTTCGTCCAGAGCGGTAGAACCCGTTGTTCGCAAGACGTTTCTCATGGGAGGTGTCTATGAAGCACATTGTTCTGGGAGTTGCGCTTGTTCTTTCCGGCATCGCGATCGCCGGCCAGCCGGCGTTCGTCGATGAGTTCGACGAGGATACGCTCGATGCGCGCTGGGAGTGGTTCGTGCCGTCGGCCGGACCCACGTACGAGCTCACGGGCAGCGAGTTCGAGCTCTACATGCCGGCCGGCAGCTTCGATGCGTGGGTCGGGTTCGACCGCGCGCCGCGGCTGCGGACGAACGAGTTCGAAACCGCCGAGGACTTTCTGATCGAGACGCGCGTGACGCTCGTCGAGCCGACGACGGGGGCCCAGAACATTCACATGGGTCTCATCGTCGAGTACAAGGATCTCGCAGGCGGGCCCATCGACGGCTGGTTCTACGGGTTCTACACGCCCTATGCGACCCCGAACCTGGTCTTCTGCGAGCGCGTCGGGGATCGCAGCCCGCAGTCGGCGTTGAACGTCTTCACGACCTCGGGGGTCGCGGAGGCGTATCTGAAGATCGAGCGGATCAAGGACGACGTGTCCTTCTTCTACAAGGAGGACGCCGCCGATCCGTGGATCTTCCTGCACAAGGCATCGTGCCCCGGCCAGATCGTGACCTACGTCGGCATGGTCGGGAAGTGCTGGGGATCCTCGCTCCCCGGGCGCGCGGTCTACGACTACTTCAAGCTCGGCGATCCGGAGAGCATTGCGCCCGAGCTCGTCGATGCGGCGCCCGCGACCGCCATCCCGGACATGCCCTTCTGCCTGCAGACCGTCCTGCTCAAGGGCTTCCCGCTCCCGACCTGGTCCATCAGCGCCTCGCCGGCGCCGGCCAACGCGCCGACGGTGAGCGCGACGGGGTTCATCGAGTGGCTGCCGGCCGCAGCCGACCTGGGGAAGACCTTCACGTTCACCGTGACGGCGACGAACATGGTCGCCGCCGACTCGACGGTCCTGGAGGTGACGGTCCTGAACGAATTCAGCGATGATTTCGACGGGCCGGCGCTTGCGGCCGGCCTGATGCTCACGACGCCGAACCCGGGACCGACGCTGACCTTCACGGACGGGTGGGCCGTGCTTGCCCACAACGGGTACGGCACGGACGGCGTGACCAACTTCGACACCTGGGTCGGCTTCGACCGCATGCCGCGCATCGAGGCGCACCTTCCCACGTGCGGCGACTTCTTCATCGAGACGATGATGACGGCGCCGGTGACCGTCCCCGGCGCGCCGACCGACTTCCATGTCGGCATCTACGTGGGATTCGATGACGCGGGGTTCGACGGCTTCTTCTTCGGGCCGTATCGCAATTTCAGCGACCTCAAGCTCGAGCGGGCGGGCGTGGGCTATCAGGTCGTCCTGCTCGGCGCGCCGAACGAGCTCAGCCTGCGCCTGGAGCGCCGCGGGGACACGTACCTCTTCCTGTACAAGACCGATTTCGGCGATGCGTGGCTGGAGTACGCCCGGTTGACCTTCCCCGGCGAGCTGGTCCGCCATGTCGGACTCTGCAGCAAGAACTGGGGCGCCACCAGCCCCGCCGTGTCGGCCAGCTTCGATTACCTGCAGGCGGGCGTTCCGCGCGCCGAGCCGCCGGTCCTGGAGGAGCTCTGCCCCGATGCCGTCAATCGGGCCACCGTGGGAGATCTCTTCGCCAAGCGGCTGTACTATGTGGCCGGGACGCCCAAACCCACGGTCATCACCGTCGCGCCCATCGGAGCTTTCGACACGGCGGCGGGGGTCTACTCGGTGACGCCGGCCGCGGCCGGCACCGAGACCGTGACGATCACCGCCGAGATGGAAGGCGCCGCGCCGGTCGCGATAACGTTCGAGCTCGAGGTCATCGAGCGGGGCGCCATGTTCGAGGACTTCGAGGTCGGCGCGGCCGAGGATCTGCCGCTCAAGACGCCGCCGCGCGAGCTCTACGACCCGATCGCGATCGCGCCGTCGCCCTTCACCATCGTCGGCGATGCCGGCGCGAAGAACCTGGAGCTGGCGGTCAGGAGCACGGCGGACGGCGGCGTCGTCTACGACAGTTGGGCCGGCTTCGACAACGCCCCCCAGCTTCGCATCCAGGCCGCCGAGCTGCCCGACGAGCTCGAGGGAGACTTCACGATCGAGAC
>DHGK01000413.1:0-23184 GCA_002402755.1 Planctomycetes bacterium UBA4800
TTTCTTTTCCGTCAGATGACACCTTGCTGTGCATCCGAGCACGGCGAGAGAACCGTGAACGGTTACGACGGAAGAACGATGCCGCCGAGACACGAGGGCACCACGCATCCGCGGTGAATCGCCCGCTCTTGAAGAATCCCCGCCCATGCCGCATCGTTACGGCATGCCGACGCCCTCGCACCGGCCCAGTTCCGCCGCGGCCCTCCGCGCGGCCCTCAGGTCCCTCGCCGATCCGGCCAAGGCCGCGCAGCTCGCCCGGTTCTTCAAGACCGGCCCGGGGCAGTACGCCGAGGGCGACCGCTTCCTCGGCATCGTCGTTCCCGTACTCAGGACGATCGCGCGGCGGCACCTCGGCCTCTCGGAGCGCGCCATCGACGCGCTCATGGCCTCGCCGTACCACGAGGAGCGCCTCGCCGCGCTGCTCGTCCTCGTCGAGCGCTTCACGGCGGGCTCCGAGGAGGAGCGCGCGCGGGTCTATGCCGCGTACGTGCGCAATCTCGCCCGCGTCGACAACTGGGATCTGGTGGACCTCACGGCGCCCTGCATCGCGGGCGCCTACCTCGCCGGCAGGGACAGGACGCCGCTCTACGAATGGGCGCGCTCGCCGCGTCTCTGGACGCGCCGCGTCGCGATCGTCGCCACGCACGCCTACATCCGGCGGGGAGATTTCGCCGACACGTTCGCGATCGCCGCCCTGCTCCTCGGCGACCCCGAGGACCTGATCCACAAGGCCGCGGGCTGGATGCTCCGAGAAATCGGCAAGCGCGACCGCGCCGCCGAGGAGGCGTTCCTGCGGCGCCACCACCGCACGATGCCCCGCACGATGCTCAGGTACGCGATCGAGCGCTTCCCGGAGCCATTGCGCCGCGCCTATATGCGCGGAGAGGTGTGAGCCCGCGGCGTCGCACGGTTCCGGTATGGCGCCGGGATCGATGACACGCAGCCGGCAATTGACCTGCAGAAGGCTGCGGTGTCATAATTGATGGAAAGGTGAGGTCGTTGTTCCCGGCGTCCGAGGAAGGCGGCGCGGCGCCGCCGGAAAGGAGCCCCATGACGCTCGCGATCCGATGGTGTTTCTGTGCGGCGGCCGTGCTGGCACTCGTTCCCGGGGATCTTTCCGCGCTCGAGGATGTGGACAAGTTCGTGCACGCCGACGCAACGGTCGCAAGCGGCGGCGCGACCTTCCGCCGCGCCGACTGCAATGTCGATGGCAAGACCGACATCGCGGATGCCGTCTGCGCGCTCACCTATCTCTTCGGCGGGGGAAAGACGACGTGCGCGGATGCGCTCGACGCCAACGATGACGGCAAGGTCGACATTGCCGACCCCATCGCGCTCCTGTCCTACCTCTTCGCCCAGGGCGCGCCGCCCAGGCCGCCCTTCAGCGCCTGCGGCGCCGATCCGACGCCGGATGCGCTGGGGTGCGCGAGCTTCGCCCTGTGCCCCGGCGGGACGGGAGACACGTACCTGGTCAAGCTCGTCAACGTGTCCGAGATCGACGTGCTCTCGCCGCTCATCGCGGTCGTCGATTCCATCGATCCGCAAACCGTGACGGTCGCGAACGCCGACGGCACGTACGAGGGCAGGCCGTACTTCTCCTACGCCGGGCTGCTCGCCGGGGGCATGCTGGCAGCCGGCGAGGAGACCGGCGAGAGGACGTGGTCCTTCGCGACCGGAGGCGCCGCCTTCACGTTCAAGGTCCGCGTCCTCGGAGAGATGTCGTCGGGCTGGCTTCCCATGCAGGAGGACGTGCGGGAGGGCGGCACGGCCCCCGTGCGCAAGGTGGGCGCGCTCAGTCTCGACGGACTCTCGTTCTCGGTCGAGACGCCGGGGGTGAGCTTCGTCCCGTCGACCGACGGCAAGACCGCCTACCTCAGGCTCAGCGCGCCGACCGCAAGCCGGTTCGGCGGCAGCGGGGCGCCGCAGCTCCCGGCATTCTCGCAGTACGTCGTCCTGCCGCGCGATGCGCAGGTCTCGGTCGAGGTCAACGAGGGCAAGGGCATCACGTACCCGGGCATCCTCGTGTGGCCGAACCAGTACTCCCCGGACGACAACGAGGACTCCAAGCCGCCGGAGTTCGTCATCGATGAACGCCTCTACGGCCAGGACGCCTTCTACCCGGCGCAGCTCGCCTCGATGACCGAGTTCGAGTTCTGCGGCGCGCGCATGGCCCTCGTCCAGGTGGCGCTCGCCCGCACGAATCCCGTGCGGCGCCTGTGCACGCTGTACCCCGCCGTGCAGGTGGCCGTGACCTTCAAGGACGACGGCAAGGACTGGAGCATAGGCGATTACCTCGCCGCCGGCGATCTGTCCTCGGACACGGGGCGCCTGCTCGGAGTCACGGCGCTCAATTACCCGGTGCTGGAGCGCTCGCCTGCGCTGCTCGAGCGCGACCGCGTCTTCTCGTGGTTCTACGACCTCCTCATCATCTCCGACCGCGCGTACGAGACGCAGGCCGAGCAGCTCGCCGAGCACAAGCGAGCCCGCGGTATCGCCACGCGCGTCCACTATACCGACGTGATCGGGGGCACGACGGGCGAGATCCAGACCTTCATCCGCGGCCAGCATACGTTCCGGCGCATCTCGTACGTCATCCTGTTCGGCGACGCCGAGAACATCCCCCCGCACTACGTGACCCGCCACCCGACCGGCCAGAGCCCCAACCGGATGGGAACGGATCTGTACTACGCCACGATGGGGGGCGCCGGGGACCTCGTGCCGGACATCGCCATCGGAAGGCTCCCGGTGAACTCGGCGGTGCAGGCGCAGCTCGCGGTCGACAAGATCATCGCGTACGAGAACTCGCCGCCCTCGGGAGCCACGCACGCCGATTTCTACACGCGCACGGCCCTGGCGGCGTACTTTCAGGACAACAACGATGACACGTACGCGGACCGCGGATTTGCGCAGACGATCGAGGAGATATTCGGGTTCTTCGCTGGGGCGGGCTACGCCCCCGAGCGGGCCTACGCCACGAACAGCGTCGATCCGCGCTACTGGAACGACGGCACGGCGATTCCCGCCCACCTCAGAATGCCCGGATTTCCCTGGGACGGGGATGCCGCCGACATCTCGGCGATGCTGAACACGGGAAGCTTCCTGCTCGCCCACAGGGACCACGGAGACTCCGGCGGCTGGAGCCATCCCGCCTACACGACGGCGCACATCGCCGCGCTCGCGAACGGCGATCTTCTGCCGGTCGTGTTCTCGATCAACTGCCAGACGGGATGGTTCGACCGCGAGACGGATGAGGAAGGCGCCGGGACGACGGGAGAGTGCTTCTCCGAGCAGTTTCTCCTCAAGAGCGGCGGCGGCGCGGTGGGAGTGTTCGGCGCGAGCCGCAACAGCCCGAGCTGGCCGAACAACGACCTGCTCCTGGGCATGCTCGACTGCGTCTGGCCCGACATGATCCCGGGCTACCCGACGGCGGCGGATGCCGAGGCGGCCGCGCTGGCCGGGTCCCGCCGCCTGGGCTGGATGCTCAACTACGGCAAGCTGCGCGTCCTGGACCAGTGGCCCACCGAGCTGGACGCGACGCCCAATCTCGACAACATCAGGGTGCACCAGCGCGAATTCGAGATCTACAATCTTCTCGGCGATCCCACGCTGCGCATCAGAACCCGCGCGCCGTTGTGGTTCACGCTCCACCTCGACATCTTCACCGCCTACCTGACGGAGTACCGCATCGAGGTGCCGCCGGCGCTCTCCGGCAGCGTCCTCGCGCTGGTCCAGGATGGCAGCGTGGTCGCCAAGACCGTGGCGGCGAAGGGCGCGGCGGTGTTCACGCTCGCGCCGGGCCAGACGCTGCAGCCGGGCGACGAGACGTACATCACGGCCGAGGGCGAGGGGCACCTTCCCGTGCGGGAGAAGGTCGTCTTCGATCCGAAATCCGTTCCGGTCTGCTCCCTGTACTGCCTGGAGGTGCCGACCGACGCCGCCGGCCCGAGCGCCATCACCCGGTTCGAGGTGCTGCCGGACGGCGATCTCGCCGAGAAGTCGATTCTCGCGAGCGACGGGGCGGATCTCGCCATGACCTCGCCGAGCGGATTCACGGCCACGCGCCGGCACCTCTTCGCCGGCCACAACACATCGGGCGAGATCGAGATGTTCGAGTTCGGCGCGGGCGGCGAGTTGCGGCGCATCGCCGCGGCGCCGACCAAGGGCGGCACGCCCGCGTACCTGGCGGCCGACGAGGCCGGCGAGCGGCTGTTCGCCGCGACGGCGGACGGTCTGGTCGAGACGTTCCTGATCGGCGGCGCGGGCCTCGCGCCGCTCGAGCCCACGCCGCTCAAGGAAGGCACAGCGCGGGACATCGCAACGTTCAGCCGCCTCGGACGCACGTTCCTCTACGTCGGCTCGCAGAGCAACCCCCCCGGCATCCTGATCTATCAGGTCAAGGGCGATGCGCTCGCGCCCGTGGGCCTCGTCGATCTCTCCAACCTGGGCGGCAGCCGCTCCGGCGCCGAGCTCGAGGTGGCGCCCAAGGCGGCGCGGCTGTACATGCGGGATCTCGATGCCGGCGTCTTCGCCTTCTCGATCAACCCGGCGACGGGCGAGCTTGCGCCGATCAAGGGCTCCCCCTTTGCGGCCGGCGGCTTCGGCAGCGCGATGCGCATGAGCCGCGACACGCGTTTCCTGTACGCCGCCTACTCTCCGGTCGGGTCCGCCGCCGAGCTCATCGCATCGTTCGCGGTGAGCGATGTCACCGGCGCACTCGCCAAGACCGGCGACGTGGAGGCGCCCCGGGCCACCCTGGACCTCGCCGCCGACATCGCCGGGAGGATGCTCTATGCCGCGAGCCGCGCCGACGACATACTCGTGCGCTACGCGGTCAACCCCGACAACGGCACGCTCAAGTACGCCGGCACGACGACGACGGGGACCAAGACGATCGCGCCCGCGGCCCTGTGGGCGCGGTGATCGGGCGGCCGGGCGCGCGCCGCGCGCGGCACCGATCGGCCCCCGGCGGCCTCAGTCCACGTTGCGCCGGTAGAGCTGGTACAGGCCCGCCAGCTCCTTCATCAGGGACGCCATCTCGATCTGCAGGCGCGACACCTCCGCGTGCGCGCCCGCGGAGACCGCCTCGCGGATCCGGGTGAAGACCGACATGCGGCCGTGGTCGTCGCGCGCCAGCTCCTCCTTCAGGGCCTGAATGCGGCTCCAGCGCTCCGCATCCAGGCGGTTCTCGCCCGCCATGCGCACGCAGGACTGCACGATCTTCGCGTTCTCGGGCACGATGCGGTTCGAGAGCTCCATGGTCCAGCGCAGGAGCGCCGCCGCGCGGTAGGACGCGATGACCTCGCCGGTGAAGACGCCGTCGGCCGCAAGCGCGCGCGTCTTCTCGGCGTGGATCTCCAGGTTCTCCAGCGTCTCCCAGACCGTCGCCGGCGGCGCGCCGAAGATGCGGTCGCGCTCCTCCTGGCCATAGTGCTCGAACACATCCTCCTCGCTCCGGTACGCCCGCTCGTTCTCGAGGTAGGGGTGCGCATCGCCGGGCTTCTTGGAGAAGCCGGCCTCGAGCTCCTCGGCCGTCGCGCCGCTTCCCACCGCCCAGGCGATGCCGTCCATCATGGCCTGGCAGAAGGCCGCGACGCACAGGAACGTGTTGGTGTGCGGATTCGGGGAGCGCACCTCGAAGCGCGTCGCCATGGGATTGTCCAGGTCCCGCACCAGGCCGGCAAGCACGGTGCGGTTGCGCGAGGGCATCGCCACGTCGTGGCCGACCGACGCGACGATGCACACCGGCGCCTCGAAGCCCGGCTTCAGGCGGTTGAACGCGTCGTTTGACGCCGTGACGAAGGGGCCGGCGGCCTCGTAGTTCCTGAGAAGCCCCATGAGCGCGCCCCAGCCGAACGGGCTCAGGAAATCCTTCCGCAGGTCCGCGGGCGCGAAGAGATTCCTGCGCGTCCCGTCGCGCATCACGGCGATCATGCTCAGGTGGGTGTGCTCGCCGCTGCCGGCCACCCCTTCGATGGGCTTGGCCATGAAGGTCACCTCCAGGCCGTGGCGGCGGAACGTCTCCTTGATCATGATTCGGGCCAGAAGCTCGTTGTCGGCCGCCTGGAGCGCGGGGGCGTACCTCCAGTCGACCTCGAGCTGCTCGAGAATGTCGTCGAACCCGCCCTGCCCCGTGACCGTGGCCTTGACGCCGCCCACCTCCTTGTGGCCCATCTCGGGAGCGAGCCCGTAGGACTCGAGCAGCATGAGCGAGTGCTCGAGCGCCGTGCGCACCGCCCCCTTGGTCCGCTTCCAGTACGACTCCTGGAGGATCTGCGACACGGAGAGCTTCTCCGTCGCCACGGTCGCCCTGGGCGTCCGCACCCAGAACTCGAGCTCCGTCGCGGCGCAGACCTCGACCGACGCAACGCCCCGGGGATCGATCCCCGCCGCGCGCGCCGCCGCGGGGTGCGCCTTGATGAGCGCCATCAGCCTGCGGTTCGCGGAATCGACCGCGTTCTTCAGGAGCGCCCGGGAACCGATGAGGCGGCCGCGATGCTTCAGGAACGACGGAATGCGCAGCGTCCCCACGGGCAGCCCGTGGACGGGATCGAGGAACTCGTGGTTGTAGTCGACGTACCAGGCCGTGCTCGGGTCGGCCGCCAGGTCGACCTTGCCGTCGTTCAGCGTGGCGATGCCGGGAAGCACGACGCTCGATCCGTCGGTCTGAACGCCCCCGGCGAGGTAGTCCTCGATGTGGGCGAGGAACCGGGAGACGGGAATCCGCTCATCGGTGTCGTTGCCGCCCAGGTCGACGCCCGCGAGCGACACGAAGCGGATCTCGGGATGGGATTCCAGGTGCGGTCTGAGGCCTTCCGGGGTGCGGTCGGCCGCGGGGATGAGGTACAAGAGTTCCTTCACGGGCGGCTCCTTCTCCGCGCGGCCCGGCGCGGCGCGCGCCCTCGGCGCGGGATGACGCCTTATGGTACCACCCGCGGCCGCCAAGGGAAGGCCCGCGCGCCGCGCGGAGCCCGGCACGGCGCATCGGGGCGTGCGATAACTGGGCAGGTAACCGCTCACAGGGCATGCCGAACACGCGAATCTCTCCTTTCACTACATCACATTCCGGCGTCCTTCGTGGTGCTCTTTCCGATTCACCACAGAGAAGACAGAGGGCACAGNNTGCCTCTGTGGTTTCTTCTCCGTCGAATGACACCTGTCCGTGCACTCGAACACCGTGTGCACGGCTACCTGGGCGGCGGCATGGGGCCGAACGGTCATGCTGAGCGGTGTGTCACTCGACATCCGGCGGCGCCTGTGCAGCGCCGTTGCGCTGTAGTACAAGGATGACAGGAGGTGCCGAATGGCTACACCGCTGTCGATCCGATTGCCGGAAGAGCTTCTCAAGCAGCTCGATGCCGTGGCCACGGAGACCGAACGCCCGCGCTCATTCATCGTCCAGAAAGCGCTCGAGGCGTATCTTCACGACTTCGCCGACCTGCAGATCGCGCTCGATCGGCTTCACGACAAGGCCGACCCGGTCGTGTCCGGCAAGGATTTGAGGAAATCCCTTGGCCTGTAGCGTGTACATATTCGGTGAACCCGTCGGCCGAGACACGCGATACACGCGTTCATTGCGCACTCTTGGTCCTATCGAGGTACGGGGGCGGGGAGGAAGGTTCTCTCCGCGGCAATCGCTCGGCGTCCCTGCTCACCCTGGAACAACCCCCCTTCCGTCCCCCCTTCGGGAGAAGGGGGGAAACGCCGGCCACAGCCGGCGCCCGCGGGGCCATGGGTTCACCGAGTATGCACTATAGGGTCGCCTACAAGCAATCGGTGGGCCGGGACTTGAAGAGACTGGCGAAAGCCGAGGCGGCGCGAATACTCGATCGCATCGAGAAGACGCTGGGCACGACTCCGGCGGCGTGTCCGCCCCTCACGGGCGCCTTCGCGGGCCTGCGGAGACTCCGGGTCGGCGACTATCGGGTCATGTATGCCTTGATGGGGGACGAGGTCCTCGTCCTTCGAATAGCGCACCGCCGCGAGGTCTGCAGGAAGCCGCTCTGATGCGCCCGCGAGGGCGCGTCCCTCGCGCGCGGCGCGCGCCCGTCACTGCGGCGCCGGCGGCGCCTCGTCCTTGCGGTTGGACCTGGAAAGGACGACGAGCCCGGCCGCGGCGCAGATCAGGGCGCCCAGCGCGCAGTACTTGGTCGACGCCGGGACGGCGGGCCGCGCGGACGCGGTCCCGAAGGCTCCCGCAAGCGGCGATCCCTGCATGAGGGATTTCATCGCCGCGACGTTGTTCGCGTTCTCGTTGTAGCGCTCGATCGCGGCGAACACGAACACGCCCGCGCCCACGAGAAGGACGATCGCCATGATCTTGAGCTGCTGCGGAGCCATATGTCACCTCGCACTCGTGTCAACGCCATCGATGTCGGACTCCGGCGCCGGGATTTCAGCGCGGCGCCGGACGCGGCGCCGCGCGCGGAGGCTCCCGGCGCCGCGCCTCAGCTCAGAAGCTCCGTCTGGTGCTTCTGAAGCTGCAGCTTCAGGCGGCTTATGATGCGCGAGTGGAGCTGGCACACGCGCGACTCGGAGAGATTCAGCGCGGCGCCGATCTCCCGCATGGTGAGATCCTCGTAGTAGTACAGGAGCAAGATCAGGCGCTCCTTGCGGCTGACGCCCCTGAGCATGAACTCGGTGACCTCCTTCTTCCTGAGCTCCTCCTCCGGGTCGAGCGCGTTCTTGTCGGGCGTCATGTTCATGCGGCTGCCGTCGCCGCGGGACTGGTCATCGCGGACCTTGTCGTTGAGGCTCGATATCGACCGCGGCTGCGAATCGACGATCAGCCCCTCGAACTCCTCCGCCGACACCCCGAGCGCCTCCCGCATCTCCAGCTCGCTCGGCGGCCGCCCGAGCCGGCCCTCCAGGTCCGACTTGGCGTGGTCGATCCTGTGGGCCTTGTTGCGCACGATGCGCGGCACCCAGTCCAGCGACCTGAGCTCGTCCAGGATCGCCCCGCGGATGCGCGTCGTGCAGTAGGTCTCGAACTTGACGCCGCGCGTCAGGTCGAACCCGTTGACCGCGTCCATGAGCCCGAAGATGCCCGCGCTCGTCAGGTCATCGAGCTCGATGTTCTGCGGCAGCTTCGCCAGCACCCGCTCGGCGATGTACCGCACCAGCGGGAGGTACATCTCGATGAGCCGGTTGCGGAGCTCCGGGTCCCCCGTCGCCTTGAACCGCGCCCACATGCGCTGGACCTCTTCCTGCGTCTGCGGGGCGGCCTTCGCCCGCACGCGCCTGGCGCGCGGCGCCTTCCTCTTCACCACGGCAACGTTCTTCTCCACCACTTCTCTTCGCTCCTGATCTGGGGGGCCGAGCCGGGCTATGCGCCCTTCGAGGCCCCGTGCTCCTGTTGCGCAATCTCTCCGGTCGATGCGCCCGCGCACGGCGCGGCGGCGCGCGCCTGCGCACGCGCCTCGCATCGCAGTCTGCCCGCGGCGTGTCCGATCGCCCATCCGAGAATGAGCGCGGCCGCGCCGCACCACAGCATCGACACCCACATTCGCTCCAGCGGCAGCTCCCGCCACGCGCCGGCCGCGCCCGCAAGGCCGAGCCCCGTAAGACCCGCCGCGCAGGCCGCGCGCCGTGCGACGCGAGCCGCCGCCGTCCGCACCTCGCGTAACCGTTCACAGGGCATCCCGAGCCCGCGAATCTCCGCTTTCAGCACATCACACTCCGGCGTCCTTCGTGGTGCTCTTTCTGATTCACCNNGAGAACGAAACGTGAGACGTTGCGTGGCTCCGTGTCACGTGCGGTGGTCTCTCTCCGTGTTCTTCTCTGTGCCCTCTGTGCCTCTGTGGTTCTTTCCTCGTCAGATGACACCTGTCCGTGTACCCGAACACGACGAGAAAACCGTGAACGGCTCCCACCTCGCTCATGCGCCTCCTCCCGCCGCGACCGGCGCCGCCGGGCCGATGCGCGCCCAGACGGCACCGATCGCCGCCGCCGCCGGACACGCCGGCGCCGCGATCGAGAACGGCACGCGCGCCCTCACCGCCTGCGTGACGTGGGCATCGAGCGGCACCCACCCCGCGATCGGGAGATGCATGCCCAGGAAACGCGTGGCGACGGCGCTCACCCGCGCGGCGACCCTGTCGGCCTCGGCGGCGTCGCGCGCCATGTTGACGAGGAGATGGATCCCCGCGTTCCTCCCCGCCTGGCAGAGCACCTTGAGCGTCGCGTACGCATCCGCCACGGCGGGCACCTCGGGCGTCGTCACGAGCAGCACCGCGTCGGCCCACAGCGCCAGGGTGATGACGTTCTCGCCGATCCCCGCCGCGCCGTCGATCACCACGACCTCGTACCCGCTCCGCAGGCGCTCGAAGACTTCCCGCAGGCGCGCGCGCTGCGCGGCGTTCGGCTCGACCGCCTCCCTGACGCCCGAGCCCGCGGGCAGCACATCGATGCCGCCGGGACCGCCCACGATCGCCTCCTCCAGCGGGACCCGGCCCCGCAGCACGTCGGCGATCGTCCGCTCGGGGGCCACGTCCAGCAGGATGTCGCAGTTCGCCAGGCCGAAATCGGCATCCCAGAGCAGCACGCGCCCGAACTCCCGCCGTGCGCAGAGGGCGAGCGCGAGCGACATGTTCGTCTTCCCAACGCCGCCCTTGCCGCTCGCCACCGCGATCGTGCGGGTGCGGCCGGGTGCGTGCCGCGCCAGTTCTCGAAGCCGCGCCGCCTGGTCCATGCTAGCCTCCGTTGAGCAGCAGATCGGCGATGCGCTGCGGGTCCGCGGCCTCGATGTCGTCCGGCACGTTCTGGCCGTTGGTCAGGAAGCTCACCGGCCGGGCGGCGTGGGCGATGGCGGACAGGATCACGCCCCGCCCCTGCGTCTCGTCCAGCTTCGTGAGCACGAGGTCGCGGAACCCCACGCGCGCGAAGCGGTCGATCGACCGGCGCAGCGTCCGGGCGCTCGCGGTCGCGCTCAGAACCAGGCTCACCTGCGCATCGGGCGCCGCGCGCACGAACGATGTGAGCTCGCCGAGGCGCAGCTCGTCCGCCGGGCTGCGGCCCGCCGAGTCGACGAAGATGCGCTCGCAGGCCGCGAGCGAATCGATGGCCTCGCGCAGCCCCGGCGGGTCGGTCGCCACCTTGAGCTCCAGGCCGATGATGTCGGCGTACTTCCTGAGCTGGTCGACCGCCGCGATCCTGAAGGTGTCGAGCGTGATCAGGGCGACGCTCCGGCCCGAGCTGTAGCGCTCGCGCGCGGCGAGCTTGGCGATCGTCGTCGTCTTGCCGACGCCCGTCGGCCCCACGAAGATCGTGACGCGCCCCGCGGGGGCCGCCGGGGCCGGCGCCAGCGCATCGATGAAGCGCGCCGCGTGCGCCGCCACGAGTCCGCGCAGGGCGGCCTCGTCCATGCCCTCCTCGGGCAGCACGGCGCGGTCCAGGCGCGCGATGAGCTGCCGCGCCAGGTCATCCTCGACATCGCGCTCCCTGAGGAGCGCGTAGGCCTCTTCGAGCACCGGATGCCCCCACGGCGGCCCCTCGCTCCGGCGGAGGAGGTGCTGCACCTCGCCGCTGAGCTGCTCGAGCACGAGCCCGATCTCGTTGAGGCGCCGGTCGATCGCCGAGGGCGCGCGTTCGGACGCCGCGGCGCGCTCGCGCGCGGCCGCGGGGAGGGGCGCATCGAGCGCCGCGTCCGCCTGCTCCGGCGCCGCCGCATACGCCGCCGGCGCCGCAACGGCCGGCAGCGGCATCCGCGGCGCCTGCCCGCGCAGCTCCATGAGCCGCTCGCCGCGGGTCTTGGTCTCCGTGACGTAGACCTCGACGACCTGCTTGCCGCCGAGGCCGAGCACGCCGCCGCGCTGGAACGTGCGCGTGCCGACGATCAGCGCATCGTCCCCGTACGCCGTGCGCACCTTGGCCAGTGCCTCGCGGTACGACTCAGCCTCGATCTTGCGTAGATTCAACGCACGTCCTCCTTGCCCCGGGCGCCCCCCGCCGCGGCGCTCGCCGCGCACGGCGCGCCCGGCGGCATCACACCTTCACCGCCGCATTGCCGGCCACCACGACTTCCACGTCCGGCGCGAGCTCGCCGAGCGCCAGCACCACGACATCGGGGATCCGCGCCGCGAGCAGCGCGCGGAGCCGAAAACGGATCTGCGGCGCGCAGAGCACGACGGGCGGATGGCCCTGCTCGACGAGCGCCCTGAGCTTGTCGCCGACCTCGGCGCAGACCGCGGCCGCCGTCTCCGGGCCGAGCGCCAGGTGCGACCCGCGCTCGGTGCGCTCGATGGCCTGATCGATGAACTCCTCCATGTTGGGATCGAGCGTCACGGCGTGCAGCCTGCCGTTCGCATCGAGACAGCGCTCGCAGATCGCCCGGCCGAGGGCGTGCCGCACGTACTCGCTCAGCATCTCCGGGTCCTTGGTGCGCGGCGCCCAGTCGGCCAGGGCCTCGAAGATCGTCTCCGTGTCGCGGATCGAGACCGCCTCCCGGAGGAGGAGCTGCAGCACCTTCTGGACCTGCCCCGTCTTGAGCTGGTCGGGGACGACCTCCCCGACGACCGCAGGCGACGTCTGCCTGAGCCGCTCGACCAGCCCCGCGACCTCCTCGCGCGTGAGGAGATCGGCCGCGTGGCGCCTGAGCAGCGCCGCCAGATGCGTCGCCATGACGCTCGTCGGATCGACGACCGTGTAGCCGAGCGCCTCGGCGCGCCCGGCGTCCTGCCGCGCGATCCAGGTCGCCTTCAGGCCGAACGCCGGGTCCGTGGTCTCCGTGCCCGCCAGGGGCTCCAGGTCGTCGCGCGCCGCCATCGCCAGGTAGCGACCGGGCTCGATCTCCCCGCGGGCGATCGGCACGCCCCTGAGCTTGACGGCGTACTGCCGGGGCTCCAGGCGCATGTTATCCCTGATCCGCACCGAGGGCGCCACGAAGCCGAGCTCCATCGCGATCTTCTCGCGGATCGCGCCGATGCGCTCGGGCAGCTTTCCCGCGCCGTCCACCAGATCGATGAGCCCGTAGCCGACCTCGATCTCGATCGGGTCGAGCGCCAGCGCGCGCTCCTTCGCGTGCCCGGGCTCGCGCGTCTTCTCCTGCGCCGGCGCCGCGGCCGCGGCCGCGGCCTCCTTCTTCGACCTCGCGAGGAGCCAGCCCGCGCCGCCGCACGCCGCCGCGAGGACGAGGAGCACCGGCACGGGCAGGCCCGACGGCAGGAGCACGAGCAGGAAGCACGCCGTGATGAAGAGGCTCCTCGGCGAGGAGAAGAGCTGCCCGGCCAGGTCCTTGCCGAGATTCGCGCGCGCCGTGCTGCGCGTGACGATCAGGCCGGCCGCGAGGCTCACGACGAGCGCCGGGACCTGCGTCACCAGGCCGTCGCCGATCGTGAGCTTCGCGAAGAGGTCGGCCGCCTCGCGGGGCGTCATGCCGCGCTGCAGGATGCCGATGGCGAACCCGCCGGCGATGTTCGCCATCGTGATGATGATGCCCGCGATCGCGTCGCCGCGGATGAACTTGCTCGCGCCGTCCATGGCGCC
This sequence comes from Planctomycetes bacterium UBA4800, assembly GCA_002402755.1. Taxonomy (GTDB): domain Bacteria; phylum Planctomycetota; class UBA8108; order UBA8890; family UBA8898; genus UBA8898. The sequence goes on from DHGK01000413.1 coordinate 13,480, forward strand.
GTAGAAGTCCGCCTCGCGCACGATGTCCTCGCGCCGGCGGCGCGCGGTCTCCTCGTCGATCAGGCCGGCGTTCAGGTCGGCATCGACGCTGAGCTGCTTGCCGGGCATGGCGTCCAGCGTGAAGCGCGCCCCGACCTCGCTGATGCGCGTCGCGCCCTTCGTGATCACGACGAACTGAACGATCACGATGATCGCGAACACGACCGCCCCGACGACGAGGCTGTTGCCGGCCACGAAGAGCCCGAAGGCGCGGATCACCGCGCCCGCCGCGTACAGGGCGTCCGGCCCCGGCTCGGCCGCGCCCAGGATCAGGCGCGTCGTCGCGATGTTGAGCGCGAGCCGGTAGAACGTCGTCAGGAGGAGCAGCGACGGGAACGCCGAGAACTCCAGCGGCTTGGGCACGTAGACGCTCGTCAGGAGGATCACGAGCGAGAGCGCGAAGTTGAGGACCAGCGCAAAGTCCATCAGCGCCGGCGGGAGCCGGATGACGACCAGCAGCAGCACGGCGATGAGCAGCGCCGCGAGCGCCAGATCGACGTGCCGCCCGGCCTTGCCGAGGAAGCCGGATGCCGCGCCCTGTGTTCCCTGTGCGCCTGCCATGCTCACGCCACCCGTTCCCGCCGCCGCGCGCGCGCGATGCGCCACACGTAGGCCAGGACCTCCGCCACGCCTTCGTAGAGCTGCCGCGGGATCTCGTGGCCGACATCGACCAGCGCGTAGAGCGCCCGCGCGAGCGGCGGCCGCTGCACGACGGGCACGCCCGCCGAGAGCGCCGCCTCCCTGATCCGCGCGGCCAGCGCGCCCTCGCCCTTGGCCACGACGCGCGGCGCCGCGTCCGCGCGCTCGTCGTACGCGATCGCGACCGCGTACTCCGACGGGTTCGTCACCAGCACGTCGGCCGCGGGCACCTCCCTGAGGCAGCGCTGGAACGCGATCTGCCGCTGCACCCGCCGGCGGCGCTCCTTGATCTTGGGATCGCCCTCGAAGCGCTGCATCTCCTCGCGCACCTCGAGCTTCGTCATGCGCAGGTCGGCCTCGTGCTGCCACCGCCGGTAGCCGTAGTCGAGGATCGCGAGCAGGCACATGACGGCGCCGCAGGCGATCCCGAGCTCGCACGCGGCCCGGTTCGCGCGCGCGAGGGCGCCGGCGAGATCCTCGCCGAAGAAGGCGAAGAGCGGCGCCCCGCCCCTCGGGTCGACGTGGCGCGCCAGGACGAGGTACACGACCAGGGCGATGCACCCGATCTTGAGGACGCCCATGACCGTGCGCACGAGGCCCCTCGGGCCGAGGATGCGCCTGAGGCCGCGGCCGGGGCTGATGCGCCCGATGTCCGGCCGCACGAGTTCGCCCGCCCAGAGCGGTCCGACCTGCAGGAAGTTCCCGAGGAACGCGAGCAGCACCGTGACGAGCACGAAGGGCGCCAGCACCGCCGCGGCGGCGAGCGCCTGCTGCGCGAGGAACGCGGACGCGCCGGCGACCGTGAAGTCCGGCGCGCCGGCGCCGCCCCAGCACGCGCGCACGAGGCGCGCCGTGCCCGCGGCCATGCGCTCGCCCCACGCGAGCAGCGCGGCGAAGGCGCCCAGAAGGAGCACGCCCGCGGCCAGATCGGCGCTGCGCGCGACCTGCCCGCGCTCGCGCGCCTCCTGGCGCTTGCGCGGGGTCGCCCGTTCCGTGCGTTCGCCGAAGTCTTCAGCCATGCGCTACCCGCCTCGCACGTACGCCAGGAGCCCCCTGGCATCCCAGAGCATCCGCTCGATGCCCTCCCGCATGAGGTCCACGACGAAGGGAACCGCGAGATACAGCAGCCACAGGCAGACGAGCGCCTGGAGGCCGAATCCGAACACGAACACGTTGATCTCGGGGACCGCGCGCGACACGAACGCGAGGCCCACCGTCACGAGCAGGATGCCGAGCATCACGGGCAGGACGATGCGCAGCCCGAGGCTCCACATGGTGCTCCCCAGGCCGAGGACGAGAAGCTCGCCCACCCGGTCCCACTGGAGCGTCACGCCCACGGGGACGAGCTCGAAGCTCTGCCCGACCACCGCCACGAGCTCCAGGTGCAGGTTCGCGCCGAGGAACACGCCCAGGGCGATCAGGTACTTGAACTCCGCGAGCGCGGAGCCGCCCGCGCCCGAGAGGGGGTCGAGGATGTCGCCGAGCGACAGCCCCGCCTGCTGGGCGAGCACCTGCCCCGCCCACTGGACCGCGGCGAAGAAGAGGTCGACCGCGAGGCCGAAGGTGTACCCGATGGCGAACTCGCTCGCCGCGAGCACGGCGATGCCCGGCAGCCGCCGGCTCCAGGCCAGGACCGCATCCGCGGGCGGCGGCAGGAGCGGCAGGACGCACAGCGCGAGCAGCGCCGCGACCCACGCCTTCGTCCGGACCGGCACGGCGCCGGCGCCGAAGAACGGCGCCGCGGCGAGCACGCCGGCGAAGCGCGCGAGGACCAGCGCGAAGACGACGAGCTTCAGCGCCGCATCCGCGGGAAGCGCGAGAATGAGCGCGTCCAGGCTCTGCCACATACGGCGTCCGCATCCCTCAGAAACTCTCGGGTAACTTCATGAAGACATCGTGGGTGTAGTCGACCAGCACCCTCAGCATCCACGGCATCAGCACGAGCAGCGTCCCCGCGATCGCGAGGATCTTGGGAACGAACGACAGCGTCTGCTCCTGGATCTGCGTCACCGCCTGCAGCAGGCTCACGGCCAGTCCCACGATCAGGCCGACGGCCAGGAGCGGCAGCGACAGCGTCAGCGCCGCCCAGAGCGCCGTCCGCCCGGCCTCCACCGCGAACTGGAGCGCGTCGGTTTCCATGCTCCCGGTTGCTCCTCTCTCAGCCCGTCATGAAGCTCTCCGCCACCTTGCCGATCACGAGCCCCCAGCCGTCGACGAGGACGAACACGAGGATCTTGCACGGCAGCGAGACCAGCACGGGCGGCAGGACGAGCATTCCCATGGAGACCAGCACCGAGGCGACCATGAGATCGATGACCAGGAACGGCAGGTAGATCAGAAAGCCCATCGTGAAGGCGCGCTTGAGCTCGCTCGTCATGAACGCCGAGACGACGACGTGCGTCTCGACGTCCTGGAGCCTGACCGTCGCGTCGGTCTGCCGGCCCGCGAGCCTGAGGAACATGTCCAGATCGGCGCGCGCCATGTGCGCGAACATGAATTGGCGGACCGGCCTGGCGACCGCCGCGAGCGCATCCTCCTCCGACTTCCGGTAGTCGAGGTACGGCTCGACGCCCTCGCGCCACGCCTCGGTCCAGGTCGGCGCCATGATCATGAAGGTGAGGAAGAGCGACAGGCCGACGATCACCTGGTTCGGCGGCAGATCCTGCGTGCCGAGCGCCCGCCGCACGAACGAGAGCACGATCGAAATCCGGATGAACGACGTGGTCATGAGCACGATCGAGGGCAGGATCGTCAGGGCGGTGATGATGATGACGAGCCTGAGCGTCGCGGAGAGCGTCTCTCCGCCGCCGAGCAGATCTCGCACCGTGCTCGCCGCCAGGACGGGGCAGATCATGCGCGCGCCTCCCCCCGCAGCTTGTGCCGCCACCGGTCGACCGCCCTGCGAAGCTGCGCCACGGGCTCGCACACCCGCGCCGGCGTCTCGGCGCCGCCCGCGCCGAGCGCCTCCTTGAGCTCCTCGCTGAACGCGCCGTCGAACTCAAGCACATCCTCCGGGCGATCGAACTCGGCCAGCGTCCGGACATCCTGCCCCATGCCGAGGAGCAGGATGCGGTTCCGGATCCGCACGAGGGCGAGCGTGTGCTTGGGCGAGACGTAGGCGGTCTCCAGGACCTTCACGTTGCGGCCCCGGAACGCGCGCCGCCCGCCCCGCAGGCGCCGGCAGAGGAAGTACAGCCCGCCCGCGGCGGCGACCAGGAGCAGCGTGACGCCGAGCGGCCGCGCAATGTCCGGCGCGCCGGAATCCGCCTGCGCCGCCGTCCCGCCGGCCGCCCCGCGGTACTCCGCGACCGTCATGCGCTCGTCGATCGGCTCGGCCGCACAGGTCCATGCCGCAAGGCCGAGAACGGCCGCGGCGATTCGGTTCGCCTTCACCGTGTCTTCTCCTTCCGCGTCCGCTGCGCCGCGTCGCCGAGCTCGCGTTCCTCGCGATGCGCCCTGAGCTTCCGCACCGCGGCCTGCCGCGCCGCGATGACCCCGCCGACGGCCTCGCGCCGCTGCCGGGCCTCCCGGTACGCCCCCGCCCGGCCGTCCGCGACGCCCTCGGCCTCGAGCGCGCGCGCCCGGCAGCGCGAGGCGCGGCCGGCGAGCGCGCTCGCGTAGCGGCGGTGCTCGAGCGCCGCCGCGCGCGCGCCGCGTTCCAGCTCCCGCACCGCATCCCTCGCGGCGCGGGCGCGTTCGGCGAGCGCGGCCGCCTCGGCGCGCGCCGCATCGCGGTCGCGCACGGCCGCGGCGAGCGCGCCCTGCGCCCGGTCCTCGGCCGCCGCGGCGATCTTCAGCAGCGCATCAAGCCCGCGCACGATCGTGCTCCTTTTCCATCACCAGCGCCCTGAGCCGCCGGCGCGCCTCCGCCGGGTCGGCGCGCTCCTCGCGGTCCTGGCGCAGAAACGCATCGATGCGGTCGCGCAGCTTCAGGGCGCGGTCGGCGCGCGGGTCGCTGCCCGCGGCGTACGCGCCGAGCCGCACCAGATCCTCGACATCCCCGAGCGACGCCGCGAGCGACCGCAGCTCGGCCGCCGCGCGCAGGTCCTCGGCGGACACCACATCCGGCATCACGCGGCTCACGCTGCCGAGCACATCGATCGCCGGCCAGCGGCCGCGCGCCGCCAGGTCGCGCGAGAGCCACACGTGGCCGTCGAGGATGCCGCGCACGGCATCGCCGATCGGGTCGTTGATGTCGTCGGCCTCCACCAGCACGCTCGCGAACGCGGTGATGCTGCCCTGCCGGGACGTGCCGGCGCGCTCCAGCAGCCGCGGCAGCAGCGCGAACACCGACGGCGTGTAGCCGCGCGACGCGGGCGCCTCGCCGGCGGCCAGGCCGACCTCGCGCTGCGCCATCGCCACGCGGGTCACCGAGTCGATGAGCAGGACGACGTGCCTGCCCCGGGCGCGGAAGTGCTCCGCGATCGCCATCGCCGCGTGCGCCGCGCGCAGCCGCACGACGGGCGAGGCATCGGACGTCGACACGACGACGATCGAGCGCGCGAGCCCCGCCTCGCCCAGATCGCGCTCGACGAACTCCCTGACCTCGCGGCCGCGCTCGCCGACGAGCGCGATCACCGACAGGTCCGCGTCGGTGTTGCGGGCGATCATGCCGAGGAGCACGCTCTTGCCGACGCCCGTGCCCGAGAATATGCCGAGGCGCGCGCCGCGGCCGGCGGTGAGCAGCGCGTCGATCGCGCGGACGCCGGTGCCCAGCGGCTCGCGAATGCGCGTGCGCTCCAGCGGGTTCACGGGCACGCCGTACAGCGGGAACGTCTCCTTGGCGCCCAGCGGGCCGCGCCCGTCGATGGGGCGCCCCTCCCCGTCGATCACGCGCCCGATCAGTTCGGGCCCCACGCGCACGTTCGGCGCCGTACCGTCGTACAGGAGCCGATCGTCGGCGCACAGGCCGTAGCCGAAGCCGTAGGGAACGAGCAGCACGCGCCCGTCGCGGAAGCCGACCACCTCGGCCGCCGTCTCCTCGGCGGCGCGCCGGCCGCGAATGGCGCACACGCCGCCTATGGGGAGGCAGAGCCCCTCGGCTTCGGCGACCGTGCCGGCGACGTGCCGGATCCGGCCCCAGGCCCGGACGGGCTCGAGCTCCCGGAGCAGCGCGTGCTCACGCGCGAATCGTGCCATCGGTCTCTCCCGCGAGCGCCCGCTCGATCACCGCGAGCTGCGTCTCGATCTGCAGATCGGCGCCGGCCCCTCCGCTCGTCACGATGCACCCGCCGCGCGCCACGCGCGCGTTCGGGACGACCGCGAGGCTCGGACTCTCCCTGAAGACATCCAGCGCGCCGGCGGCGTGGCGCTCGATCAGCGCCACGTCCTCCGGGTTCGCCTCGATCCGCGCGCCGTCGCGCTGCGCGACGATCTCCAGGGCTTTCCGGACGTTGCCGAGCACGACCTCGGGCGCCAGGCGGATCTCGCGCTTGACGATCTTCTCGGCGATGGCCAGGGCCAGGGCCAGGACGTCGCGCTCCGCGCCGTCCAGCGCCGCGGCGCGGCGCGCGTCGATCTCCTTGACGAGCGCCGCGAGCGCCGCGGCCGCGGCCGAGAGCTCGGCGCCGAGCGTCTGCATGACGTCCTCGTGCGCGCGGCGGCGGCCTTCCTCGCGTCCTTCCGCCAGCCCATCGGCGCGGCCCCGCAGGAATCCCTCCTGGAATCCCTGCTCGATCCCCTGCGCGTGCGCGCGCTCCCGCGCGTCCGCCCGCAGGGCCTCCAGGTCCTGCTCCTCGCGCGCCTTCATGGCCGCGATCTCATCGTCGCAGGCCTGCCGTTTGACGCGGCACTCCTCGGCGAGCTCCTCGCGGCGGCGGCGATACTGCTCCTCGAGCTGCCCGGCCTTGCGCGTCAGGTCCTCGGCCTTGCCGCGGGCCTGCCGGATCATCGTGCGGGCCAGGTCCTCGGCCTCGAGCACGCCCGCCTGGGCGGCCGGGGCGCCGCCGTGCGCGCACGACTTCTCACGTTCGCGAGTCATTCGGTCAGACAACGACATCTCCTTCGCGGCCGCAGCCGCGCACGCGCGCCGGCGCTCGGTCCTCGAGCCGCCCGGCCGCTTCGATGATCGCCTGCTGCGCCGCCTCGACATCCGCCACGCGCACCGGCCCGAGGCGCCGCATCGCGTCCTTGACGTCCTCCGCCGCGCGCGCCGGCATGTTTCTCAGCATCTTCTCGTTGAGCTCGGGCGAGGCCGACTTGAGCGCGAGCGCGATCTGGCGGGGCTCGACGTCCGCGAGCAGCCGCCGCATCGCGCCGTCCTCCACGCGCAGCATGTCCTCGAAGGCGGGCGCGGGCCTCAGGTCCGCGCCGGCGGCCGCCGCCAGGCCGCGGAACTCCTCCACGACCGCGCGGACCTGCTCCTTGCCGACCGCGTCCATCGCGGCGATTTCCCGGCTGATGCGCTCGGCGGCATCCTCGGGAAGCCGCGTGAAGATCGCCGCGGCGGCATCCTCGTCCAGCGTGACGAGCAGCACGGCCGCCTTCCTGAGCCCGCTCAGGCCGGACGTCCCGGCCCGCGCCGCGGCGCTGCGGAGCCGCGCCGGCGCGGCCTCCGCGGGCGGCGCCTCCCGGCCGGTCATCAGCGTGGGCTGCTCGCTCATCGGCTCCGCTCCGCCGGACGCGCGCCGGCCTCGGTCCACGCGCGCACGACATCCGCGGCCAGGTCGGGACGCGCCCGGGAGAGCTCGCCGAGCCGCCGCACGTCCTCGGCGAACTCCTCGTCCTCCAGGCGCAGCTCCGCGATCGCGTCCGCGGCCCGCGGTTCCGCGCCGCCGTCCGCCGCATGCCCATCGAGCACTCCGGCCGCCGGGATGTCGATGGGCGGCGGCGCGGCCCGCCGCGCGAGCGTGTAGATGAAGCCCAGGGCCGCGATCACGAACAGCACGCCGGCGATGAGCGCCGCGTGCCGGCGCGCCCAGTCGCCCGCCGCCGCCGTGCGGACGACGGGCGCATCCTCGGACGCCGCCGGCGCCGGGAGCATCACGCCGGGCAGGACGCTCACGCTGACCTTGCCCTGAATGGCGAGCATGTTCCGGATCTCGGTTTCCATCTCCTTGCAGAAGCCGGCCGCGTCGATCCCCGCGCGCGCCGGCTCGGCCGGGTCGGCCGGGTCGGCGCCGGCGTTCAGCGCCGCGACGACGCGCCCGACGGCGGCCTTGTCGACGCGCACCGCCACCGACACCTCCTGGATGGCGCCGGCCGGCTTCACGGTCTTGTCGCGCGTGCGACCGACGACCGGCGCGTACTCGACCTCGGTCACCGTGCGCTCCCCGCCGCCGGCGGCCGCCGCACGCGGGGCCGGCGCGCCGTCTTCCGGCGCGGCCGCGTCCTGCGCATCCTGCGCGACGCTGCCGCCGCCCGTGCGCGTCTCTCGCTCCGCGCGCTCCTTGACCTTCACCGGGCTCTCGGGCGGGGCGACCAGCTCCGCGTCGCTCTCGGTCTTCAGGCGGTCGAGCTTCACGTCGACGAAGAGCGAGTACTCGCGCTCGCGGAAGGTCCGTCCCATGTAGGCCGCGATCTCGCGCTTGTAGTGGGCGATGTGGGCCAGGCGGCGCTCGTCGAAGCCCGCGCCCTCGCCGCTCCCGTCATCGTCCAGCGCGTACTCGTTCAGGCGGTTGTCGGTCACCTTGACCGCCGGGAAGGGGATCGGCGCGCCGCCGCTCACGATGGCGCGAATGGTGCGCACCTGGACGTTCGTCAGGCGGCCGATGCCGGGACCGAGCGTCACGGCGACGCTCGCGCTGTTGGACGCGCCGCCGCCGCCGAGCACGGTCAGCGGCTCGCGCTTGATGTTCAGCTCGACGATCGCGTCGACGATGTCCGGGCAGACCTTGATCGATTCCTCGAGGTTGATCGTCTTGGCGCGCTTGACCTTCTCGCTGAGCCGCACCGAGGTGTCGCCCCACTGGGGATCCTGGTCGAGCCACGCCCAGCCGTCGCGCCGCGGGCCGGACGTGACCTCGGACGCGATGTAGTTGAGCGCCTGCGGGAGCTGCTCGCTCTTGACCTGGAGGGCGCCCTGCTCGACCCGCACGCCGTAGCCGGCGTTTTCCAGCTTCTGGGCCATTCGCTGGAGCTCGGCGCCGTCCTTGTGGCGCGCCAGGGCGGTGAACTCGCCCCGGCCGGCGAAGAACGCCGTCAACAGGAGGCCGATGAAGACCGTTCCCGCGAGGACCCCGGCCGCGATCCTCTGGCCCGGCGTCAGGCTCGCCGCCAGGCGCGCGGCCTGCTCCCCGAACTTACCGAAGAACCGCTCCCACACGCTCGTCACCTCGAACCTTCACCGACTCATACCTGCAGCCGGCTGAACTCCTGATAGGCATCGATGAGCCGGCTCCTGACCTGCATGAGGGTCTTGAAGGCGACGTCCGCCTTCTGGACCGCGTCGATCACGCCCGCATAGTCCTCGCGCGTGCCGGTCGCGACCTGCCGGATCGCGGCGTCGGCCTCCTGCTGGAGCACGTTGACCTCGTCGATCGACTTCCTGAGCACGTCCTTGAAGCTGACCTCGGGGGACGGCGTCCCGCCCGCGGGCTCGGGCACGATGCGCCCCGCCGCCGAGGCCGGCTCGGCGGGCTTCATCGCCTCGAGCGGAAGCGGTCCGATTGCGTCCATCATCGCGTTCTTCCCTGCGCGCGCCGCGAGACGCCGGAGCGCCCGTGCGCCCGGCCGCGTCCCGCGCTTCGCGCCCCTGCCGCCGCGCGGCGATGCGCTGCCCCATGCAAACCTCGTGCCCATCCGCGCGCCGCCGCCGGCGCGCCGGGAACGAGACCGCGGGGCCGCGGCGCGCGGAGAGCGGCGCGCGCCCGCGGCGAAATTCTCCCCCGGGGGCGAAATCCGTCCCGCACGGCAGGGGCTAGTTGTCCTGCCTGAGGTTCCACCGCTTCACCTTCTCCCTGAGCGTCCTGACGCCGATGCCGAGCAGCTCGGCCGCCCGCTTCTGGTGCCAGCAGGTATGCCTGAGCGTGGCCGCGATGTGCGCCCGCTCGATTTCCTCCATGGGCCTGGCCGCGAAGCCCTCGGACG
>DHGK01000413.1:23239-26480 GCA_002402755.1 Planctomycetes bacterium UBA4800
GACGTTCCCGGGCCAGGAGTACGCCGCGAGCGCCTCCGCCGCGCCGGGAGCCAGGCGCCGCGGGGGGCCGCCGTTGCGCTGCGCCGCGCGCGCCAGGAAGTGGGCCGCGAGCAGCGGGATGTCCTCCGTGCGCTCGCGAAGCGGCGGGACGTCGAGGACGAGCCGGCTGAGCCGGAAGTACAGATCCTCGCGGAAGCGGCCCGCCGCGGTCTCGTTCTCGAGGTTCCGGTTGGTCGTCGCGATGACGCGGACGTCGACCCGGATCGTGCGCGGGTTGCCCACGCGCTCGAACTCCTTCTCCTGGAGGACCCGGAGCAGCTTGGCCTGGAGGCGCGTGTCGATCTCGCTCACCTCGTCCAGGAGCAGCGTGCCGCCATCGGCGATCTCGAACCGGCCGATGCTGCGCCGGTCGGCGCCGGTGAACGCGCCCTTCTCGTGCCCGAAGAGCTCGCTCTCCAGAAGCCCTGCCGAGAGGGCGGCGCAGTTGACGCTCAGAAACGGCTTCCCGTGCCGCGGGCCGCGCTGGTGGAGCAGCCGCGCGAAGAGCTCCTTGCCCGTGCCGCTCTCCCCGCGGATCAGGACCGTTCCCGCGCTCGGCGCGTACTTGCCGGCGAGGCCGAGCGCGTCCTCGAGCGCGCGGCTCGCGCCGATGATCGGCCGCGACGGATCCTCGCGCCCCGCTTCGCTCCTGAAGAACGCGTTCTCGCGCCTGAGACGCTCGCGGTCCAGGGTCCTCTCGACCGCGACGAGGATCGTGTCGCGCTGGAACGGCTTGGTGAGGTAGTCCGCGGCGCCGCCCTTCATGGCCGACACCGCGGTGTCGATCGTCGCGTAGGCCGTGAGCAGGATCACCGGGGTCTCGTCGCCCTGGCGCCGCAGCTCCCGGAGCATCTCGATGCCGGTCATGTTCGGCATCTTGAGATCCGTGAGCACGAGGTCGAATGCGCCGCGGCCGGCCTCGTCCAGCCCGTGCCGGCCGGACGGCGCGGTCACGACATCGTACCCGGCCCCCGCCAGGGTCTGCGTCAGCGAGTCGCGCATCAGCGCGTCGTCGTCGACGACCAGGATTCGCGCCGCTGCGGTCACTCTCCGTCCTCCTTGAGCTCCCAGGGCAAGGCGATCCGCGCCTCCAGGCCGCCCGCGGGGTGGTTCGCGAGCTCGATCCTGCCCTGGCTCCGCTCGACCAGGCTGTGCACGATCGAGAGCCCGAGGCCGGTGCCCCCCTCCCGCATGCTCCAGAACGGCATGAACGCCTTCTCCAGGCCGTCGGGCGCGATGCCGGGCCCCGTGTCGCGAATGCGGACCGTCACGGCGTTGCCGTACCTGACGCCCAGGCGCAGCTCGCCGCCGTGCGGCATGGCCTGATAGGCGTTTCTGATCACATTGAGGAAGATGCGCTTGACCCAGTCGGGGTCGGCGCGTGCGATGCGGCGTTCCCTGGGGTAGCCGCGCACGATGAGAACGGCATCGGAGCCTTCCCCGCGGGCCAGGGCGGCGGATTCATCGAGCAACGCGACGACATCGCAGTCCGCGGGGCGAGCGCGCCCCGGCTCCGTGAACGTGAGGATGTCGTTGACCGTGGCCGAGAGCAGCGCCACGCCCTTGCGCATGGACGCGATCAGCTCCAGGGCGCGTTCCCGCCGGCCCCCTTCCTGCTCGAGAAGATCGAGGTACAGCGAGAGCGACCCGAGCGGATTCCGGATCTCGTGCGCGACGCCCGCGGCGATCTTCCCGAGCGCCTCGAGGCGCCGCTTGCGCTCCAGCGCCCGGTCCTTCTGGACGATCTGCCGCTCCAGGTACTTGACCCTCGTCCCCAGCTCGTCGTGGGACTGTCTGAGGGCCTCGGTGGCGCTGCCGAGCGCGGAAAAGAGCTCCTCGAGGTCCGCGGGACTCGGCCGCGCGAGCGCCAGCTCCTCAGCCAAGGCCGTGGTACGGGAAACCATCGCCCTGAGTCCTCCCGGTGTCTGCGCACGGAAGCGCGGCGTTCAGCGCGACCTCGTCGCGCCGCCGCCGCGCGGGCTCGTCATCGACCGCCGGCCGCGCCCGCGCCGTCGCGGGCGCGCGACCGCCGGCGCGGAGGCCCAAGGCTCCCGCGGCAAGCCCTCTCCTCTCGGGCCTCCGCCGGCGATCTACTTTTCTCTCTCTCTTCACCCCTCTTCAAGGGCGTCCTTCCGCCGCCGGGGCGAGCGCTCCTCGATCGCGCCCTGCCTGCGGTCGCCCGCCGCCGAGTCCGCGGGTCTCGACGACCGAGCAAGTCCGCCCGCACCGAACCGGTACGGCCGGACAAGGAAGCAACAATATAAAACGTAGTTTATGTTCTGTAAACTCCATTCAATGGCAACTGACAGGATTTTAAGCCAATGTCTAAGTATCGTGATTATCGGACCATGCAACCGCTATACATAGTGTCGTCTGTGATGGTGAGTCCGAAAAAGTCGACTACGACAGCCGCAGGCTGCGGCGGTTGGAGGGTGTTTCACGGCGCATCGCCAGGCCCAAGGAGGCGGCGCGACGGCCTGCCGGCGCACGCATCGGGGTCGGCACCGGCCGATCGTGGCGCGCGAGGAGCGGGAACGACGCTCGACTCGTCAGCGCGTCTCCGCTCCCAGCAGGAGCCTGATCTCCCTGAGGGTCTTGCGCTGGCTCTTCAGCTCCTCGATGCGGCTCAGGCGGGGAAACACATCCTCGCCGTAGAGCCGGTGGCCCGACTCCGTGCGCTCCTCTTCCGTGATCAGGCCGAACACCGTGTAGTTGTGCAACGTCTGCCGCGAGAGCCCGGTCGAGCGCATGATCTCGCCGATGCGGTAGAGCTTGCGGGGCGCCGAGAAACTGAAGCGTGACTTCGTGTCGGCCATCATCGTTGCGTGCGGCAAGGCGATCCTCTCTGTTGCGCGGCGCCGGCTCCCGGCGATGTCGGCCGCCGCCAGGAGCCGCCCGCCGACCGCGATTGCACGGCGTGCGCGTTACCGGATGTTTCGGCAGCGCCGGCGCGGGACTTTAGAGAACATAAATTACGAACTATAGTTTATGTTCCGCGCGGTTCCGATAACGGTAACCGTTCACAGGGCATCCCGAACACGCGAATCTCCGCCTTCAGTCCATCACATTCCGGCGTCCTTCGCGGTGCTCGTTCTGACTCACCACAGAGAAGACAGAGTGCACGGAGAACGGAACGTGAGACGTTACGCGGCGCCGTGTCAAGTGCGGCGGTCCTTCTCCGTTTTCTTCTCTGTGCTCTCTG
>DHGK01000413.1:26485-29471 GCA_002402755.1 Planctomycetes bacterium UBA4800
GGCGAGAAAACCGTGAACGGTTCCGATAACGTGAGGGGAGACGACAGAAGGACGATGCCGCAAAGGCACGAGGACGCCGCGCATCGGCGGTGAATCGCCCCGCGCTACGGCACGGGGTCGAAGCCGCCTTTCCCGAAGGGGTTGCACCTGAGGATCCGCCACGCGGTGAGCAGGCACCCCCTGACGACGCCCTTGCGCCGCAGGGCCTCGATGCAGTACTCCGAGCAGCTCGGGTAGAAGCGGCACACGGCCGGCAGGCGGCTGAACACCGGCCGCAGCGCCCACTGGTACAGGCGCACCAGGCCGACCAGGGCGCGGACGGCGAGGCCGCTCACGGCCGCTCCTCGCCCAGCGCCCGCGCGAAGGCGCCGAACGCCCGCAGCGAGCGCTCCAGCGTCAGCGCGATCGACGGAACCGGCATGGCGACGACGTCGACGGCGCAGGGCAGGCGGTGCTTGCTCAGGCGGAAGCCTTCCTTGAGCAGCCGCCGGATCCGGTTCCGCGCCACGGCATTGCCGTTGCGCCGTCCGACGGCCACCCCCAGGCGGCTCGCGGCGCCGCCGGTGCGCAGGTACCTGAACGTGATGCCGCAGGCCGAGAACCGCACGCCGCGCTCGAAGAGCCCCGTGAACTCCGCCTTCGTGTGCAGCCGCTCCCGCGGGCGAAACCGGTGCCCGCGACCATCCGGTCGGTTCTCCATGCGATCGCCGTCCTTCGCACCCAGCAATGCCCGCCCTTGCGCGGGGCCTTCCGCGCACGTACTATCGTGGGTCGCTCGACCCGGCCCGGCGCACGCCGCCGGCGGGGGAGCGCGCCCGTGCGCGGCGCGCCGCGTACTATCATACACCGACACCGCGCGGAGCAGCCATGTATCTCCTGTTCATCGCACGCCGTTATCTCCTCGCCCGCTGGATCATGTCCGGCGCCGCGGTCGTGGCGGTCGTGCTCGCGGTCTTCACGCTCATCGTCGTGCGCTCCGTGTTTCAGGGCTTCGGCGACCAGATGCGCGACATGGTCAGGGGCACGAGCGCCGACCTCATCGTCACGACCGTGAAGCCCATGAACCTGCCGTTCTTCGAGGAGATCGGCGCCGAGATCGCCAAGCTCCCCCAGGTGACCGGCGTCGCGCCGTACGTCGAAACCATGGCGATGTTCCAGGCCCAGACCTATGCCGGGCCGCTCACGGACTACCTGCTCGTCAAGGGCGTCGACCCCGCGAGGGAGGCCGACGTCGGCAAGTTCGCCCGCTACCTCCTGCGCGACGAGGAGCTCGCGCAGATCCTCCGCAACGAGGACAAGCCCATCACCCGGCCCGAGGACCGTGCGCCGTTCACGAAGGACGAGATCGGGCGGCTCTTCGGCGCCGCGCACCGCGATCGGATCTGGCAGGCGCACAAGGAGCAGTACGTGCGGTACGCGCCCGAAAAGGCCGCGCTCTGGGAGAAGAAGCTGCCGCCGCCCGTCATCCTCGGCATCCAGGCCATCATCGGCCCCGGCCGGCTCGCGAGCTTCGGCTCGGTCATCCAGCTCACGACCTACTCGCCCCAGAAGGGCGAGCTCAGGACGGGCGAGTTCCTCGTCGTCGGCGCGTTCCACACGGGGCTGTTCGAGAACGACCGGCGGTCCCTCTACATGCCGCTCGGCGCCGCCTGCGAGTTCGCCGACCTGTACGACCCGGAGCTGCCGGACGCCGACAACTTCGCTGCCGGCGGCTGGCGCGTGTCGGGCATCCAAGTGGCGCTCCGGGACTACCGGAGCCTCATGGGGCCGACGAGCCGGACGATCGAGCACGAGATCCTTCCGCGCTACGTCCAGCGGATCCTCGGCGCGCCGGCGCGCGTCGGCCTCTTCCGGCCCTACACCGAATCGTGGGAGGGGCGCAAGCGCAACCTGCTCCGGGCCGTCGAGGTCGAGAAGGGCATCGTCACGCTCATCATCGGCATCGTCGATGCCTTCGTCGGCGCCATCATCTTCCTGATCCTCACCCTCACCATCATCGAGAAGCGCCGCGACATCGGCATCCTCAAGGCCGTCGGCTCGCTGAGCAGCCACGTGTTCAGCGTGTTCATACTCCACGGGGGCGCGATCTGCGTCGCGGGGCTCGTGTTCGGATTCCTGAGCGGTCTGGCGTTCTGCGAGCACATCAACGCGATCCACGATGTGATCTACGCCTGGACCGAGTGGCGGCTCTTCCCCCCCGACATCTACTACATGGACAGGATCCCCGTCGCGATCAAGCTCTGGGATCTGATCATGATCAGCGGTTTCACCGTGTTCGGCGGCTTCCTGGGAAGCCTGCTCCCGGCCCTCTGGGCCGCGCGGCAGGACCCCATCGCGGCGATCCACTCCGAATGACACCGATACTGGCGGGCAGAAACATCGTCAAGTGCTACGCGCC
Source organism: Planctomycetes bacterium UBA4800 (assembly GCA_002402755.1). Classification (GTDB taxonomy): domain Bacteria; phylum Planctomycetota; class UBA8108; order UBA8890; family UBA8898; genus UBA8898. The sequence goes on from DHGK01000413.1 coordinate 28,884, forward strand.
CGGCCGCGAGGCCGAGGTGCTCAAGGGCATCTCGCTCGACGTGCACGGGGGCGAGATCCTCGCCATCGTCGGCCCGTCGGGCGTGGGCAAGAGCACGCTCCTCAACATCCTCGGGCTCCTCGACGAACCCGGCGCGGGCGAGGTGCGCTACGGCGGCAGGGAGGCGCGCTTCCGGGGCGCCGACCTGACGGCCCTGCCCGGGTCGGCGCAGGCCTGGATCAGAAACCGGCTGTTCGGCTTCGTCTTCCAGATGTACCACCTGCTCCCCGACCTGGACGTCGCGGAGAACGTGGCGCTGCCGCTTCTCATGCGCGCCGGCCCGCGCGAGTGGTTCCGCGGCAAGGCCGCGATCAGGCGGCGCGCGGCGGACCTGCTCGCGGAGGTCGGCATCGATGCGCGCGCGCACGCCCGGCCGCACGAGCTGTCCGGCGGCGAGAAGCAGCGCGCCGCCATCGCCCGCGCGCTCATCGCGCAGCCCGAGATCGTCTTCTGCGACGAGCCGACGGGCAACCTGGACACGGCGACGAGCGCGCGCATCCTCGCGCTCCTGTGGCGGATGAACAAGGAGCACGGGACCACGCTCGTCAT
>DHGK01000404.1:0-8021 GCA_002402755.1 Planctomycetes bacterium UBA4800
GTCCTGAACGGAGAGACGAAGGAGCAGTGACATGAACGCGCGCCTCCGGGAGGTTCTCGGCGAGGAGCTCGCGTCGCTCAAGCGCGCGGGCACGTACAAGGAGCTGCGGCACCTGGACTCGCCCATGGCGCCGTCGGTCGAGATGGAAGGCCGTGGCCGGGTCCTCGTCTTCAGCAGCAACAACTACCTGGGCCTCTCCGATCACCCCGAGGTCCGGACGGCCGGCGTCGAGGGCATCGCCCGCTTCGGCGCGGGGACCGCCTCGGTGCGCTTCATCTGCGGCACGTTCACGATTCACCGCGAGCTTGAGGATGCGCTCGCGCGGCTGGTGGGCTGCGAGGCCGCGCTCACGTACGTGAGCTGCTGGACCGCCAACGAGGGCCTGATCCCGACGCTCGCCGGCCCGGCCGATGCGATCATCTCGGACGCGCTCAACCACGCGAGCATCATCGACGGCTGCCGGCTGGCCAAGAACACCGAGCGGCGCGTCTACGCGCACGGCGACATGGCGAGCCTGGCGGCGCAGCTCGGGGAGTTGCGCGAGAAGCGCCGCCGTCTGATCCTCACCGACGGCGTCTTCAGCATGGAAGGCGATGTCGCGCCGCTTCCCGACCTGGTCGAGCTGGCCGAGAAGCACGACGCCGTCCTGATCGTCGACGACTCGCACGGGACCGGCGTCATGGGCGAGCGCGGCCGCGGCACGGCCGAGCACTTCGGCCTCCTGGGGAAGATCGACATCATCACGAGCACGCTCGGCAAGGCGCTGGGCGGCGCCGCGGGCGGATTCGTGGCCTCCTCGCGCGAGCTCATCGACTACCTCGTCCAGAAGTCGCGGCCGCAGCTCTTCTCGAACGCGCTGCCGCCCACGGTGGCGGCGAGCGCGCGCGCCGCGGTCGATGTCCTCATGAACGATCCCGGGCGGGTCGCGCGGCTTCGCGAGAACGTCCGCAAGGTGCGGAGCCGCCTGGCGGCCCTCGGCTTCACGATGCTCGAGAGCCCGACGGCGATCATCCCGATCATCGTCGGGGACACGGCGCGCGCGATCGCGATGAGCAACGCCCTCCTGGAGAAGGGCATCTTCGTCACCGGCTTCGGTTTCCCCGTCGTGCCCGAGGGTGCCGCGCGCCTGCGGATCCAGGTGTCGGCCGCGCACACGGACGCCGACATCGACCGCCTCGCGACGGCGCTCGCGGAGGTCAGGCAGGCGTAGCCGCCCGCGCGCCCCGAAGCGCCGCGCAGGCGATGTGGATCCGCTCGGCCAGGTCCAGGTCGTTGCGCCTGAACTCGCGCTCGAAGGCGCGGACCGCCTCCCTGGGCTTGTCGCGGGCGGCGCGGCAGAGCCCCAGGTAGTACCAGCCGAGCGGCTGCGAGGTCGCGTGCGCGAACGCGTCCTCGGCCGGGGGCCACTTGCCCATGTGCAGGGAGCAGCAGCCGCGCGCGTACTCGATGGAGGGATCGGGCGGTTCGGCGCGCGGCGGCAGGAGGTTGAGGCACGCCTGCCAGTCCTCAAGATCCATGCTCAGGAACGCCGCGCATTCCCTGAGGTGCTCGCTGCGCTTGTACGCGCGGTCGGCCGTGACGATCGCGCGGGCGGCCGCCAGGTCGCCCCGCAGATAGGCCTCCTCGGCGCGGAAGGGCATCACCGGGCGCCCGAGCAGGCGGTAGAGGACGAGGACGGGAATCCTGAGCGCCGCGAACGCAAGACCGGTCCGCCAGGACCGCGGGCGCGGCGGCCCGATCGCGTCCTCCGCGGGACGCGCCCAGCGGCAGCGCCGCAGGTCGAGCGACTCGCGCCGCGCGAGGACTTGCTCCTCGACGTACAGGAGAACGCGCGGCCCGACGAAGCCGTTGTACATGCTCGGACACGCGCCGAAGGCGCTCCAGTCGGGCGGGCGCTCGCCCGTGCGAGCGAGGATCAGACGTTCCATCCCCGTGGCGACGAAGTCGGCGTCATCCGTGAGCGGCTTCAGAGCCGCGATGGCGCGCGCGGCCGCCTCCCACTGCCCGAGGTCGTGGCGGATCACCGCCTGAAGGAGGGGGGGCAGGTGGTGCGAGGAGTCGAGGGCCGCAGCCTGATCGAGCGCCCGGATCGCCTCATCGGAGCGGTCGAGGTCGTGGAGCGCGAGCGCTTTCAGGCACGCGCCGCGTATCGATTTCGGGCGGGCGAGAACGAGGGCCTCCGCGCACGAGAGCGCCCGCTCGGGGGCGCCTTCGCACAGGGCGCGATGTCCGGCGCGCAGAGCGCCCGTCTCGCGTCGCGGCACGCGCGCGGCCATGCCGGGCCCTACCTTCCGACGACGGCGCTCAGGACCGCCATCTGCGCCCATATGCGATTCTCGGCCTCGTCGTAGACCGCGCACGCCGGCCCGTCGAGGACCTCGTCCGCCACGACCACGTTGCGCCTGACGGGCAGGCAGTGCATGAAGAACCCATCGGCGGTCGTCCGCATGGACTTTCCCGTGACCTGCCAGGCCCGCAGGTCCTTGCGCGCGGCCTTCTCGGCCTCCGCGTCGCCCCAGCGGGCGATGCTCGCCCAGCTCTTGGCGTAGACGACCCGGGCGCCCTTGATCGCCTTGGCCTGGTCGTGGAAGGTCTGGAATCCGCCGCCGCTGTCGGCGGCAAGCGTCTTGACCTTCCCCAGAACGTCGGGATCCGGCTCGTAGCCCGGCGGGCAGGCGAGGCGTACCTCCATGCCGAGATGCGCGGCGGCGAGGAGCGCCGAGTGCGGGACGGCAAGCGGCAGCGCCTTCGGGTGCCACGCCCACGTGAGGCAGAACGGGCGCCCCTTGGTCTCGCCGAGGCGCTCGGCGATGGTCACGGCGTCCGCCAGCCCCTGGCAGGGGTGCTCGATCGCCGATTCCATGTTGATGACCGGCACCTTGGCCTCGCGGGCGAACGACCGGATCACGACGTCCTCGCGGTCGCGGTCCCACGACTTGAACTGCGGGAACGCGCGGATGGCCAGCGCGTCGACGTAGCGGTCCAGGACGCGCGCGGCCTCCTTCACGTGCTCGCTCGTGTCGCCGTCCATGACGGCGCCGTCGCCGTACTCGATCGCCCACACCTCGCTCCCGGCGTTGACGAGAATCGCGCGGCCGCCGAGGCGGTCCATTGCGATCTGGAACGAGAGCCGCGTGCGGAGCGAGGGATTGAAGAAGATCGCCGCGAGCGTCTTGCCGGCGAGCGATGGGAGCCGCTTGCCGCGCTTGGCGTCGAGCGCCCGCCCGATGAGGAAGCGGACTTCGTCCGGCGCGTAGTCGGCAAGCCCGAGAAAATCGCGGTTCGCGAACGACATGCGGTGCTCCTTCCGGGACTGCCCGGGCGCTGCGCTCCCCGGGCCCGGCGCGGCCGGCCGCGCCGGAGGCTTATTCTCGCCGCTCCCGGAGCGCCTGTAAAGTGGGGGCGGCGGCGCCGCGCGCCGGGGCGGAACGCGGCCCCGCCGATTTTGCGCCCGCGGGCGCGCGGCCCTCTTGCGGGAAGGCCCTTTTTGCTGTTCAAATAGTTACGGGCCGCCCGTGCGGCGTGCGCGGGCGGGAGGTTCCGCGCGGCATCGCGGCGTTGCCAAAGGAGAGAACGCATGGCCAAGAAGATCTCGATCGGTACGTGGGCCTACGCATTCGGCCCGTATCAGAACAACCCGGTTCCGTTCGACACGGTCGTCCGGCGCGTCGCGCAGCTCGGCCTGGACGGCGTCGAGGTCGGCGCGTTCCGGCCGCATATTCACCCGGACGACTACCCCATGGACGACGACCGGAAGCGCGTGGCGGGCCTGCTCCGCGCCCACGGCCTGGGGATTTCGGGCGTGGCCGCCGATTTCTGGAGCACGCCGGGACCCGGGACGACGCAAGCCCTGGAGAACGACGCCTACTTCAAGCTCTTCAAGAAGAACGTGCAACTGTGCCTCGACCTGGGCGCCGACGCGATCCGTGTGGACTGCGTCGATCCGCCGAACAAGTACGACGGCGCCGAGCGCACGGCGGTCTGGGACCGCATCGTCGCCATGTGGAAGCGCTGCGCCGAGCTCGCGGAGGGCTACGGCGTCAAGGTTGTCTACGAGTTCGAGCCGGGCTTCGTCTTCAACAAGCCCAGCGAGATCGCGCGCCTGGCCGAGGAGGTCGGGCACCCGAACTTCGGCGTGCTGTTCGACACCTGCCACGCCTACATGTGCGCCGTGGTCGGTGCGCGCCAGCACGGCGCCAAGGAGACGCTCAAGGGCGGCGTCGAGGAGTTCATCAAGCTCCTGCGGGGGAAGATCAACCATGTGCACGTGATCGACTCCGACGGCACGCTCCACGGCGATGAGACGAGCACCCACCGGCCGTTCGGCGAGGGCAAGATCGACTTCGGCCGGGTGCTGCCGGCGCTCGAGGCCGAGGGCGGCTACGTGGGGAAGTGGTGGACGATCGACCTGTGCTTCTGGCCGGAGGCGTGGGAAGTCACGGAGAAGGCGGTCGCGTTCCTGCGGAAGTACATGCGGTAGAGAGGAGATACCATGGCCGACAAGAAAATGCGCGCGCAGGTTTTTTACGAGCCGAAGAAGATGAAGCTTGAGGAGGTGCCGGTGCCGGCGGTGAGCCCCGAGCAGGTGCTCGTCCGCGTGAAGGCCTGCGGCATCTGCGGCTCGGACGTCGCCTACTATCTCGGGAACAGTTCGCTCGAGACGCCGACCGGGAAGGGGCCGCTCATTCTCGGGCACGAGTTCAGCGGCGAGGTCGCGGCGGTCGGCGAGATCCCGGCGCGTCTCGGGCTCTTCGCGCCCGGCGACCGCGTCACGGTCGACCCCGTCCAGTACTGCAACGCCTGCCGCGTCTGCAAGAAGGGGCAGGTGAACCTCTGCGAGAAGAAGGCCGTGCTGGGCGTCTCCGCCAACGGCGGGTTCGCGGAGTACTGCGTCTCGCACTACACGGGGCTGCACAAGATCCCGGCGAACGTCTCCTACGAGGAGGCGGCCATGACCGAGCCGCTCGCCTGCGCGGTCCACGGCGTCAAGCGCATGGGCGTCCAGCTCGGCGACATCTGCGTCGTGCTCGGCCCGGGCCCGATCGGCACGATGATGGCGCAGCTCGTCAAGAGCTCGGGCGCGGGCAAGGTCGTGCTGGTGGGCGCGAAGGGCGACGACTACCGGCTCGATGTCGCCAAGAAGACGGGCGTGGATCTGGTCTGCAACACCGCGGAGCCCTCGTCGCCGTACTACGTCAAGGATCTCAAGGCGACGATCGCCGACATAAGCGACGGCCAGTTCGCCGACGCGGTCGTGACCCCGACGGGCTCGGTCGACGCCATGGAGATGGCGTTCGAGATCTCCGGCCGCAGGGCGCGCCTCGTCTTCTTCGGGCTGCCGGCCGACGATGCGGTCATCAGGGTGCCGGCGCTGAAGTCGATTCTCTGGGACAAGACCGTGCAGTTCTCGTGGCTCGCGCCGCTCACCTGGCCGCCCGCGCTCGATGCGATCGGGAACAAGCTCGTCGATGTGAAGAGCCTGGCATCGAGCATCGTCAAGCTGAGCGCGCTTGAGGACGCCATCATGAACGTGAAGAACCGCGTCGGAAATCCGATGAAGGTGCTCGTCACGCCGTGAGGCTGGCGCGACGGCGGCGTGCACGCCGCGCAAAGGAGGAACGCATGGTTCGCGCTCTGTGCGCGGCGCTCGCGATGTGTGTGCTGAACGCGGGCTGCGGCAGCGATCCGCGGCCGGCCGCGGCGCCGGCGTCGGAGACCGGAACCGGCGCCGCCGCGGCCGCGGCGACGCCGCCGGCGCCCGTGCCGCCCGCCCCGGCGAAGGCCGAGGCGCCGGCCGCGCGCAAGAGCGTGACGCTGGTCTACGGCGGCGAGCTTCAGGGGTATCTCACGCCGTGCGGCTGCTCCGAGGGCATGATCGGAGGGCTTGCCCGCCGCGCGACCTTCCTGGCCGACCTCAGGCAGAAGTCGGGCGGCGCGCTCGTCAACGTCGATCTCGGGAATCTCGTCAAGGAGCCGAGCCGGCAGTCCGAGCTCAAGTTCATGACGATCCTGGAGATCTACCTCCTCGCCGGCTTCGATGCGGTGTGCCTGGGAGAGCGCGACCTCGCGCTCGGGGGCGGGTTCGTCGCGGGAGAGCTCATCAACCGCCGGGAAGTCCCGATCGTCATCGCAAACCTCAAGGTCGAGGAACTGGCGGACGTCATCCGGCCGTTTCGAACGATCGACGCCAAGGGCGTGAAGGTGTTCGTGACCGGCCTGGTCGATCCGGAGCTCGTGAGCGGCATGACCGGCGTCGCCTGCGAGGCGCCGCGTGCGGCCGGGATGGCGCTCGCGGCGCAGGCGGCGGGCCACGACTGCCGGGTGCTCGTCGCGCACGCCGCGCTGCCGGAGGCGAGGGCGTGGGCCCGGGAGCTCGGGTTCTTCGATATCGTCGTCGCCGGCGTGGGGCAGGAGGATCCCACGGCGCCGGAGAAGGTCGGCGGCGCGCTCCTCGTCGCGCCCGGCGTGTGGGGCAAGTACGGGTGCGCCCTGCGCCTGTCGCGGGAGGACGGCGGCGGCTGGACGTACGAGTTCATCAAGGAGGCGCTCGGCGAGACGCTGGCGGCCAATCCCAACGTGGTGCAGCTCATCAAGGACTACCAGGGGATGCTGGCGCTCGAGGACACGCGCATCGCCCCGGAGCGGAAGCCGCACCCCCGGGGCCTCTTCACGGGCAGCGCGCGCTGCGCCGAGTGTCACGCGAAGGCCTACAAGATCTTCGAGAAGAGCATGCACGCCAAGGCGCTCGACACGCTCAAGGACATCAAGAGCCACGTGGATCCCGAGTGCCTGTCCTGCCATACCGTGGGCTACCACTACGAGGGCGGGTTCACGAGCGCGGCGGTGACGCCGGAGTTCGGGGGCGTGGGGTGCGAGTGCTGTCACGGCCCGGGCGCGCAGCACGTGGAGGACAACGAGACCAGGTCGATCGAGCGCGGAGGCGAGGAAGGGTGCCTGGAGTGCCACACGGAGCTGCGCAGCCCGGCCTTCAACTACAAGGAGTATTTCCGGAGGATCGCGCACCCGGAGGACTGAGTCCGCGCGGGGACGACGGCCGAAAAAAAGGGCCTGCTTCTTGCGAAGCCGGCCCTCGGCAATGAGGCATTGCCATGGAACGTGGGTTGGGGGCACATTGAGAGAGATAGGCCCTTCGGCCTATCCCCCTGCCCCCGGCACGTTCCGCCTTGTACGCCCGAGAAGAGAGAGAAACAACCGGAAGTCGGCGGACCACCAACACTCGAACCGATCACACCATGGGACCCTTTGCCCGTCCGACTTCCGGTCAACAGTTGTCGTCGTCGCGCGGCGGGATCGCCGGGCGCGTCCCGCGGCAAGACCGCCGGGGAGCGCGTGCGGCCGGCGGAACCCCTCGATCATTTCAGACCCAAGCAACCCTCGTGCGACGGAACCCCGCCGGGTGTCGCACCCGAGGCTCACAGAAGAGTAGAACGGCCGCGCAGCGCCGTCAAGCGACAAAATTTGTCACGCGCAGGGAAACCGGGAAACAGCGTGCGGGGGGCCGTACGGCGCGCCGCGCGGCTCTTCCGAAAGGCCCACGGACGCTCGCGCGAGGCCGGTCACACCTTCCGGAACGTCAGCGTCGCGTTGTGGCCGCCGAAGCCGAAGGAGTTCGACAGCGCGTGCCGGATCGGCATCGGACGGGCCTCGTTGGGGACGTAGTCCAGGTCGCACTCCGGGTCGGGCGTCAGGTAGTTGATCGTCGGCGGCGCGATCTGGTGCTTGATCGCGAGCGCCGTGGCGACGGCCTCGACGGCGCCGGACGCGCCCAGGAGGTGGCCGATCTGGCTCTTGGTGGAGCTCACGGCGAGCTTCCGGGCGTGCGGGCCGAAGACGGCCTTGATGGCCTTGGTCTCGCCGGAGTCGTTGAGGTCGGTGCTCGTCCCGTGCGCGTTGATGTAGTCGATGTCCTCGGGACGGATGCCGGCGCTGTGCACCGCATTGCGCATGCACGCCGCGGCCATGGAGCCGTCGCCGAGCGGGGCCGTGATGTGGTAGGCATC
>DHGK01000404.1:8130-26082 GCA_002402755.1 Planctomycetes bacterium UBA4800
AAGCCGCCCAGGCCCAGCGCCGTGACGGCGGCCTCGGCGCCGCCCGCGACCATGGCATCCGCCTCGCCCCACTTGACGAGCAGGTACGCGACTATGATCGCGTGGTTGCCGGATGCGCACGCCGACGTGGCGGCGAAGTTCGGGCCCCGGAGGCCGAACTTGATGGCGATCTGCCCGGCGGCGGCGTTCGTCATCATCTTGGGAACCAGGAACGGGCTCACGCCGCGCGGACCCTTCTCGAGGAGCTTGGTGTGCACCTCCTCGATTTCCTTGATGCCGCCGATGCCGGAGGCGAAGATGCAGCCGACCCGCTCGCGGCCGACCGCGTCGAGCGGCAGCGCGGCGTCCGCGATGGCCTCGTCCGACACGCACAGCGCGAACTGGCAGAAGCGGTCAAGGCGCTGCTGCTCGCGCTTGTCGATGACCGGATCGGGGTTGAAGTCGATGACCTCGCAGGCGAAGTGCACGGGGAACTGGGAATGGTCGAAGCTCCGGATCTCCCGGCCCCCCGAACGACCTTCGACGATGCCCTGCCAGAAGGCCTCAGCGCCGACGCCGATCGGCGTGATCGCGCCCAGTCCCGTGATCGCTACGCGCCGCATCCGCCCCGTCTCCTCCGCATCGCCGCGCCGGAACGCGGCGTCTCAGCGGAAACGCAGTGCGGCAGCGCCGCCGCCGGCAGCCCTGCCGCACGTGCCTTTCCTATTCCTTGTTCTGCTCGAGAATATAGGCGATCACATCCCCGACGGTCTTGATCTTCTCGGCCTGGTCGTCGGAAATCTCGAGGCTGAACTTGTCCTCGAGGATCATCATGAGATCCACGAGGTCCAGCGAGTCGGCGCCGAGGTCGGCGTCGAGCTTGGCATCGACGGTGACCTTCTCGGGCGCCACCTGGAACTTCTCGACGATGATCTCTCGTACCTGACTCTCGATCTCCTCTTTCGTCATTCGCGCACTCTCCTGCAGCTTCCAGAAACCTCACCGGGGCCGGGCGGCGAAAGCCTCCGCATCGGCCCACGTCGCCGCCGGCGTCACCGCCAGCGCGCGCGTGACGCCTTTGACCAGCCCCGCCACCACGCGGCCCGGTCCGGCCTCGATCGCCTGCGCCACACCGGCGTCCGACAGGTACTGCACCGTCGGAGTCCACAACACCGCGCCCGTCACCTGCTCGATGAGAAGGCGCCTGATCTCGGCGGGATCGCCCACGGGGCGCCCCGCTCGATTAGGAATAAATGGTACCCGAGGACTGCGAATCGTCAACCGCTCGAGGCGGGGCCGCAGCCGCTCCGCGGCCGGCGCCATGAGGGGGGAGTGGAAGGCGCCCGCGACGTTGAGCCGCATGACCCTGCGCGCCCCCCGGGCCGGGGCGAGGGCCTCGATGCGGGCAAGCGCGGCCTCCTGCCCCGACACGACCACCTGGAGCGGCGAGTTCCAGTTCGAGACGGCGAGGACATCGCCGCCGCGGGCCTCGGCGACGAGCGCCTCGACCTGCGGGAGCTCGAGCCCCATCAGGGACACCATGCCGCCCGTGCCGGCCTCGGCGGCCTCCTGCATGCAGCGGCCGCGGACCGCCACGACCTCCAGCGCCTCCTCCATGTCGATGGCCCCGGCGAACACGAGCGCCGAGTACTCGCCCAGGCTGAGGCCGCAGGCGAAATCCGCCGCGAGCGGCTCCCCGCGGCGGGCCTCGATCGCCATCAGGACGGCCATGCTGTGGAGGAAGATCGCCGGCTGGCTCACGTCCGTCCGGGAGAGCACGTCCTCGGGGCCGTTCCTGACGAGGGCGGCCAGGTCGCGGCCGGCGAGCTCGCTGCCGCGCGCGAACAGGCGCGCGACCTCGGGCATGCGCTCGATCAGGTCGGCGGCCATCCCGACGTACTGGGCCCCCTGCCCGGGGAAAAGCGCGGCCGTGCGGGAGCTCATCGCGCGTCCTCCTTACCAGCGCACCAGCGCGGAGCCCCATGTCATGCCCGCGCCGAAGCCGAGGATGCAGACGAGGTCGCCCCGCGCCAGGCGGCCCGCGCGGACGGCCTCGTCCAGCGCTATGGGAATCGATGCCGCCGACGTGTTGCCGCAGCGGTCGATGTTCAGGTAGAAGCGGCCCAGCGGCAGCGGCACCCGCTCGCAGCACGCCTCGATGACTCGGTAGTTGACCTGGTGGGGGATGCACAGGGCGATGTCGTCCAGGGCGATGCCGTTCCGCCGGCACATGTCCACGAGCATGTGGCACATGATGTTGACGGCGAACTTGAAGACCTCGCGGCCGTTCATGCGCAGGAGGTGCCGCCCGCCCGCCGCGGTGTCCGGGGTCGCCGGGAGCCGCGTGCCGCCGGCCTCGATCGTGATCAGGCCGGCCTTGGCCCCGTCGCAGCCCAGCTCGACGTCGAGGATGTCGGAGCCCTCGCCGCCGTCGGCCGCCGCCAGCACCGCCGCGCCGGCGCCGTCCCCGAAGAGAATGCACGTGTTGCGGTCGGTCCAGTCGACGATGCGCGAGTTGCACTCGCTGCCGATGACGAGCACGTTGCGGAAGAGCCCGCTCTTGACGCAGGAGGCTCCCACGGCGAGCGCGTAGACGAATCCGGTGCAGGCCGCGCCCACATCGAATGCGGCGGCGTGCGGAGCCCCGAGGGCGGCCTGGACCAGGGCGGCCGTCGACGGCACGAGCCTGTCGCCGAGCATGGTGGCGACGACGATGGCGTCGAGGTCCTCGGCCCGCAGCGATGCGTCCGCGAGCGCCGCGCGCGCCGCGTGCAGCGCCATGTCGGACGTGGCCTCCTCGGGGGCGGCGATGCGGCGCTCGCGGATGCCCGTGCGCTGCACGATCCAGGCATCGCTCGTGTCGACCATGCGCTCCAGGTCGGCGTTGGTCATCCGCCGCGCGGGGAGATAGGCGCCCGTGCCCGTGAAGGCCGCGCGCTTCGTCCGGCCGAGGCCTCGGAATGATGCCACTGCCATGCGGTCAGTCCACTTCCGCGAGGAGCGGCGTCACGCGCGCGGCGAGCGCCTCGATCTTGTGGTTGAGGTTCTTCTGCACCATGCGCACGGCGCAGCGCATGGCGTTGGTCATGGCGCGGGCGTGCGAGCGCCCGTGGCAGATGATGCACACGCCGTTGACGCCGAGCAGCGGCGCGCCGCCCTGCTCGGCGTAGTCGATGCGCCACCTGAAGCGATCGAGCGTCTCGCGGAACGTGTCCAGCGCGGCGCCGCCGCCCGAGCACTTCGCGAACTCCTCCATGAACACGTGCAGGACGTTCTCGGCCAGGCCCTCGGAGACCTTCAGCACGATGTTGCCGACGAATCCGTCGCAGATGATGACGTCGCACAGGCCGCGGAAGATCGCGTCGCCCTCGACGTTGCCCACGAAGTCGAGCCCCGGCTCGGCGCGCTGGAAGAGATCCGCGGTCTCGCGGACGAGCGCGATGCCCTTCTTCTCCTCCTCGCCGATGTTCAGGATGCCGATGCGCGGCGTGCGGACGCCGAGCACCTCCTGCGCGTAGAGCGAGGCCATGATGCCGTACAGGAAGAGGTCCGCGGGCTTGCAGTGGATGTTCGCCCCGACGTCCATGACGACGACGGGGTGCTCCTTGACGTAGAACGCGGCCGCGATGCCGGGCCTGCGGATGCCCTTCAGGGTGCCGAGGGTCATGTAGCTCGCCGCGACGGCCGCGCCGGTGTTGCCGGCGCTGACGATGGCCTGGGCCTTGCCCTGGCGGACGAGCCCCACGGCGCGCGCGATCGAGGATCCGCGCTTGCGCTTGAGGGCCTCGACGGGCACCTCATCCATCGCGATGACATCCGGGGCATCCACGATGGCGATGCGATCGCGCACCGGGCCGAGTTGGGAGAGCTCGGCGTCTATGGCGGCCTCGCGTCCGACGAGGAGGTACTGCGTGTCCGCGAGCTGGCCGGCCGCGTCGACCGTCCCCTTGACGATCTCCCGGGGCGCATCATCTCCCCCCATGGCGTCGACAGCGAGCGTCACCATACGCGGCGGTTAGGCCCCCTCCTCGACTTCAATGATCGCCTTGCCCCGGTAGAATCCGCATTCGCTGCAGATCGTGTGGGGCTCGGTCCACGTGTTGCAGCGCTTGCACTGCACGAGACCGGGCTTCGTCAGCCCGTCGTGGGAACGGCGCTTGCGCCGCCGGGTTTTCGAGATCCTGTGCTTTGGGACCGCCATCGCGTTGTCCTTTCCGTGCGCCCGAGGCGCGGCATTGCCCGCATCGGGGCCGCCGAATAACAAAAGGTCTAATTCTAGGCCACGGAACGGCAGGGTGTCAAGAGGCGCATCTCGCGCCCCGGACCGCCCGGCGCGCGCGAGGGGCGTCAGGCGCTCTCGGCCGCCTGCGCCCTCGCCGCCGCCAGGAACGCGGCCGCCGCGTCCTTGATCGCCGCGGGGTTCTTGCCGCCCGACTGGCCCATGTCGGGCCGGCCGCCGCCGCTTGCGCCCATGGCCTTGCCGGCGGCCTGGGCGAGCTTCCCGGCATGCAGGCCCTTGCGGCCCCTGAGGTCGGGCGAGAGGCAGACGAGCAGGTTGACGGCGCTCTCGCTCCTTCCGAAGAGCGCCAGGACGGTGTCGCGGACTCGGTCCTTCTCCCTGTCCCAGATGGCGCGCAGCTCCTCCGCCCCGGCGCCGGCGTAGATCCGCCAGGCCGCCGTGATCGCGCCCAGGCGCTCCTCCCCGCGGTCGAGTTCCTGGGAGCCCGCCTGGGCGCTCTTGTGCTTCAGCGCCCGGATTTCCTCCTTGAGCGCCTCGATCTTGGCGGGCAGGCTCGCCGGCGCCGTCTTGAGCGCCCTGGCGCAGCGTTCCAGCGTGTCCTCGACCTCGTACGACACGGCGAGCGCATCGGGGCCGGCGAGCGCCTCCAGGCGGCGCACCCCGGCCGCGACCGATCCCTCGCTCAGGATGCGGAAGAAGCCTATGTCGCCGGTGCGGGCGCAGTGCGTGCCCCCGCAGAGCTCGGTCGAGAGGCCGGGAATGCCGACGACCCTGACCTCCTCGCCGTACTTCTCGCCGAAGAGCGCCATCGCGCCCCCGGCGAGCGCCTCGGCGATCGGGACGACGCACACCGAGAGGGCCTTGTTGGCCACGATGGCCTCGGCGATGTGGCGCTCGACGCGCCTGAGCGTGTCGGGCGGGACCGCGGCGAAGTGGGTGAAGTCGAAGCGCAGCCGATCCGGCGCGACGCGCGAGCCGCGCTGCTCGACATGCGTGCCCAGCTCGGCCCTGAGCGCGGCCTGGAGCAGATGCGTCGCCGTGTGATGCCGCTGCGTGGCCGCGCGCGCGGTCGCGTCGACGCTTGCCGTGACCTTCTTGCCCGGGGCGAGCCCCGTGCCCTCAAGCGCGCCGATGTGCAGGTAATGGGCGCCGCGCTTCTGCGTGTCCTCCACCGTGATGCGGAAGGTCGGTCCCTCGATGACGCCCTTGTCGCCGACCTGGCCGCCCGCCTCCGCGTAGAACGGGGTCTCGGCCAGCACGACGGCCGCGCGGCCGTCCTCCAGCTCGGCGGCGGCGACGATCTCGGTCGCGAGGCTCAGGACGTCGTAGCCGCGGAATCGCGTCGGGGGCGCGCCCGCGCACTCGATGCCGCCCGCGAGGACGTCCGCGAACTTCGCGCTGGAGCGCGAGCGCTCGCGCTGGGCCTCCATGAGGGCCTCGTACTCCGCCTGGTCGACCGTGAAGCCTTCCTCCTCGGCCATGCGCGCCGTGAGGTCCGGCGGAAAGCCGTAGGTGTCGTGCAGGAGGAACACGGCGCTCCCGGAGACTTGTGGCGAGGGCAGGGTTATGTTGCCCGTGGCCTCGATACGGCGCTTGGGCGGCTGGGCGGCCTTGAGCTCGGCGGTGATCGCCGCGAAGCGGGCCAGGCCCTGGTCGAGCGTCACGCCGAAGCGCTCCTCCTCGTTCCTGATGACATCGGCGATGGCGGCGCGCCGCGGCGGAAGCTCGCCGTACGCATCGCCCATGAGCTCGGCGACGGTGTCGATGAGGCGGAAGAGCACCGGTTCGTGGAAGCCGAGCATGCGCCCGTAGCGCGCGGCGCGGCGCAGGATGCGCCTCAGGACGTAGCCGCGGCCATCGTTCGCGGGAAACGCGCCGTCGGCGAGCGCGAAGGCGAGGCTGCGGATGTGGTCCGCGATCACGCGGTGGGGCAGTCCGTCCTTGCCGCGGTCGTAGGGCCGGCCGCTCAGCGCCGCCACCTTGTCGATGAGCGCGGACAGGAGATCGGTCTCGTACACCGAGTCGACTCCCTGGAGCACCATGCAGAGGCGCTCCAGGCCCATGCCGGTGTCGATGCTCGGCTTCGGCAGCGGCATGCGGGCGCCGCCGGCCGCCTGGTCGAACTGCATGAAGACGAGGTTCCAGATCTCGAAGAACCGATCGCAGTCGCACGAGCCGATCCCGCACTCGGGGCCGCAGGAGTGCTGCGCGCCGCGGTCGTAGAGGATCTCCGAGCACGGGCCGCACGGGCCCGTGTCGCCCATGCTCCAGAAGTTGTCCTTCTCGCCGAGCCGGACGATGCGCTCGGGCGCCAGTCCGATGGCGTCGCGCCAGAGTCCCCAGGCCTCGTCATCGTCGCGGAAGACCGTGGCGTACAGGCGATCGGCGGGGAGACCGTACGAGCCCGTGAGCAGGTCCCACGCCCAGCGGATCGCGTCCTTCTTGAAGTAGTCGCCGAAGGAGAAGTTGCCGAGCATCTCGAAGAACGTGAGATGCCGGGCCGTGCGGCCGACGTTGTCCAGGTCGTTGTGCTTGCCGCCGGCGCGGATGCACTTCTGGGCCGTGACGGCGCGCGTGTAGGGGCGCGTCTCGCGGCCGCAGAACACGTCCTTGAACTGGTTCATCCCCGCGTTGGTGAAGAGAATCGTCTGGTCGCCGTGCGGGATCACGGGGCTGGAGGCCACGCGGGCGTGGTCCTGGCGCGCGAAGAACTCGACGAACAGCGTGCGTGCCTGTTGTGCCTTCATGATTCAGTTATCGGCTCTCCACGGTTTCGGTTGCAGGAGGGGCGCCCTCGCCTCGGAGAGGGCAGCGGGCCAGGGCGGTATAGACGGGTCCCGCCGGCGTGAGCGTGCTGGAGTACACGGTCAGTTCCTCGACCGTCCACTCCCTGACGCCCGCGAGCGCGACGTCGCGCCAGGACGGCGGGACGGGCCCTTTCTTCGGCCGGCCGAGGGTGAGGTGCGGGGAGAAGGCCCGCGCCTCGCGGCCGAAACCGCGGGCGCAGAGGCGATCCTCCAGCGCCGCCTGCAGCGCGCGCAGGGACGCGGTCTCGCCTTCGATCCCCAGGAGCAGGACGCGCGGCGCGGCGCCGCCGAAGCTCGCCGGCGCCCCGAGGGACAGCGTGAACGGGTCGGCGCCGCGCGCGGCCTCCTGCGCCGCTGCGATCACGCCGGGGATGTCGCGGTCCGGAACCTCGCCCAGGAAGCGCAGCGTGATGTGCATCGCGCGCGGATCGCTCCACTTGACGCCCGGCGCGCGCGACCGGAGCTCGGCGACGGCGCGGCCGAGGGTTTCGCGGACGTCCGGGTCGGTGTCGGCGGCGATGAACGTGCGCACGGGTCACCCGATCGCGAGCATGCGCGCGTACTCGTGGACGCGGTGCTGGAGCTCGTCCTCGGCGAGCGCCTCCAGGCGCGCGGCGCCGAAGTCCTCCACGTTGAAGGACGCGACGCACGTGGCGCGGGCGAGCGCGCGCTTCAAGGTCTGGCGGTCGCGGATGCTCGGCGCGGCGCCCAGGTAGCCGAGGAACCCGCCCGCGAAGCCGTCGCCGGCGCCGGTCGGGTCGCAGACCCGCGCCACGGGATAGGCGGGCAGGGCATCGACGCCCTCCTTGGTGCACAGGATCGAGCCGTGCGCGCCCTTCTTGACGATGACGAACTCGGGGCCGAGGTCCAGCAGGTCCTGCGCCGCGCGGATGGGCGAGGCCTCGCCCGTGTACATCAGGATCTCGCTCTCGTTCATGAGCACGCCGTCGACCTCCCTGAGAAGCGTGTCGAGCTCCTCGCGCTCGGTCCTGATCCAGAAGTCCATCGTGTCGCACACGACGATGTCGGGCGCCGCGACCTGCGCCATGACGGCGCGCTGGACCCGCGGGGAGCCGTTCGCGAGGAACACGACGCGCGAGTCGGACCACGCGGGCGGCACCTCGGGCTCCCAGGTCGCCAGCACGTTGAGCTCGGTCGCGAGCGTGTCGCGGTCGTCCATGTTGGCGTGGTACCTGCCCGACCAGCGGAAGGTCTTGCCGGGGGCGATCCGGATGCCGGCCGTGTCGATGCCGCGCGCCTCGAGCCGGCGCAGGGCGTCGGGCGGGAAATCCTCGCCGACGATGCCGGCGATGCGTACGGGGCCGAAGAGCGCGGCCGCGTACGCGAAGTGCACGGCCGAGCCGCCGATGCACTCCCGGGGAGCGCCGTTCGGCGTCAGGATCGTATCGATGCCGAGAGTACCGGCGACGAGCACCATGATTCGTTCTCCTCCCGCGGCGCCGCACGGCGCGGGCGCAGGCATCGAAAGTAACGGACGGCGCCGCCGGCCGCAAGGGGCGCCGCAGGTTGCGCCGGTCCCCGCGCGCAGGTAGCATGATGCATCGCCATGGCCACGGAAGTGCTTTCGGTTTCGCCGGGGAGTCCCGCGCAGGAAGCGATCGCGCGCGCCGCACGCGCGCTGCGCGACGGCGGCATCGTCGCCGTGCCGACCGAGACGGTCTACGGCATTGCCGCGTGCCTCGAGCACGAGGGCGGCATGCGGCGGCTCCGCGCGCTCAAGACCCGGCCGCGCGAGGAGCCGTTCGCGGTGCAGGTCGAGGATGCCGCGGGCGCGTGCAGGCTGCTGGGCGCCGTGCCCGTCCGTGCGCGGCCCCTGATGAAGCACTTCTGGCCGGGGCCGCTCACGATCGTGTTTCCGGAGGCGCGCGTGAGCGCGGGGGGGGCGGGGCTCGGGATCAGGGTGCCGGCGCACCCGGTCGCCCGCGCGCTGCTGCATGCCTGCGGCACGGCGCTGGCCGTGCCGAGCGCGAACCCGAGGGGCGCCGAGCCGGCGGTCGATGCGGCGCAGGTCCTCCGGTACTTCCCCGCCGGGATCGACATCGTGCTCGACGGCGGGCCGGCTTCGATCAAGGAGCCCTCGACGGTCGTCGAGTGCGCGGGCGGCGGGTGGAGGCTCCTGCGCGAGGGCCTGATCAGCCGCGACATGATCGAGCGGCTCATCTCCGGCAAGGCCTATCTCTTCGTGTGCGAGGGCAACACCTGCCGGTCGCCCATGGCGGTTGCGCTTGCGACGGCGCTTGCGACCGCGCATCTGGGCGTGTCGGCGGAGGAGCTGGCGCAGCTCGGCTTCCGGTTCCTGTCCGCGGGCACGCACGCCGGGTCGGGCAGGCAGGCGAGCATTCCCGCCTGCGGCGTCGCGCGGGAACTCGGGCTTTCGCTCGCGGAGCACCGCACGCACACCGTCACGCGCGCGTTGATCAAGGAGGCGGACATCGTGCTCTGCATGTCGCGGGCGGAGCTCAGGTACGTCGCCGACCAGTATCCCGAGGCGGAGGACAAGGCGCGGCTTCTGGCGGCGCCCGACGAGATCGACGACCCCGCGGGAGGCAACCGCGAGGCCTACCGCGAGACGGCGGCGGCCATCAGGGCCGCGCTGGAGAAGATCTGGAAGCCGGCGCGGGGCACGCGCGCGGGATAGCGACCGCCGCCCCTACGCGCGTGCGCGCGCGGTGAGCGTGATGTGCTCCCGGAACATCTCCCGCAGGTACGACGGCCAGTCGCCCAGAAGGCGTCCGATGCGGCGCTCGACATCGAAGCGTTCGCGAAGCTCCGTTCTCTTCTCCTCCGTAAAGCCGCCCGCGTCCGGCAGCGTCTGGTCCTGGATGCGCACGACGTACCAGCGCGACTTGGCCTTGTCCTCGAGCGGCAGCGGCAGGAACCTGTCCTCGGGCGGCAGCTCGATGAAGAGCTGCTTCACGATCTCCCGCTCGACGTCGCGCTCCAGCGTCTCGCCGCCCGGCGCGATCGTGCCGTACTTGACGGCGAACTGGAGCACCTGCTCGCGGGTCATGTTGTACTGGAGATACTGGTAGGGATTGGCGAGGAGCTGCGTGTTGGCGCAGTCGGCGAACGCGTACGGCCCGCAGACCTCGATGTGCGCCTCGGGGAGCGCCTCGGCGAGCGCCGCGCCCTCGCGCAGGCGAAGGAGCGCATCGCCCGCCTTCTTGGCGGCGGCCTCGAAGGCGGCGGCAAGGTTGACCGCCTTCGCGACCTCGTCCTTGCATTCCTCGAAGGGGAGCTGCCGCTCCTTCTCGCCGATGACCGTGCAGACGAGGAAGAGCGCCGTCCCGTCGGGGGACGAGAGGAAGGTCTGGGGAGCCGTGAGCGGCTTGTCCTCGGCGATGTTCTTGAGCCACAGGTTGACCTGGCCCGCGGCGTACAGCTCGCCGAGCACCTTCTCGGCGTCGTCCTTGCCGAAGGACTCGGTCTCGCCGAACTGGAGGAACGGCCGCTCGGCGGCGATCTCCTGGGGCGTCTTCGGCGCCGGCGGCTCGGGCGGGTCGGCCGCGCCGGCCGGCATCGGGGGCGGCGGCGGGGGGTTCATGAGCCGGGCGAGCTGGGTCGCCAGCGCGCGCGACTGGGCCCGCCCCTCGCGCTTGACGATCTCGGCTCTGATCTCGTCCTTCACCTCCTCGAACGGCTTGTAGTAGGCCGCATCGGCCTGCGCGGCCTCTTCGGGCGTCAAGGGGTAGTCGAGCGCCGGGGGCTGCTCGAGGGGGTCCTTGAGGTACTTGCGGACTCTGACCTGGCGGTACTCCTTGAGGAGGTCCTCCTCGCTCGGCGTCACCTGGGACTCGAAGTGCGAGAGCGGCGCCTTCAGGTACGAGAAGCGCACCCTGTGCGGCCGGAAGAAGTTCTCCTTGTTCTTGGCGTAGTGATCGCGCAGCTCCTCGTCGGTTGCCGTGCGCGACAGCGAGCCGAGGACGCCCTCGGCGTCCAGGCGCGCGATCTGGAGCGTCACCGTGCGGTTCTCGCGCACGTAGGCCGAGTACAGGTCGCGCGTGCTCGTCACGCCGGCCGACAGGTGGAAGTCGCGCAGCGAATCGACCTTGAGGAGCATGCCGAGCGCGTACTCGAAATCGGGGACCGCGTAGCCGCGCTCCCTGATCCACGCATGGTACCCGTCGAGACTCCAGGGGGTGGCATCGAGGATCTCCCTGAAGCGCACTTCCTGCTGCTCCTCGGACATGCTCCGGTAGGTCGGATCCTTTCGCAGCTTCTCCACGGCCGCATGGTTGCGGTACAGGTCCTTGACGACGGCGTAGATCCGGGTCGGCGATACGCGGATGCCGAGCCGGTTCGCCTCCGCGGCCGCCGCGAGGAACGTGGGGAGGACGTCGGTCACGAGGTCCCGCCCCTGGTTGTCATCGGCGCGCTGGCTCCCGACGACGAGCTGCCGGAAGCTCAGGCGGGGGCTGATCGCGGCGATGTCGTTGAGCCAACTGTTGATCTGCCGCCAGTCATAGTCGGTGTAGTACCTGCCGTCGCAGGCGAACACCGCGTCCCGTCCGGGGTCGCCGATCACCATCTCCATGACCCCGGTCATGCCGAAGGAGAAGCAGACGAAGACGAGCAAGCATACCCAGAAGAGCTTCTCGTTCTTCCGGAACCAGACCGTGAACTGCTTCTTGAGAGACTGCTCCTGACCGAGCTGCGCCATGCGTGCCTCCAGTGTGCGTCCGCTGATAAACCGACCAATGATAGGGGGATGAGACCGCCGCGGTCAAGGTGCCCCGGACGGATTTTGGACGCGCGTGCGCCCGCGTGCATCATGGATCGGATGCGCGGCCCGCGGGGCTGCAGCGGCCGGGGGCAAGGGCCGGTAATCGCCGGCCTAGGTCTTGCCCATCTGCTGGATGAGGTTGATCAGCGGCATGAAGAGCGCGATGACGATGAATCCGACCATGCCGCCCAGGACCACGATGATCAGGGGTTCCAGCACGCGGGTGAGGCTCTCAACGGCCACGTCGACCTCCAGGTCGTAGTTGTCCGAGATCTTGGAGAGCATCTTGTCCAGCTCGCCGGTCTCCTCGCCGACGCTGATCATGTTGACGATGAGGTCGTCGAACACGCCCGACTGCCTGAGCGGGTCAGCGATGGTTTCGCCCTCGCGAATGCTCCCGTGCACGTTCTCGACCGCGGTCGACACGACCAGGTTGCCGACGGCATCCTTGACGATGCCGAGCGCCTCGAGAATGGGCACGCCGGACGCGATCAGGGTCCCCAGGGTGCGGCAGAAGCGCGAGATGATCGATTTCTTCATGACCGTGCCGAAGATCGGCATCTTGAGCTTGAAGGCGTCGATGCCGTACCGGCCCTTGGGAGAGCGGCCGACGAGCTTGATGAGCACCCAGAACACGAACGGCACGCCGGGCAGGAGGTACCAGTAGGTCTTGACGGTCTCGGACAGGTCCATCAGGAACTGGGTGATGGTGGGGAGCTGTCCGCCCTGGTCCTTGAACATCGCCTCGAACTGCGGCACGACGTACGTGAGAATGAAGGTCAGGATCAGGAGGGCGATGACCACGACCACCACGGGGTAGTACATGGCGCCCTGGACCTTCTTCCTGAGCCTGAGCGACTTCTCCTGGAAGTCGGAGAGCCGGCGCAGAATGGTGTCCAGCACGCCGCCGGCCTCGCCGGCCTTGACCATGCTGACGTACAGGATGTCGAACACCTTGGGATGCTTGGCCAGCGCCTCGGAGAACGTGCTGCCGCCCTCGACATCGCCCGCGACCTCGCCGATGATGTCCTTGAGCTTGCCGGGCCGCTGCTGGTTCTCCAGGATCTTGAGGCTGCGCACGATCGGCAGGCCGGCGTCCTGGAGCGTGGCGAGCTGGGTCGTGAACTGCGTGAGCTGCGCGCGCGAGATGCGGCCGAGGGCCGCGAGGCCGCGCGTCTTCTTCGTGCCCGCCTCGGCCTTCTCCTTCTTGACGACCTCGTTGACCTTGGTCGGCTTGTAGCCCTGCGACCTGAGCCGGCGCATCGCGTCCTCTTTGCTGCCGGCCTCGACGCGGTTGCGGATCGTCTTGCCTTCCCGGTCGACGGCCTCGTAGGCGTATACAGGCATCTCGTCGCTCCTTTCTCTCGGCGCGCGCCTCAGCCGACCGCGATCGTCTCGCGCACGACTTCCTCGATGGTGGTGATGCCATCGAAGATGTGCAGGAGCCCGCTCTCGCGCAGCGTGCGCATGCCGTCCTCCTGCGCGGCCTTGCGGAGCGCGGCCGTGGATGCGCTCGTCATGATCAACTCGCGGAGCCGATCGGTCATCACCATGAACTCGAAGAGGCCGATGCGGCCCCGGTAGCCGGTGCCGTTGCACTCCTTGCAGCCCTTGCCGTAGAAGAACGTGCGCTCGACGACGTCCGAGCGCGTGAGCTCGAGCTCGAAGAGCTCCTCGTCGGTGGGCTCGTACTCGGTGCGGCAGGCGACGCAGATGCGGCGCACGAGCCGCTGGGCGATGATGGCCTCGAGCGTGGCCGTCAGCAGGAAGGGCTCCAGGCCCAGGTCGATGATACGGGTCACCGAGGAGGGCGCATCGTTGGTGTGCAGCGTGCTGAACACGATGTGGCCCGTGAGGGAGGACTCGACCGCGATCTGGGCGGTCTCCAGATCGCGGATCTCGCCGACCAGGATNNGATGATGTCGGGGTCCTGGCGCAGGATGCTGCGCAGGCAGGCGGCGAAGGTCACGCCGATCTCCTCGTTGATCGGCACCTGGATGAGGCCGTCGATGTCGTACTCGACGGGGTCCTCGGTGGTGATCAGCTTCATGTCGATGGTGTTGAGCTCCTGGAGGGCCGAGTACAGCGTCGTGGTCTTGCCGGAGCCGGTCGGCCCCGTCACGAGCACGATGCCGTCGGGCTTCTGGAGGAGGGCCCTGAACGTCCGCAGCTCGTCGGGCCGCAGGCCGATGCGCTCGAGGTCCAGCGCCACGTTCGCGCGGTCGAGCACGCGCAGCACGACGCTCTCGCCGAACATCGTGGGCAGGGTCGAGACGCGCAGGTCGACCGGGCGGCCGGCGATGGTCAGCTCGATGCGGCCGTCCTGGGGCAGGCGCGTCTCGGCGATGTCCAGGTTCGACATGACCTTGATGCGGCTGATGACGGCGCGCGCGAGCTGCAGCGGCGGCGGCATCATCTCGTAGAGCACGCCGTCCACGCGGTAGCGGATCTTGAACTCGCGCTCGAAGGGCTCGAAGTGGATGTCCGAGCCGCGGTCCTTGATGGCCTGGAGGAGCACCATGTTGAGGAGCTTCACGACGGGGGTGGCGTTGGCGTCGCGCTCGAGCTGGGCGACATCGCCGATGTCCTCGCGCTTGTCCTCGATCACGAAGTCCTCGGCCTTGCCGAACATGTCCGCGATGGAGTCCGATTTGCCCGCGTAGTAGCGGTCGATGGCGCGCGTGACGGCATCGGGCTTGGCGATGACGGCCTTGACCTCCGTGGCCTCCTTGATGATGAACTTCAGGTCGTCGAGCACCTGGATGTTGAAGGGATCGAGCAGCGCCACCTTCAGCGTGGCGCCGTCGAACGCGACCGGCACGACGCCGTAGTTCTCGGCGAAGTTGGCGGGCACGAGCTCGATCACCTCCGAGGCGATGTCGATCTGATCCAGATCCATGGGCTCCATGCCGGACTGGACGCCGAGCGCCACGTGCAGGTCGTCGCTCGTCACCGCGCCCTTCGCCAGAAGGAGCGCCCCCAGCGTGCCGCCCTTCTCCTTCTGCTCCCGGAGCCCCTGCTGGATGTCGTACTCCGACAGGAGGTTCATCTCCTTCAGCACCTGGCCGAGCAGCTTTTTCTTTGCCATTCGACGCGCTCCTTGTGCTTACGTCGTCGTCACGAACTCGGAGGAGTGCGTGACCCTGAGAATCTCCTCGATGGTGGTCATGCCGCTGAGGATCTTGCGGACGCCGTCCTCCTGGAGCGTGACCATGCCCTCGCTGCGCGACTTGGCGCGGATCTCCATGGTCGGTCGCTTGTGGAACGCCATCTCGCGCAGGTCCGGCGACATCTCCATGAGCTCGAAGATGCCCTTGCGGCCGCGGTAGCCCGAGAAATTGCACTCCCCGCAGCCGACGGCGCGGTAGGGCGTGCCGCCTTCGGCCTGCTGGCGGGTGATGCCGATCTGCTTGAGCTCCACGTCCGTGAGCTCGCAGGGCTCGCGGCACTTCGGGCAGAGGATGCGCACGAGGCGCTGCCCCATCACCGCCATGATGGCCGACGCGACGAGGAAGGGCTTGACGCCGATGTCCACGAGGCGCGTGATCGCCGAGGGCGCGTCGTTGGTGTGGAGCGTGGAGAAGACCAGGTGGCCGGTCAGGGCCGCCTGGATCGCGATGTCGGCCGTCTCGCGGTCGCGGATCTCGCCGACGAGGATGATGTTCGGCGCCTGGCGCATCATGGCGCGCAGGATGCGCTGGAACGTCATCCCGATGTCGTGGCGCACCTCGGCCTGGTTGATGCCGGCGATGCAGTACTCGACGGGGTTCTCGGCGGTGATGATCTTGACGTCCGGCCGGTTGAGCTTCTTGAGGGCGGCGTACAGCGTGGTCGTCTTGCCCGAGCCCGTCGGGCCGGTGACGAGGAAGATGCCCGTCGGCCGCTTGATGATGCGCTCGAACCGCATGAAGTCGGCCTCGTGGAACCCGAGCGCCTCGAGGTCGACGAGCGCCTTCTCCTTGTCCAGGATTCGCAGCACCATGCTCTCGCCGTTCGTGGCGGGCAGCGCCGAGACGCGGAAGTCGATCTCGCGGCCGTGGATCTTCATCATGATGCGGCCGTCCTGGGGGCGCCGCTTCTCGGCCATGTCCATGCGCGACATGATCTTGATGCGCGAGAGGATCGGGCCCTGGAGCTTCTTGGGGTAGGGCTCGCGCTCGATGCACACGCCGTCGATGCGCACCCTGACGCGCACGCGGTCCGCCATGGGCTCGACGTGGATGTCGCTCGCGCGATCCTTGATCGCCGTGGAGATGAGGTGGGTGACGAGCTTGATGATCGGCGCGTCGTTCGCGTCCAGCGACTCCTCCTGCCCGGGCCCGCCCGCCTGCGCTTGGACCGCCTCGGCCTCGCCGATCACGCTGCTCAGGTCGCCCGCCAGGCGATAGTGATGGTCGAGCGCTTCGTCGAGCGCCTGCGGCGTGGCCAGCGCGCAGCCGACCTCGCGGTTGAGGAGGAAGCGCAGATTGTCCTGGATGACGAAGAAGTCCGTCGGGTCGCAGATCGCGACCGTGAGCTGGCCGTCGCGGGCCGCGACGGGCACGATCCTGTGCTCGACCGCCACCTCCTTGGGCACCAGATCGACGAGCTCGGTCGGAATCGTCTTGCCGGCGAGATTGGCGAACGGAAGCTGGTAGTGCTTGGCGAGCGCGCGGTAGACCTGCTCCTCGCTGCACAGGCTGAGCTGCAGGCAGGCCTCGCCGAATCGGATGTTGTTGCTCCTGGCGAAGTCAAGAACCTTGGTGGTCTGGTCGGAGGGGAGGGCTCCCATGCGCACAAGGATTTGTCCGACACTCAGTTTTTCCACGGAGATCCTCCTGGAGGCGAGGTAAAAGAGTGACCGGCGGGCCTGAGCCGCACGCACCGGCACCGTGGCAGGTACCCATTTCTCCTTCGGATGCTGCGCACCACGGCATGTCTCCGCGCGCGATGCGGTGCACAACAGGGCCGCGTGAGTCTTTTACTGCCTCAACTGGTGGATGATAAGGGCTGCGGCCGGACCCGTCAAGACTCTTTGCCGGGGCCCGCGGGAGGCGCGTGCGGGCAAGCTCCGTCGCGACCGTGGGTTGCGGAGGCACGGGCGCGTGCGAGCCCCGCCGTCGCGGCGGCGGCCGCGCGGCCCCGGACCTCCGCGGCGGCGGCAGCCGCTGCAGCCGGCGGATTACGGGGACGACATGCGCTGCCCGGGCCGTGTCGAGGGGCGTACGGCATGCGCGCGCCATCGCGGCTACTCTCCGGGCGGATCGTCCGCGTGGCTCCCGAGCGGCCACCAGCGGAACAGGACCTTGCCCCTGAGGAGCTCGACCGGGATGGAGCCGAAATCGCGGCTGTCCTGGCTGTTGGCGCGGTTGTCGCCGAGCACGAAGAAGGAGTCCTCCGGGACCAGCCAGTTGCGGCTGCGCGTCCGGCCCTGTCGCGATGCGAGGTTGAAGGACTCGGTCCTGACGCCGTTGACGTACAGGTCGCCGCGGGCGTCGATGTGAATGCGGTCGCCGGCGACCCCGACCACGCGCTTGACGAGATCGCGGTCGGGGTGGCCGGGATGCGTGAAGATGACGATGTCGTCCCTGGCGATGGGGAGGAGCGACGGGGCGAGCTTGAGGAGCAGCACCTTGTCGCCGTCGTGGTAGGTGGGGAGCATGGAGCGGCCGCGGATCTCGTAGGCCTGGGCCACGTAGAGCCGCAGGACGAGGGCGATGGCCACCGCCACCAGTGAGAGGAGCGCGAGCGCGACAAGCTCCTTTCGCAGCGAGCAGGACTGCGGCGCGGCGGCCGGCGCGTCCGGCGTGTCCGGCCGTGCATCGCCTGTGAACTCCTCGCGGGGCTCGGGAGAAGGATCCATGAGCGCCATTCTAAACCCCGGGGGCGGAGATTCAAAGCGCGGGCGTGCAAGCGCGGGGGAGGGAAGGGGTTAGAGGCGGGAGGATGAAGGTGGAAGGAATGTATTCGATGAACCCGTGCGCCGAAACGTGCAATGAACAAGTCCGCTGCGCAATTGCGGCTCTGCCGGCACTATGGGGGCGGGGACCGGAGGTCTGCCCGGCGGCAATCGCTCGGCGTCCCTGCTCACCTTGAAACAACCCCCCTTCGGTCCCCCCTTCGGGAGAAGGGGGGAAACGCCGGCTGCGGCCGGCGCCTGCAGGGCCACGGGTCACCGAATACGTACGGTGCGCGCAGGTGTA
>DHGK01000412.1:0-16031 GCA_002402755.1 Planctomycetes bacterium UBA4800
GCGGCCGATCCGCCGCTCCTCCCCCAGGTCGACCGCGAGCCACGCATCGTCGCGGAAAGCTGAGGACCAGTACGTCCCCTCGTCGCCGTCGACGGCGTTCTCCGGCGCGTACGCGCCGCCGTGTACCGAGGATGCCGTCACGGCGCGCCCGAGGGCGAGCGACGGCGGGGGCGGGACGCCGACCGCCACGTGCCGCACGCTCCGTACGGCGTCCGCGCCTTCCCGTTCGAGCGTCGCCGTAAGCACGCACTCGCCCGGCGACGCCGGCCATTCGACCTCGAACGCTGCGCTCGCCACCGCGAGCGGCTCGACGCGCACCTTCGCGCGGCCGATCTCCGCGTCCTTCCCCCCGGCGCACAGGCTCAAGATCACCGTGACGTCCTTCGCTTCGTGCAGATCGTTGACGACCGCAACCGGCACCCGGCTCGCCGTGCCGATCCCCGCGCGCTCGGCGAAAGAATCGATGCCGACGCCCACGGGCGCGAAGGCGTCGCGCACGAGCGCATGGAACATCGGCTCGGGCGTCAGCCGCGCGACGTCGATGAAGTAGTCGCACGTCTGGCCGTCGGGACGCTCGTACCCGAGCGCCGTGAAGTGCAGGACGCCCGCGCAACCGCGGCGCATGCGCCAGAACTCGGTCATCGCGGCCGTGTAGCGCGCGTGAATCTCGCGGCGTTGCGCTGCGGTCGCATCCGCGCCGAGAAGCCCGTCGTAGAACCCGCGCGTCAGCGTCGTCGCCGAGCCATCGCGGTTGATCCACAGCCAGTCGTACTCGTTGATGATGACGGCGCGACCCGCGCCGTCATCCCCCGGTACCACGGCGGGCACGCCCGAGCGCTTCGCGAGGCGGGAGAGCCGCGCCGCCGGGTTGATGAACCAGTACGGATGCGATTCCTTGACATCGCCCGGCGCCTGCGCCGGCGACCAGCCGTTATCCCACGGCCGGTCCGACAGGTCGAGCGCGCGCACGCGCCCGAGCGCCTCACCCGTCTGCGCGCACACGGTCTCGTTCTGGGCATCCCAGATGACGACGCACGGGTGGTTCCAGCGCTCCTCCATCCACTCCCGGTACTCGACCGCGAGCTGGCCGGCGGACAGGCCCTCCTCGTTGCCCCAGATCGGAAACTCGTCCTGGATCAGGATACCCGTCTCGTCCGCAATGCGGTACCAGAGCTCGGGCGGAAACCCGATGCAGTAGCGCAGCGCGTTCCAGTGCATGTCCTTGACGTGCCCGTGGAGCGCCCGCACCCACGTCTCGTCCCACGGAAGCGTCCCGCGCGCCTCGTCCTCGAAGAAACGGTAGAGCGTGATGTTGTTGCCGCGCAGGTAGCAGACCTTCCCGTTCAACCAGACGCGCCCGTCGCGCGTGCGGAACTCGCGCATGCCGAAGCGCGTCGCGAGCTCGTCGCCCTCCGTGCGAACGACGAGCTCGTAGAGGAAGGGATCGTCGGGCGACCACAGGCGGCAGCCCTCGATCGGCACGAAGGCCTCCGCCGCCGCGCTCGGGGCGCCGGCCTCGCCGCTTCCGACCTCCCTGCCCGACGCCGCCTCGCGCACGCGGAGCGACACGGGCGCCCCGCCGCGGGAAAGCCGCACGCGGACGCGCGCCCCCCGCCGGCCGATATCGGGCGCGACCTGCACGTTCTCGATGAACGGCTCGCCCGCGAGGATCAACTCGACGCGGTCGAAGATCCCCGGAATGTACCTGCTCTTCTCGTAGTCGAAGCCGTCGGGCTGCGATGGCGGGATCTGGTCGCGGCTCGCGCCCACGCGGATGACGATCTCGTTCTCGCCGGCCCTGAGCGCCTCCCGCACGCCGAAGATGCCCGGCGTGAAGCACGGCATGTGGACGCCCAGGTCCTTGCCGTTGAGCCACGCGCGCGCCCCGAACATCGCCTTGTGGATCTTGAGCCGCGCCACCGCGCCGGCGGCCTCGGGCAGGACGAACGTCCGGCGGTACCAGAAGGCCTCCCTGCGCGGATCGCGCTGCGCGCCGCTCCGCCGGTCGGCGACCTTCGGCCCGGGCTCGTCGAAGGGCGGCGCGGCCATGTCGACGAGCCCCGGGACCGGAACCGTGCGGTCGAACTTCGCCGGGCGCTCTTCGAGCCCGCCCTCGGCGACCTGCCACGCGCCGTCGAGCGAGATCGTGCGCCGCGCCCCGGCCGCCGGCTCGACGATGAGCACCCTCCCCGAACGCGGCGGCATGGCCTCGATGACGATGCGCTCCCTCCGGACGCCGAGGTCCTCGCCCGAGAAGAGATCGCCGACGCGCGCGGGCGCGGCGAGCGCCGCCTCGCGCCGCGCCGGTTTGTCCGACCAGTTGAGGAGGACGAGCACACGGCGCCCGGCCTCGTCGATCCACCCGACCTCCAGGTCCGCGGTCTCGAAGCGCGCCGCCTTCCCCCGGTTCGCGGCGAGCGCGCGCAGCACGGCGAGCTTCTCCGGCGGTGCGTTGCGCAGGTCATCGCCGCTCAGCACCATCCCGCCCGTCGCGTAGATCGCGGCCGTGTGGAAGCTGCGGACCGCGGCCGGCTCCTTCGTGTCAAGGACGACGCAGTCCGGGTCGTTCCACCACAGGCGGTCGTTCTGCCACGCGCGCATGAGGTTCTCGCGCGCCGTGCCCGCGAAGCCGCTCCACGACTTGCCCACATCCATCGAAGAGCGCGACCCGTGGATCAGGCCGAAGCTCGCCCAGATCGGATGGTTGCAGCCAAGAATGAAGGCGTCGCCCGCACCGCGGCGGATCGCCTCCATGCCGCGGCGGTAGGCCTCGACGCCCGTGGCGCGCTCGTCGTGGAAGCGGCCGCCGCGGATCATGCCCCAGAACGTCGCGTCGAGCTTGAAGTACGTGCAGCCCCACTCGTCGCGCATGGTTCTGAAGAGCCCCGCAAGGTGCCGCTGCGCCTCGGGGTGCGTGCCGTCGAGCACGTACCACGGCCCGAGCCGCCAGCCGCCGAACATCACCCTGTCGGACCTGAGCGGGCGCCCCTCGGCATCCTTGACGAACCACTCGGGGTGCTCCGCAAAGAGCTTCGAGCCGGGGCTCGCCACGAACGGCGCCACCCAGATCGCGGGCTCGAGGCCCGCCTCGCGGATCGTGCGCAGCACGTCCTGGACGCCGCCCCCGAACGCGGGCCCCGTTTCGAGCCAGTCGCCCATGGCCGGCTGGTAGCCGTCGTCGATCTGGACGAAGCGCAGCTCCGGAATGCGCGCGCGAATCGCCTCGCAGTTGCCGCGGATCTTCTCGCGGTCGATGGCAGGGCCGAAGCAGTACCACGAGCACCAGCCCGCCGGCAGCTTCGGGAACGGCAGCCGCCCGTGATTGGCGACGATGCGCGCGGCGAGCAGCGCGAGCAGCTCGTCGCGGTCCGGCCCGTGCGCCCACACGGTCTCCTCCAGGTCCCAGCGCTCCGCCGGCTCGATCGCGCGGTCCTCGGCGTCGATGACCGCCCGGAGCCGCACCGCGTTGACGTTGAACTTCCCGGCGAACCGGCGGCACGTTGTGAAGGCCGCCATGGCGTGCCCGCCGCCCGGCGGGCTCAGCGTGACGAGGCCGTACACGGTGCGAAAGCCCTCGGGCTCGGGCAGGCGGTAGTGGCCCCGGTCCGTGTAGTGGTCGAGGTCGACCATGCGGCCGAGGGTACCCGCCGTCTGGCTGAGCATCTGACAGCCCTCGCCGTAGAAGCCGGTCTCGGGCGGCAGCCCGTGGGCCGCATCGGCGAGCACGATCTCGCGCACGTGCAGCCTGCGATCGGTGCGGTTGACGAGCGTCCATCGCTGGAAGACGCCATCGGCGCGGCGCTCGAGCGCGAGCGCGGCCGGCGCATCGCTCCCATCCGCGAGCACGACGCGCGCCGCCGACTCCGCGAACGCCTTCACGAACAGCGCGCCCGCGTCCTCGCCGGCCGAAAGACACGCGCACGACACGCACAGCGCACACAAGAGCGATGGATTCTTCACGGCGGATCCTCCTCGGCTGCGCCTCCGGCCTGCACCGATGCTACATCGAGGCGGTGGGCGTGAACACGGGGGCGCGCGAGGCGCCGGAGCCGGCACGCGGGCTCCTCGCCGCTCATCCGGATGATCCGCCCCGGAGGCGGCCTTTGGCCTGGCCGGAGCACTCGCGTAGACACCGTCGTCTACCGCCCCCTGCGATCCGTTGCGCACGCGCAGTGCGCACGATACAATGCCAATGTGATAGCTTGGCCGAATGGATGGTTGCAGCCGACCGCAGAGGAGCGGGGCAGATGAAGCTCATAGTAACGCTGGAGCGTGATGAGACAGGGATGCTCGTTGCGGAGTGTCCGGCCATCCCCGGCTGCATCTCCCAGGGCGCGACGGAGGAGGAAGCGCTGCGGAACATCCGCGAGGCGATTCAGGGGTGCGTTGAGGCTCGTGCCGCGAACGGGATGCCCATCACGGTAGCCATCCGCGAAGTGGATGTGCCGGTGTAATGGCCTAACTTCCCGTCGTCTCAGGGGCTGCGGCAGTTCGCGCCTTTGAAAGCGCCGGCTGGCGACGGGATCGCCAAAAGGGCAGTCATGTCATCCTGGTCAAGGCCGGTCACATCGCCAGCTTGTCGATCCCACAACACCGCGAACTGGCTCCAGGAACGCTGCGTGCCTTGATACGCGCTTCGCAGATGACGGTCGAGGATTTCGTCGCCCTTCTGTGATGCAGGCTCGTGCCATCGATTGCATCAGAGGAGACGGCATCCTTCATGAGGATGGGATAGTCAAACCGCCCCCCTCGCGGCGAAACGTCCCGGAGGCCCTCTCCCGCGGCCGCCGCCGCCGGCGTCGAGCCGTTATCGTCCCTCGCACGGCGTGAACGCGAGGCACTCGATGTCGTCGGGCGTCGGATCCACGGCGCACTCGCCGAACGGCGCCGGCAGCGGCCCGCCCTGCGTGAAGAGGCGGCCCCCCGAGCTCCAGCACGGGGATCGAGCGCGCACCTTCGAGACGTTGCGCCTGCCTTTTCAACGCCCCTGCGCGGAAGACCCTCGCGGTCTGACCTTGTCGGGGTGCTCGGCCTGGAACGCCTGCAGCGCCCGGCAGAAGCGCTCAAGGTCGTTGCCGTGCTCTTCGAGCAGACGGCGCCTGCGTTCGCGAACCTCGTCGATCAGGGGGTCGCCAGGCGGGAACTCCGGCGCCTGCTCGGACGGAGAGGCGCCGGAGCGCACCGCGCACGCGGGGTCCCGCGGCCGCCCAGCCGGTCTCCTCCTCCTGCTCACGGACACGCCGCGAAGATGTCGCACCCCAGCGCGTCGTCCGTCTCATCGATCCCGCAGGTTTCGAACGGCGGGGGCAAGGGGCCCGTCTGCGTGAAGAGATGGCCGAGGATCTTGATGGCGTCCGCGACGTCGACCTTCCCGTCGTCGTTCGCGTCGGCGCTGTCCATGCAGTTCCGGACTCCGGTCTTGCACGGATCGGCCGGGCCGCCGAAGAGATACCCGAGCGCGCAGATCGCGTCCGCGATGTTGAGCCGGCCATCGGCGTTGGTGTCGCCGCGCTTAAAGGTCGGCCCGTGCATCTTCATGCCGATGACGACGTCGTCGACATCGAGCATCGTTCCCGACGAGTAGGCCCACACGCCCGCGTAGCCCTCGCGGAAGGTGGGATCGACGTACTCGAAGATGTTCTCGTCGTCGACCCAGAAGGAGATCACCGTGCCGTCGAACTCGACCTCCCACCTCGTCCCCAGGAAGGCGATGTCGCGCGGGACCTGCTGCAGGAGCCGTTCCGCCCCCCGCTCGTAGAGGACGAGGCGGTACGCCCCCTGCCAGCCCGCCGCGGCATCGAACCACTCGATCCAGTCGATCCCGTAGCCGCTCGTCTGCCAGCGAATCATCGGCTCGTCGGCGCACACCATGATGCCGCCGTGCCGCCCGATGGTCCCCTGGCGGTCGTTGTCCATGACGATCGTCAATGCGATCTTGCCGACGTCATCGAACCTGATCGGCGGGCTCCCGGCCCAGAGCCACGCCTCGGCCTCGCCGGTCGCACAGAAGACCGACAACTGCTCGCTGAACACCTCCCAGAGCCCCGTGTACGGGGTCCAGTTGTCGGGCATGCCGTCCGGCTGCGCGAAGTCGTCCTCGAAGAAGACGGCGCCCGCCGGCCGCACCGTGAAGGCGACGGGCTCGGGCAGGCAGGCAATCCCCGGCGAACTCAGGACGAACTCGGTCGTGCCCGGAATCTTGCACTCGGCCTGGAACGTCCGCGTCATGGCCGTCCCGCGCTCGAACGTCAGGACGAGCTCCCCGGCCGTGCCCCCGAACGGCGCCGCGACCTCGGGGTGCGTGCTCGCGACCGTGACGGCGACGTCGGCCTCGAAGTTCGCGCCGAACGGGATCCCGACCGTGAAGACCGTCATCGCGTTGGCCGGATGGTTGATCGCCTCGGCGGGCTCGACCGTCAGGCAGGGGCTGGCCGCGACATCGATCACGAGGTCATCGATGGCCATCTGCTGCCCCGCGTTCGAGTAGCACCAGAACCCGACGTACCCGTGGTCGAGCGCCGCGAACTGCGAGTCGACGACCGTGACCGGGTCGATGTTGCCGGCGTCGAAGATGAAACCGCCCTGCGTAAACGTGATCGTCCAGTTCGGGTCGCACTCGGACACGTACCTGGTCGCAAGCCCGATCTGCTGCTGCGTCGTGTCATCCGTGTCCTGGCTGCGCAGGATCCGGTAGCTCGGCCCCTGCGGGTCGTTGTCGTTCTGGAAGAAGTCGATCGTGTAGCCGGGATTCCGCCACCTGTTGGTCGTCTTGGCGCAGTTGAACATGACCCCGCCGTGGTCGCCCACCCAGTCCGCGGGCTCGCCGGGAAACGAGATCGTGAAGCTGATGCGCGTCGGCGTGTCGAAGTCGATTGGCGTGCCGCCGATCCCCACCCACGCCGCTGCCTCGCCGCCGAAGGCCGGCGCCATGACGAGCGCCTCGCCGAGAATGTCGGTCGTGCCGTTCGTGACGAGCCACTCGGCGTACTGCCCGTCGTCGGCGGTGAAGTCGTTCGCGTACTCCTTCTCCGCGCGGACCTCGACCCGCGCCGGCGGCTCCGCGCAGCCGCCGCCCTCGGGCTGCACCGCCAGCACGGCGACGCCGGGCGCGAGCACATCGAGCGGCACGGAGCGCAGGCAGGCGCCGCCTGCCGGAAACGTCACGAGGAGCGACCCGGCCGCGTGCCCCGCCGGGGCGGCGACCGCCGGCGCATCGCTTGTCACCGTCACGCGGTAGTCCGAGGCTTCGTTGGCGAGCGTGGGAATGCGCACACGCACCGCGGCATCGGCCGCCGACACGGTCGTCACCTGGTCGGCCGGACCGATTCCCGGACACGCGCCCGCCTCGTACTCGACCAGGAGGTTGTCGGCGCGCAACTCCTGCCCGGCGTTCACGTAGGCGTAGACGCCGACGTAACCGCCGCGGTACGTCGTGTCGTCGACGGCGAGCCTTTCGATGCCGTCGTGATAGAAGACGATGCGCGCATCGTCGAGCGTCACGCGCCACCGGCCCTCGTACGCGGCGATGCCGGCCACGGCCCACTGGGTGTGCGCGCCCGCGACCATCTTGATGATCCTGAAGTTGCCGGCCAGGTAGTCGACGAGGTACCCCGACGCCGCCCACCGATCGTGCGGGCTCTGCAGGCAGAAGACGATGCCGCCGTGATCGTACGGCCAGTCGGGCGGAGAGCCCGGAAACGCGATGTCGAACTCGACGCTCGTCACCCGGTCGAACCACAGGGGTTCGCCGCCGATTCCGGCGAGCGCCTGAGGCTCGCCCTCCCCGCCCGGCGTGAGGACGAGCGCTCCCCCGCTCACCATCGCCTTGGGATGGACGGTGTACCAGCCCTCGGGCGGCCCGTCGGCCTGCTCGAAATCGGCCGTGAACTCCGCGGCGACGCACCAGGCGGCGACGCTCGCGACAACCCAGACGGCAAGAAGATTCGTTCGGGCGCCCATGACGACCTCCTCACGCAAGCCTCTACAAGTCCAGCATATGCCCGCCCGCACCCGCGGTCAAGCACGGCGCTCTTGACGCCCGCCCGGCAAAAACGCGACAATTGGTGATCCAGTCGCCTTCCGCGGGGGAAGGCGCACGACGCATCGACAAGGAGAAACGCACCATGAAAACGCTCGTCTGCGGAACGGTCGTCGCGCTCGGCGCGCTCCTGTGCGCCCAGAGCGAGGAATTCGGGGCCTGGAAGTCGCTCTTCAACGGCAAGGACGTCTCCGGCTGGGTGAACGTGCGCGACGCGAACGCGGGGAAGGCGCCCGAGCGCTGGCTCGTCGAGGACGGCGCCCTGACGAACAAGAGCGACGGCGTCGATGACATCTGCTCCGTCGAGGAGTTCGAGAACTACGAGCTGGAGCTGGAGTACAAGGTTCCCCCGAACGGCAACAGCGGCATTTACCTGCGCGGCGCCATCGAGGTCCAGATCCTCGACAGCAAGGGCAGGACGGCGAATCTGGGCGCGGGCGACGTGGGCGGCATCTACGGCGGCGCGCCGCCGCGCGCCAACCCGCAGAGAGCCGGCGAGTGGAACACGTTCCTCATCAAGCACGTCGGCTATCGCATCATGGTCTACCACAACGGCGTCCTCGTCCAGAACAACCTCTTCCGCGCCGAGAACACCCCGGGCTGCCACGAGAAGTACGTCGGGACGCCGCGCCGCGGCCCGCTCATGTTCCAGGGCAACCACAGCAAGGTCTGGTACCGCAACATCCGGATCCGGCCCATCGCGTGCGGCGAGGGCTGGCGGCCGATCTGGACCGGCGAGAAGGACGACATCGACGCCGCGTTCAGCTCCTCGAACCGGCCGGCTGACAAGAACGCCGTGCGCGACTCCTGGGCCTTCGACGACCACTCGGTCACCAACGCCAAGGGGCACGACATGTGGACCAAGGAGGCCTTCGGCAACTTCCTCGTCCACTACGAGTACCGCTCGCAGGGCAACAGCGGCTTTTACCTGCGCGACCAGTGGGAGATCCAGATCAACCGTGCGACGAAGAAGCCCGGCAAGCACGACGACGGGGCGCTCTACTCGCTCTACGAGCCCGCGCAGGCCGTTCGCAACGCCGACACGGACTGGAACCACATGGACGTCAAGGTCGAGGGCGTCAAGATCTGGGTGTGGCAGAACGGGAAGCTCATCCACGACGGGCGCGTGTGCGCGACGCGCACGGACAACCACGGCGCCCCGACGCCGGCCTTCTCCAGGGCACCCTTCAAGCTCCAGGGCGACCACGAGAAGGTCTGGTTCGCGAACATCTTCATCAAGCCGCTGCCGGACAGCAAGTAGCGCGCGGCGAGATCGCGTCTCGGGGCCTCCGGGCGACTGGTGGCCCCCCCTCTTCTACCCTATCATAGTGACGCCATGCATTCCGCGCGAATCGCGAAAGCCCTTCCCGCACTGCTCGCGGCGCTCGGCGCCGCGCTCATCGCCTTTCTGCTTCTCGGCGGGCCGGGCGCGCGCGCCGGGTCGCTCGCCACGCGCGTCGCCGGCACCGACATGGCGGGCAAGACGAGGGAGCAGGTCACCGTCGCCATCGAGACCGCGTCCACCCTCCTGGCGTGCGACGGCGTCCCCGCCTCGATCGAGGGCGCCTGGCCCTGCTTCCGCGGCGCCAAGCTCGACGCGATCAGCACGGAGCGCGTGCAGCTCGCGCGCGCGTGGGGCCCCGAGGGCCCGCCCGTCCTGTGGACGGCGGAGGTCGGCGAGGGCTACGCGGGCGCCGCGGTCCTGAACGGCCGCGTGTACCTGATCGATTACGACCGCGAGGCGCAGTCCGACGTCGTGCGCTGCCTGTCGCTCGCCGACGGCAAGGACATCTGGCGCTTCTCCTATCCCGTGCCGGTCAAGCGCAACCACGGCATGTCGCGCACCGTCCCGGCCGTGACGCCGTCGCACGTCGTGACGATCGGCCCCAAGTGCCACGTCGTCTGCCTGAACGCTGAGACCGGCGCCTTCGTCTGGGCGATCGACCTCGTGCGCGCCTGGAAGGCCAGGGTCCCGCAGTGGTACGCGGGCCAGTGCCCGCTCATCGACAAGGACCGCGTGATCCTCGCGCCGGGCGGCGACGCGCTTCTCATCGCCGTCGAACTGGCGACCGGCAAGGTCCTGTGGCAGAGCCCGAACCCCATGCGCTGGAAGATGACGCACGCGACCCCCATGCCCATGGAGCGCTCGGGAAAACGCATGTACGTCTACCCGGGAAGCGGCGGCGTCGCGGGCATCGCCGCCGAGGACGGCGCCCTTCTCTGGCAGACGGACGCGTGGAAGATCAGCATCGCGACCGTGCCGTCGCCCATTGTCATCGGCGGCGGGCGCGTGTTCCTGACGGGCGGCTACAACGCCGGCAGCATGATGCTGAAGATCGACGCCGAGGGCGGCGCGTTCGCGGCGCGCACGCTCTTCGCGCTCGACCCTAAGGTCTTCGCCAGCATCCAGCAGACGCCGATCCTGTACCGGGAGCGTCTCTTCGCGGTCAAGTACGACGGCCGGCTCGCCTGCGCCGATCTGGACGGCAACGTCCTCTGGACGAGCGGCGGCGCCGCCGCGTTCGGGCTCGGGCCGTACGCGCTCGCCCAGGGCCTGCTCTACGTCGTCAACGACAAGGGCCGGCTCACGCTTGTCGACGCCGACGCCAACGAATACCGCCCGCTCGGCGAGTTCGACGCGCTCGCGGGCCACGACGCCTGGGGCCCGCTCGCCATCGCCGGCGGCCGCCTCATCATGCGCGACTTCACGCGCATGGTCTGCCTGGACATTCGCGACCAGGCGGCGCTCGCGGCGGAAGGCGGTGCCCGGTGACGGCTCGCGGGGCTTTCTCGGCGCGCGCGGCGGCGGGCATCGTCGTCTTTCTGGCGATCGTCGCCGCGGTCGTCGCGATCGCGCTCCACGACCCGACCGGCGAGCGCGGCAACCGCCTCCCCAGGGATTTCGCCTACGAGACCAAGGACCTGCGCCCCATCGCGCCGGACCTGATCGGCTACGCGGAGCGCGCGGCCTTCGACGCCGGCCTCGCGGCGCCGCGCGCGCTCGCCGTCGACGCGCACGACAACCTCTACGTGGCGGGCGACCGCGCCGTCGCGATGTTCGGGCCGCAGGGAACGCCCGCGGGCGCGCGCACGCTCCAGGGCGAGCCCACCTGCCTTGCCGTGACGGCGGACGGCGCATGGTATGTCGGCATGAACGACCACGTCGAGGTTTTCGACGCGGCGGGGACGCGCACGGCGGCGTGGGCGCCTCACGGAACGCAGTCGTTCGTCACGGCGGTCGCCGCGATTCCCGAGGGCATCGTCGTCGCGGACGCGGGCGAGCGCATCGTGCTTCTGTACGGGACGGACGGCGCGCTCGTCCGGCCGATCGGAGCGCGCAACCCCGAGCGCACCATCGCCGGCTTCGTCGTCCCGAGCCCCTTCCTCGACGCGGCGATGGGCAAGGACGGCCTCCTGCGCGTGACGAACCCCGGCCGCCACAAGGTCGAGGCCTATTCCCTCGAGGGCGATCTGTGCCTCGCCTGGGGCGCCGCCAAGGCGACGGTCGATGGCTTCTGCGGCTGCTGCAACCCCGTCCACATCGCCGTGCTCCCGGACGGCGCCGTCGTGACGAGCGAGAAGGGCCTCGTCACCGTCAAGGTGTGCGAGCCGGATGGCGCCCTCAGGTGCGTCGTCGCCGGGCCCGACCGGCTCGGCGAGAACGCGCTCGGTTACGACGTTGCGGTCGACTCGAAAGGCCGCATCATCGTCCTCGACCCCGTCGCGAAGAAGGTGCGAGTGTTCCAGCCCGCCGCGCGGCGCGGCTCCCCGCGTTCGGAGACAGGTTCCACCAATGGCTGATCACGAGACGAAACCGATCCCGCGGCGCGGCTTCATGCGCGCCGCGGCCCGCGCCGCCTGCGCGCTCGGCATCGGCGGCGGCGCCGCGTACCTCATCGCGCCCCGCGCGCCCGGCGAGCGCGTCTGGCAGATCGACCCCGCGAAGTGCATCGCCTGCGGCAACTGCGCCACGTACTGCGTGTTGCGCGAGTCCGCGGTCAAGTGCGTCCACAGCTTCGCCATGTGCGGCTACTGCGAGCTCTGCACGGGGTTCTTCAACCCGGCGCCCAACGACCTCACGACCGCCGCCGAGAACGTCCTCTGCCCGACGGGCGCCATCGTCCGCCGTTTCGTCGAGGACCCGTACTTCGAGTACACGATCGACAGGGACCTGTGCATCGGCTGCGGGAAGTGCGTCAAGGGCTGCACGATGTTCGGGAACAGCTCGCTCTACCTCCAGGTGGGCCACGACCGCTGCCTGAACTGCAACCAGTGCAGCATCGCCGCGGCCTGCCCGGCCGAGGCGTGGGTGCGCGTCCCGGCCGCCAGGCCGTACCTCTGGAAGAAGGTCACATAGAACGGCCATGCGCAGCCTGCACGCCCTGCTCATAACGCTCGCCGCCGCCCTCTGCGGAGGCGATGCCCTCGCCGAGCAGCGCTTCCCGCCGCCGGACTTCTCGCCGGGGTACTCGATGCCCGTGACCGAGGCGCAGGGCGCTCCGGCGCGCGACGACGCCCGCGGCTACATCGACGCGGCGGCGCTCGCGGCCGCGCTCGCGCTGGCCTCGTACCTCGCCCTCGGGCGCCGCTCGCGGCGCGGCCTCGTCGTCCTCGGCATCGCCTCCCTCGCCTACTTCGGCTTCTACCGGCACGGTTGCATCTGCCCCATCGGCGCCATTCAGAACGTCGTCCTGGCGATCGCCGACTCCGGCTACGCGCTGCCGCTCACGGCGGCGATCTTCTTCGCGCTGCCGCTTCTCTTCACGCTCTTCTTCGGCCGCGCGTTCTGCGCCGCCGTCTGCCCGCTCGGCGCGATTCAGGACATCGTCCTCGTGAGCCCGGTCGCCGTGCCGGGCTGGCTCGCCCGCGCGCTCGGCCTCGTCCCCTTCGTGTACCTCGGCGCGGCGGTGCTCCTCGTCGCCATGGGAAGCACGTTTCTCATCTGCAGGTACGATCCCTTCGTCGGCTTCTTCCGGCTGAGCGCGGGCCTCGATCTCACGATCTTCGGCGCCTCGCTCCTCGTCATCGGCGTCTTCGTGGGCCGGCCCTACTGCCGCTTCCTGTGTCCCTACGGCGCGCTCCTCGGCCTCGTCTCGCGCCTCTCGTGGCGGCGCGTCAGGATCACGCCGGCAGAGTGCATCCAGTGCCGCCTGTGCGAGGACTCCTGCCCCTTCGGCGCCATCACGACCCCGAGCCCGGAGACGCCGCCCGCGCGCCGCGCCGGCAAGACGGCGCTCGCCCTGACGCTGCTCGCGCTGCCCGTCGTGATCGGGCTCGGCGCCCTGGCCGGGCGGGCCCTCAGCCCCGCCTTCGCGCACACGCACGCGACGATCAGGCTCGCCGAGCGCGTGTGGCTCGAGGACGCCGGCCGGGTCGACGGCACGACCGACCAGAGCGACGCGTTCCGCGCGACCGGCCTTTCGACCGACGATCTCTACCTCGCCGCCGGCGCCGTCAGGGCCGGCTTCGACACGGGGACGACGCTCCTCGGAGCGTTCGTCGGCCTGGTCATCGGCGCGACGCTCCTGCGCATCTCGCTGCGCCGGAAGCGCACGGAGTACGAGGCCGACCCCGCGCTCTGCGTCGCGTGCGGCCGCTGCTACCGCTACTGCCCGGTCGAGATCGACCGGCGCAAGAAGCTCGAACAGGCCGAGGGCCGCGCGGAGCAAGACGATGGAAGCGCATGATCGCTCGCTCTTCGCGGCGCTGAGGTCCGACGTGCGCGCCGCGACGCGCACTGCCCTCGTCACGGGCGCGTTCGTCGCGATCACCGCCGCGGCGCTCGTCGCCTACCACCTGAAGGGCGGCGCCGAGGAGTTCATCGACTCGGCCGAGATCGCCGCCATGAAGTCGGCCCTCGCCGCCGACCCGGCCGACGACGCGCTCAAGCTCAGGATCCAGGAGCGCGATCTCGCGATCCGCGAGGCGTACTTCGCCAGGATCGAGCGCCTCGACCGGGGGATCTACCTCCTCCTCGGCGGCCTCATCGCGTTCGTCGCGGCGCTCGCGTGGGCGGCGTCGGCGGCGTCGGCGCGGCGCGCCGCGCCCGTGCCCGGCTCGACCGAGCCCACGGCCGCGGCCGAGGCGCGCGCGACCCTCTCGTCGCGCTGGTCGATCGCCGCGCTCGCCGTCATCGCCGCGGGCCTGGGCGCCGCGTGGACGAGCCGGGGCGATCTTGCCTTCCTCGACCAGGCCGTGACGGCGATCGAGGAGGCCAAGGCGCCGCCCGTCTTCGCGCCGCCCGACGAGGTGAGGAAGCACTGGCCGCGCTTCCGCGGGCCGGACGGCCTGGGCGTCTCGGCCTACCTCAACGTGCCCTCCTCGTGGAACGGCGCGAGCGGCGAGGGAATCCTCTGGAAGACCGAGGTGCCGATCTCGGCCGACAACTCGCCGGTCGTCTGGGGCAACCGCGTCTTTCTCTCGGGCGCGACCAGGACCAGGCGCGAGGTCTACTGCTTCGACACGGCGACGGGCGCCCTGCGCTGGACCGGCAAGGTCGAGCGCATCCCGGGAAGCAGGAACGGCCCCGAGGACATCATGGAGGACACGGGCTACGCCGCCCCCACCGTCGCGACCTGCGGCCGGCGCGTGTACGCGATCTTCGCGAACGCCGACCTCGCGGCGTTCGACTTCGACGGCGCGCGCGTCTGGGCGCGCAACCTCGGCGTCCCCGAGAACCACTACGGCTACGCCTCCTCGCTCATCGTCTACCGGCACCTCCTCATCGTGTCCTACGACCAGGCGACGCCCGAGGACAACCGCTCGAAGTTCCTGGCGCTCGACACCCGCAACGGGAAGACCGTCTGGGAGGCGATCCGTCCGGTCTCGGCCTCGTGGGACACGCCGATCGTCATCACGCACGAGGGCGCCGACCAGCTCATCACGTGCTCGAACCCGCTCGTCATCGCCTACGCGCCCGAGACGGGCACGGAGCTCTGGCGCGCCGAGTGCCTGAACGGCGACGTCGCGCCCTCGCCGGTCTACGCGGGCGGCCTGGTCCTGACGGTCAACACGGGCGCGCAGCTCAGCGCGATCAAGCCCGACGGCTCGGGCGACGTCACCGAGACCCACATCGCGTGGTTCGCGGAGGACGGCCTGCCCGACATCGTGAGCCCCGCGGCGACGGACGACTTCGTGTACCTGCTGACGACCGACGGGCTCCTCACCTGCTACGAGACGAAGACCGGCACAAAGGCCTACGAGCAGGACATCGCCCTGATGTTCAACGCGTCGCCAAGCATTGCCGGGGACAAGCTCTACCTGATCTCGACGAAGGGCGTCGCGATCGTGTTGCAGATCGGACCGGCCTACAAGGAGCTCGGCCGCGCAGAGCTCGGCGAGGGCGTCAACGCCTCGCCGGCCTTCCAGGACGGTCGCATCTACATCCGCGGCAAGAAGCACCTGTACTGCATGGGGACCAGATGACCGCGCCCGACCTCGACATCGTCCGGCGCATCATCGATGCGCACGGCCGCGGCCGCCATGCGGTCATTCCCATCCTCCAGGCGCTCCAGGACCATTTCCACTATCTCCCGGAGGAGGCGCTCAGGTTCGTGTGCGCGCGCACGGAGATCACGCCCGCGCTCATGACGGGCGTCTCGACGTTCTACTCGCAGTTCCGCCACCGCCCGGTCGGCAGGCACATCATCAGCGTGTGCCACGGCACGGCCTGCCACGTCAAGGACGCGGGCGGCATCCAGGACGCCCTCCTCCGCTGCCTCAAGATCCCCGCGGGCGACGACACGGATCCGGAGGGCAACTTCACGCTCCGGAAGGTCGCGTGCCTGGGCTGCTGCACCCTGGCCCCCGTCATCCAGATCGACGACATGACGTTCGGGCACCTGACTCCCAACGCCGTGCCGCGCGTCCTCCAGGACTTCCTGGCGATCGGGCGCCGGCCGCGCGCGGCGGCGGCGCCGCACGCGCACGACCGCGCGCCGAGCCCGCACGGCGAGATCAGGATCGGCCTGGGCTCCTGCTGCGTCGCCCGCGG
>DHGK01000412.1:16200-22816 GCA_002402755.1 Planctomycetes bacterium UBA4800
CTCACCGACGAGGCCTGGACGCCGGCCGACCGGTTCGCGCTCGACACGCACGCGCCGCCCGTGACCGCGTTCCTCGGGCCGCAGCGCCAGCTCGCGACCGAGCGGCGCGGGCAGCTCGATCCGCTCGACATCGACGAGTACCGCCGCGGAGGCGGATTCGAGGCGCTCGACCGCTGCGTCAAGCGCATGGAGCCCGGCGCCGTCATCGACGCCGTCGCGCGGAGCGGGCTTCGCGGCCGCGGCGGCGCGGGGTTCCCGACGGGCGCCAAGTGGCGGTTCGTCAGGGACGCGCCCGGCGACCGCAAGTACATCGTGTGCAACGGCGACGAGGGCGACCCCGGAGCCTTCATGGACCGCATGCTGCTCGAGTCCTACCCGTACCGCGTCATCGAGGGCATGACGATCGCGGCCTACGCGGCGGGCGCGCGCGAGGGCTACTTCTACATTCGCGCCGAGTACCCGCTCGCCGTCGAGCGCATGCGCGCCGCGCTCGATCGCTGCCGCGAGCAGGGCCTCCTCGGCGAGCGCATCCTCGGGACCGAGTTCGGCCTGAAGCTCGCGATCATGGAAGGCGCGGGCGCGTTCGTCTGCGGCGAGGAGACCGCGCTCATGGCCTCGATCGAGGGCCGGCGCGGCATGCCGCGCCTGAGGCCCCCTTACCCGGCGCGCGAGGGACTCTGGGGGCTTCCGACCCTCATCAACAACGTCGAGACGTACGCGCTCGTCCCGTGGATCATCCGGAACGGCCCCGAGGCGTTCGCGGCGCTCGGCACGGCCCGGAGCGCGGGCACCAAGGTATTCGCGCTCGCCGGGAAGGTGCTCCGGGGCGGCCTCATCGAGGTTCCCATGGGCATGACGATCCGCCGCATTGTCGAGGACATAGGCGGCGGCGTCGCCCCCGACAGGACGTTCAAGGCCGTGCAGGTCGGCGGTCCTTCGGGCGGCTGCATACCGGCCTCGCTCGCGGACACGCCGGTCGACTACGAGGCCCTCGCGGCCGCGGGCGCGATCATGGGTTCGGGCGGCATGGTCGTCCTCGACGACACCGACTGCATGGTCGACATCGCGCGCTACTTCCTGGAGTTCACGCAGGACCAGTCCTGCGGCCGCTGCACGTTCTGCAGGAT
Source organism: Planctomycetes bacterium UBA4800 (assembly GCA_002402755.1). Classification (GTDB taxonomy): domain Bacteria; phylum Planctomycetota; class UBA8108; order UBA8890; family UBA8898; genus UBA8898. The sequence continues at coordinate 17,328 of DHGK01000412.1, forward strand.
CGGCACGCGGCGCATGCTCGAGACCCTGACGCGCATCTGCGAGGGCAAGGGCGCGGCCGCGGACCTCGCCGAGCTCGAGGAGCTCGCCGGCATGGTGAAGCGCGGCAGCCTGTGCGGGCTCGGGAAGACCGCGCCGAACCCGGTCCTGACGACGCTCAGGTACTTCCGCGACGAGTACGAGGCGCACCTCGCCGGCCGCTGCCCGGCCGGGAAGTGCAAGGCGCTCATCACCTACTCGATCACCGATGACTGCATCGGCTGCACGCGCTGCGCGCAGCGCTGCCCCGTGGGCGCGATTCTCATGCGGCCCTACGAGAAGCACTCGATCGACACGGCGGTCTGCATACGGTGCGGCACCTGCCTGAGCGTCTGTCCCGTTGAGGCCGTGAGGGTCCAATGAACGTGCGGCTCAGGATCGACAACCGCGAGGTCGAGGTGCCCGAGGGCGCGACGCTGCTTGAGGCCGCCCGCGCGCTCGGCATCGCCATCCCCACCCTCTGCCACGCCGAAGGCCTGCCGCCCTCGACCTCGTGCATGGTCTGCGTCGTCAAGGTCAAGGGCCGCGATGCGCTCGTGCCGTCGTGCGCCGTCCGCGCCGAGGACGGCATGGAGGTCGAGAGCGAGACCGAGGAGGTCGCGGCCGCGCGCAAGGCCGCGGTCGAGCTCCTCCTGAGCGACCACGTCGGCGACTGCGTGGCGCCGTGCCACGCGCTCTGTCCGGCGCGCATGGAGATCCCGCGCATGCTGCGCCAGATCGCGGCGGGCGCATACGCCGATGCCATCGCGACCGTGAAGCGCGACATAGCCCTGCCGGCGACGCTCGGGCGAATTTGCCCGGCGCCGTGCGAGAAGGGCTGCCGCCGCGCCGCGCGCGATGCCGCGGTCTCGATCTGTCTTCTCAAGCGCTTCGTCGCGGACGTCGATCTCGAATCGAGCGCTCCGTACCGGCCCGCCTGCGCGCCGCCTTCAGGCAAGAAGGTCGCCATCGCCGGCGCAGGGCCGGCCGGCCTTGCCGCGGCGTACCACCTTCTTCAGGCCGGCCACGCGTGCACGCTCTTCGACGCGCTCGGAGAGCCGGGCGGCATGCTCAGGCGGAAGATCGAGCCCGGCCGCCTGCCGCCCGCCGTCCTCGACGCCGAGATCGCGCGCGTGACGGAGCTGGGAGCCCAGTTCGTCCCCGGCACGCGCGCCGGCGCGGACGTGCCGCTCGCCGAGCTCCGCGGCCGGTTCGACGCGGTGCTCATCGCCGCGGGCGAGCTGCCCGCGGAGGCCTTCGAGGCGCTCGGCCTGCCGTTCGGCCCCCGCGGCATCCTGGCCGACAAGAAGACCTTCGCGACGCCCGAGAGCGGCGTCTTCGCGGCGGGCGGCGTCCTGCGCCCGCTGCGCATGGCCGTGCGGGCCGTCGCCGACGGCAAGGAAGCCGCGCGCTCGATCGACCGCTTCCTCACCGGGCGCTACTCGATGGCGCACGACGAGCGCTTCTCGACGCACATAGGCAAGCTCAGGGAGGGCGAGATCGACGCCTTCATGACCGGCGCGAGCCCCGCGCCGCGGGTCGTGCCCGCCGGCGACGGCATGACGCCCGAGGAGGCCGCCGCGGATGCGGCGCGCTGCCTGCGCTGCGACTGCAGGAAGCAGCACGACTGCGCGCTCAGGCACCTTGCCGACGCGTGCGGCGCAAGGGCCCACAGGTACAAGATCGAGCGGCGCGCCTTCGCACAGCTCCGCCGCCCGGGCGTGATCTACGAGCCCGGCAAGTGCATCCTGTGCGGCATCTGCATCGCCATCGCCGAGGAGGCGCGCGAGCCGCTCGGCCTGACCTTCGTCGGCCGCGGCTTCAACGTGCGCGTCGGCGTGCCCCTGAACGCCGGCCTCGCGGAAGCCCTCACGAAGGTGGCCGACCGCTGCGTTCGGGCGTGCCCGACGGCGGCCCTCGCGTACGACGCGGACTGATTCAGCGCGCGGACTCCAGCCGCGCCGCCGCGGGCGCATCGCTCAGGCTGTTCCCCCGCATGATGACGCTCAGGCTGTCCGGGCCGCAGTTGAAGAGCACATCGAGGATGCTCAGGTTCGCGACGAACGGCCCCCAGGGCTGCGGGTACTCCGGCGCCGTCCAGTCCTGGATGAAGCTCCGGATGCCGTTGCGCCCGAGGAGCGCGAAGTCGACGTAGTCGCGGGCGTGCATCCCGTGGACGTAGGCGTCGGCGCCCGTCTTCCGGCAGATGTCGACGATGAGCCCGCTCGCCCTGCCCTCGCACCCGAGGGCCGACGCGAACGCAACCGGCGTCGCGATTCCGAGAAGCTCCATCGCGCGCAGGATCACGGCGCCGTTGAAGTCCGCCAGCTTCTCCCAGTCCCGCGACAGCAGTTCGCGAAACGGCGGATAGTACCTCTCGAAGTGCGGGCACTTCCCGCAGCTCACCTCGAGCGTGCGCATGTGCGTCTTCTGCCAGCGCGCGCCGGGCTCGATCAGGACCTCGTCCAGGCGCTGCGAGAAGCGGCCCGACGTCATGACCGGGATGCTCAGCCAGTGCGCGCGGCCGTCGGCGAGCTTCACGCGGTTGCGGTTGTGGTACTCCCGCTTCACGTACTGCGTCACGTCGGCGATGACGAAGCGCTCGACCGACGCCGCCTTCGCGAAGAAGCCGCCGTAAGGGTAGAGGTTAGGCTGGTGGCCAGCAACGCAGCGCATGCGCATGCTCCCTGAGAAACGCGGCGATGTGCGCGCAGTGCTCCTCGGCAAGGGCCGGATAGAGCGGCACGGACACGCAGTGCCGCTGCGCCCACGCGGCGACGGGCACCGCGTCCTCGTCGATGCCGAAGGCGAGCGCCGCGGCCTTGTGGACGGGCCCCTTCGCCTCGATGCCGGCGGCCCTGAAGCGCGCGACCATCGCCGCGGCATCGTCCGCGACGACGATGAAGCGCGAGTACGCGCAGCCCGCGCGCGGCGCCTGCCCGAGCGCTTCGGCGAAGCGCGCGGCGATCGCGCGGCGCGCCGCGATGAAGCGGTCGAGCTTGCCGAGCTGGCTCAGGGCGAGCGAGGCGGCGAGATCCGACATCAGGAAATGGAAATGCGGCGTCCAGGTCTCGATCTTGTCGTGGAGGAAGAGGTTCCAGGCGGCCTCCTCGCGCGATGCATCGTCGCCGGCCAGGAGCCCGCCGTGGCCGGCCGCGAGGAGCTTCGTCCCGTAGAACGAGGTCATCGAGAAGACGCCGTGCCCGCCCGCGGGCCTGCCCCCCGCCTGAACCCCGAGCGTCTGCGCGCAGTCCTCGACGACGGGCGCGGCGCGGATCTTCCACACGGGCGCGGGCACGCCGAAGAGGTGCGCCGCCACCACGGCGGCGAGGCCGCGCTCCGCATTGACCTTCGCGGGGTCGATGGCGAGCGTCGCCTCGGCCACGTCGACGAAGACGGGCGTCGCGCCGAGGAGCGCGCACGCATCGAGCGCCGCGCCGCACATGTACGCGGGAAGGGCCACGCGCGCCTCCGGGCCGACCCCGAGGAGCCGCAGCGCCGCCGCGATCGCATCCGTGCCGCTCTGGACCGCGATGCCCCAGCGCTTCCCCATCGCCGCCGCGCCGGCCGCGCCGAGACGGCGGGCGGCGTCGCCGTGCGTCACGAACCTCGCCTCGAGCGTCGCGCGCACGGCCGCCTCGTCCTCGGCGTCGAAGCAGGGGCAGGAATGCGGGATCATGGCGCTCATGATAGCGAGCGCCGCGGGGGGCGTAAAGCGGCGGGGACGGACGCGCCGCCGCGCACCCGTCCCCGCCGTCCGCTTCCGCGATCGCGGAAGGCTACAGGGTCCAGCCCTTGCGGTACTCCCGGTGGAGGAATCGGTTGGCCTTCTCGTTGTTGGTGATCTTGAAGGCCGCCGCGTCCCACTCGATCCGGCTCTGCATGCGCATCGCGACGTTGCCGAGCAGGATGAACTCGGTGAGGCGGCCGGCGTAGTCGAAGTTCGACATGGCCTTCGGGCCCCCGCGGATGGCGCGGATCCACTCGGCCGCATGGCCGGGCGAGCGCGGCAGCGTGGGCTCGGGCTTCTGCATGTCCTTGAACGCCTCCCCGGGCAGGAGCTTCCAGTCGTTGCCGTAGTCATCGGTCGAGTACAGCATGCCCTTGCTGCCGACGATGAGGGATCCGCTCCCGGACGGTTTCCCCGAGCCGAAGATCTCGGCGGGCGACTTGCCGAGCACCTTGCTGGGCGAGCTCTTCATGCGCTCGGCGAAGTGCTTCGGCGACCACTCGTTGCCGTCGTACCAGTACCACATCACCGCCGGCCGGTCGCCGCTCGCCGGGAACTCGTACGTGACCTTGCCCCACTCCGGGTAGGTCTCGGGGTTGAGGAACGAGACCTCTGCCTCGACGCTGGTCGGGGCGTCGAGCTTGAGCGCCATGTAGGGGAGGTTCATCGTGTGGCAGGCCATGTCGCCGAGGGAACCCGTCCCCCAGTCCAGCCAGCCGCGCCAGTTGAACGGGAGATAACACTTATCGTACGGACGCTCGGGCGACGGGCCGAGCCAGAGGTTCCACGACAACGTGTCGGGCGCCTTGGCGCTGATCTCGCCGCCATCGAGCTTCCCGTGGAGCGCCTTCTTGACGCCCTCGTGCTTGTTGAAGATCGCGTCGATGCCCTGCGGCCACACGGGGCGGTTCGTCCAGGTGTGGACCTCGCGAACCTCGCCGAGGAGGCCGGCCTGCACTATTTCGACGCCTTCCCTGAGCCTGCCGCCGGCCGTGCCCTGGTTGCCCATCTGGGTGGCGAGCTTCTTCTCGGCAGCCAGCTCGCGCAGGACGCGCGCCTCCTTGACCGTGTAGGTGAGGGGCTTCTCGACGTAGACGTGCTTGCCCATCCGCATCGCCATGGCGGCGGCTGCGGCGTGCGTGTGGTCGGGTATTCCGACCGTCACGGCGTCGATCGCGTTCTCTTCCTTCTCGAGCATCTCGCGGAAGTCGCGATAACGGCGGCACTCCTTGAAGGCGTTGTTGCTGAAGACGCCTTTCGCCTGCACTTCATCTACATCGCACAGCGCCACGACATTCTCGGGCTTGACGACGTTGGCGACATCCCAGACGACGCCGCCGCCGCGGCCCCCGCACCCGATCGACGCGACCCGGACGCGGTCGCTCGGCGCGTCGCCCGCCGCCCACGAAGTCCGCGCCGCGAACCACGTGCTCATGCCCGCGGCCGCGCCCGACGCAAGGAATTTCCTGCGGCTTGTCTTGGCTCTCATGCACTGTCTCCTTTGCTCTGGCCTCGCACTGCAGTCGACATCACGTTCCGCCGCCGCGGGCGCCGTCGCCCAGGCGCGCGTCCGCGCGGCGCGCAAGCTTCAAGTATAGTTCGGCGCGGGGTTCGCCCGCAAGGGCGCGGCCGGGCGTGAAATCCGGCCGGCCGCCCGCGACTACCTATGCGGCGCAGGTGTACATATTCGGTGAACCCGTGGCCCTGCAGGCGCCGGCCGTAGCCGGCGTTTCCCCCCTTCTC
>DHGK01000154.1 GCA_002402755.1 Planctomycetes bacterium UBA4800
GCGCATGTTGGTCAGGTGCTTTTTCTTGCACACGTTCACGGCCAGGTCGCCAGGGCGCTGGTTCTCGCCGACGACCATGCCCTCGTAGACCTCCTGCGTGGGCTGCACGAAGAACGACATGCGCTCCTGCAGCGCGATGATCGCGAAGGGCGTCACGACACCCGAGCGGTCGGCCACGATCGAACCGTTCTGGCGCGCGACGATGTGACCGGCCCACGGCTCGTAACCGTGCGAGATCGCGTTGGCGATGCCGGTGCCGCGCGTCGTGGTGAGGAACTCGGTGCGGAAGCCGATCAGGCCGCGCGATGGGACGATGAACTCCATGCGCACCCAGCCGGTGCCGTGGTTGGTCATGCTGTCCATCCGGCCCTTGCGGCTGGCCAGCAGCTGCGTGATCGCGCCGAGATACTCCTCGGGTGCGTCGATCGTCAGGTGCTCGAACGGCTCGTACGTCTTGCCGTCGACCTTCTTGGTGACGACCTGCGGCTTGCCGACGGTCAGCTCGAAGCCCTCGCGGCGCATGTTCTCCACGAGGATCGCCAGCGCGAGCTCGCCGCGACCCTGCACCTCCCAGGCATCCGGCCGGCCGATGTCGACGACCTTGAGCGAGACGTTGCCGAGGAGTTCGCGATCGAGGCGATCTTTCACCATGCGGGCGGTGAGCTTGTGACCCTTGACCTTGCCGACGAGCGGACTGGTGTTCGTGCCGATCGTCATCGAGATCGCGGGGTCGTCGACGTGGATCTGCGGCAGCGGACGCACGTCATCGGGGTCGGCGATGGTCTCGCCGATCGTGATGTCGGGGAAACCGGCGATCGCGACGATGTCGCCGGGTGCCGCGCTCTCCGCGGGGTAGCGCTCGAGCGCGCGGGTCTTGAGAAGCTCGGTGATGCGGGCGCTGCTGACGGTGCCGTCGGCGCGCACCCACGCGACGGTCTGACCCTTCTTCAGGGTGCCGTTGAAGACGCGCAGCAGCGCGAGGCGTCCGAGGAACGGGCTGGAGTCGAGGTTCGTGACCCACGCCTGCAGCGGCGCTTCGTCGTCGTACGACGGGGCCGGGACGTGCTGGAGGATCGCTTCGAACAGCGGCTCGAGGTCGTCGTTGTCGGGGAGCGTGCCGTTTTCGGGACGATTGCGGGATGCCGCGCCGGCGCGCCCGCTGGCGTAGACGACGGGCACGTCCAGCAGCGCATCGACGTCGAGGTCGGGCACGTCGTCGACCAGGTCGCTCGCGAGTCCGAGCAGCAGGTCGTGCGCCTCTTCCTCGACCTCGGCGATGCGCGCGTCGGGGCGGTCGGTCTTGTTCACGAGCAGGATGACGGGCAGCTTCGCCTCGAGTGCCTTGCGCAGCACGAATCGGGTCTGCGGGAGGGGGCCCTCGCTCGCATCGACCAGGAGCACCACACCGTCGACCATCGACAGGCCGCGCTCGACTTCTCCGCCGAAGTCGGCGTGACCGGGCGTGTCGATCACGTTGATGGTCACGGGACCCTCGATGGCGTGCACGCCCGAATATGTGATCGCCGTGTTCTTGGCGAGGATCGTGATGCCCTTCTCGCGCTCGAGGTCGTTCGAATCCATGGCGCGTTCCTCCATGTGCTCGTGAGAGCCGAAGGAGCCGGTCTGCCGCAGCATCGCGTCCACGAGCGTGGTCTTGCCGTGGTCGACGTGCGCGATGATGGCAATGTTGCGGATGGATCGTGATTTCATGGCATGGCGTCCGGGGACAAAACCACCAAGTATAGGAGCTCGGACGGGGAGGCGCAATGCGGGCGCGCAGCGCTCGGAAGCCGCCGCGGCGCTCACCGCGCCTCGGTGGTCTCCGGCTCGACCGCGCGGGCGGTTCTCTCCGCGGCGAGCGCCAGCGCGCGTTTTCGGCGCGTGCGCCGGCGCGCCCCGGCCGGGACGGAGGCCAGGGCGCTCCAGAGGAGCCGCGGCACGGAGGGCAGGAACGCGGGGAGATACGCGAGGGCGCCGTTCGCGATCCCCTTGCGCACGAGGCGGAGCATCTGGCCCGGCGTGAAGAACTCCCGGTACATCCGCCTGCGCAGCTCCCTGAGCTCCTCGACGGAGCTGTGGTCGGAGTAGATCTTGCCGTTCGGGGCAATGTGGTACCCCGGGCTCTGCGCGACCAGCTCGTCGAGACCCGAGTACGGGCTCGCGCGCAATGTCGAGATCGCGATTGTGTCCAGGCCGAGCTCGCGGGCGAAGGGCAGGATCTGCCGCATCTCCTCGGGGCTCTCGCCGATGTTCCCGAGGATGAAGTACCCGTGCATGATCATGGAGCTGCGCCGCAGCTCGCCGAACCACTCGCGGATCTTCGCGGTGTCGAAACCCTTGTGCATGGAGCGCAGGGTCTTGTCGTGCGCCGATTCGATGCCGAGGAGCAGTATCGTGAACCCGGCCCGCTCCATGAGGCGCAGGAGATCCGGGCTGCGGGCGAGCTCGAGGCGCGCGTTGATGATGTACTTCTTCTTGATGCCGCGCTCCAGGATCAGGTTGCAGATCGCCTCGACGCGCTCCATGTCGAACGTGAAGAGGTCGTCCGTGAACCCGACGACGGGAGCCTCGATCTCCGCGAGTTCCCGCACGACCGACTCGGGCGAGCGCGCGGACCAGTTCCGCTTCGTGCCCCAGGGGTTGCGGTTGAAGGAGCAGAAGCTGCAGTTGAAGGGGCAGCCGCGGGAGCTCGAGATCGTGTCGATCAAGAGCCCCGTGGTCACCTGGTTGACCATCACCCTGTAGGGCTGCCGCCGCAGGCGCCGCCGGGGATAGACGTCATCGCTCAGCCGGCCCGGCGTCCGGTTGGCGTTGTGGATGATGCGGCCGCCCACGCGGGCGCTCACGCCGGCAAGCGTTTCCAGCGGCATGCCGCGGCAGAACTCCTCCACGGCCTCCTCGCCGTCGCCGCGCACGGCCGCGTCGATGTCCGGGCATTGCGCGAGCCAGGATTCGGGGTCCATCGTCACGTGCCGCCCTCCGATCACGGTGCGCACGTGGGGCGGGACCGACCGGATCTCCTCGCGAATGAACTTGACGTCGCGGTCCCAGTTGACCGAGAAGCACACGAGGTCCGTCTCCGGCCTCAGGAAATCGCGCGTCCGGCCGGGCTCCTTGCGCAGATCGACCACATCGATGGCGTCGCAGTGCGGCGCGAGGACGGCGGCGATGCACTCCAGGCCCAGCGGCGGGAAGAAATTCACGCTGCCGAGCTCGCGGCGGTACGGATACACGCAAAGCGCGTGTCGAAACACGAGAGACTCCTCTCTGCCGGCGAGCGGAAACGCAGCGGCGAGGCGCGCGCGTCCGCCCGGGCGGGCTCTTCACCTTTCTCTTCCTGCTCGCCGCCGTGAGGATGAATGCTCACGGCCTGCCGCGGAGAGTTCCGTCGACGGTCCGCCAGTCCCGATCGAGCGCCGGCGCGGAGCCCGCGCGTGCAGTAAGGGACGCGAGTATAGCACGGTCAAGGCGAAAACCCAAGAAAAGAGGCGCGGGCGGCCCGCGCGTTCGCGCCGCGTTCCCGCGCGCGGCGGCTCGCGCGCATGCCGGCGAGGCGCCGTGCCGGAGCAGTCACCGCGGACGGCGGCGGCCGCCGATGTCCTTGACGATGGCATCGACTGTCTTGCGGCCGAACAGTCTCCTTCTCGTCTTGGTGTAGTCCCCTTTGCCGGCCTCGTACTGGAGAAGGAACCGTAGCGCGTCGGCCGGTCCCAGTTTCTCCACCAGTGCGTCGAAACCGAGCCGCGCCAGCTCGTGAGGCGTTCTGAATCTTGCCGATCTCACAACCCGACCTCCCACATGAACGAGACGGGATTCACGACAGTGATGCCGGGGCGGATCTTCGCCGCCTTCTTGATGAGCGGGTCGTCACACGTGACGAAGAAGTCCGCCCCCTGAGACTCCGCGGCGGCAATGTGCAGCGCATCGAGGCCGCCGATGCCCTGCGCAGCCAGCGTATTCGCCCTCCTGCGCATGCGCGCAGACACCGGCGGCGCTCCGGGCGTCACCGCGGCGAGGATCTTGTGCACGCGCTCGCGCCGAACAGGGTCGGGATTGCCCGCGTTCTCGTAGGTCAGGATCTCGGAGCCGCACATTCGGAGGGTGCCCTTCCGGACCTTATCCAGAATCCTCAAGACCGCCTCGGTTTCGATGGCGACCCGCCCTTGGGACTGGTCATCGAAGGGCCGCTTGAGCGAGCACATGTCCAAGTATACGAGGATCATTGCCGCCATCATATACGAGGCCGCCGAGTTTCACAAACACGTCGTGAACCCGCACGGGAACACGGGCCGTCTCCGCCGGCCGCGCCCGCCCCTTTGTGCCGAAAACCGAGTTTCCGCTCGCGGCCGGAACAAGACAGGCGCCCGCGAGCGCGCGTACACTTGCCTATGCGGGGTCTTCCCCGCGGATGCCTGCCTCGGGAGGAGAGCACCGCCATGCGCTTACGATCGCTCATACCGCACGCAACGAAGATGCCGCGCATCGCCGCGAGAACGGCGGAGGACGCCGGCGCCTCGTCACCCTTCGATGCCCATGTCCGCGGGTGGGGCGAGCGGCTCTTCGACCTGATCGACAAGGCCGCCGCCCCGTCGATCTTCAGCGCCAAGGGCTTCTACGCCGCGCTCATGGACTGGGCCATGAAGGACGAGCGCTTCAAGGTCCAGCTCTTCCGCTTCGTCGATGTCCTGCCGGCGCTTGCGTCCTCGCGCGAGATCACGCGGCACCTCGAGGAGTACCTCGACAACGACGGCGTGAAGCTCAACCCGGCGCTGCGCGTCGCGCTCAAGGCGTCGAGCTTCGCGGGCGGGCTCCTCGGCGGCGGCATCAAGTCGCAGGTCGCCGGCATGGCGCGCATGTTCATGCTGGGGAACGATCCCGCGGAGATCATCGCGATTCTCAAGAAGCTCGCCGGCGAGGGCGCGGCGTTCACCGTCGATGTCCTCGGCGAGGCGGTCGTGAGCGAGAAGGAGGCCGACGAATACGCCGCGCGCTACTTCGAGCTTCTGGCGATGCTGGGGCGCGAGACCGCCGCGTGGACGGCGCCGTGCGCCGGCGATGCCGCGCCGAGCGGCGCGCTGCCGCGGGTCAACGTCTCCCTGAAGATCTCGGCCTTCTACTCGCAGGCCTGCGCCGCGGACCCCGACACGGCCGTCGAGGCGCTCGCGGGCCGCCTACGGCCGCTCCTCAGGCGCGCGAAGGAGCTCGGCGCCTTCATCAACTTCGACATGGAGAGCTACGCGCTCAAGAACCTGACGCTGCGGCTCTTCACGACCGTCTTCTCGGAGCCGGAGTTCGCCGGCGGCCCCGAGTGCGGCCTCGCCATGCAGGCCTACCTGAAGGACTGCGAGGCGGACCTCCGCGCCATCACGGCGTGGGCGCGGCAGGCGAAGCGCCGCATCACCGTGCGGCTCGTCAAGGGCGCGTACTGGGACTACGAGACCGTGATCGCGCGCCGCGCCGGCGTGCCGGTGCCGGTCTTCGAGCGCAAGGCGGAGACCGATGCCAACTTCGAGAAGCTGAGCCTGTTTCTCCTCGAGAACCGCGACGCGGTCGCAGCGGCCCTCGCCTCGCACAACGTCCGGTCGATCGCGCACGCGCTCGCCCAGGCGGAGCGCCTCGGCATCGACCGGCGCGAGCTCGAGTTCCAGGTCCTGTACGGCATGGCCGACCCCATCAAGGCGGCGCTCCTCGGGGCCGGCTGCCGCGTGCGCATGTACTGTCCGGTGGGGGAACTGCTCCCCGGCATGGCGTACCTCGTGCGCCGGCTGCTCGAGAACACGAGCAACGAGGGGTTCCTGGCCGATGCGTTTGCCAAGGGAGCGGCGCGCGAGACGCTGCTTCGCGATCCCGCCGATGTCGCGCGCGAGGCCGCGGCCGCGCCTTCCCCCGTGCCACCCGAGCCCGTGACGCCCGGCGCGCCCGGCTTCAGGAACGAGCCGCCGTTCCGGTTCGGCGACCCGAAGGAACGCGAGAAGATCGGCGCGGCCATCGACGCGCTGCGCGCGAGCGCGGGCGCGCGCCACGGCCTCGTCATCGACGGGAAGCGCATCGAGACAGGCGACTGGGCCCCGTCGCGCAACCCGGCCGACCAGGAGGAAATCATCGGGTACGCCGCGCGAGCCTCGGTCGAGCACGCCGACGCCGCCGTGGCCGCGGCGCGCGCCGCGCAGCGCGCGTGGGCGCGGACGCCTGTCGAGGAACGGGCGCGGCATCTGGAGCGCCTCGCCGATCTCATGCGCCGCGACCGGGCGGCGCTGATCGCGCTCCTTGCGCTGGAGGCCGGCAAGAACTGGACGGAAGCCGACGCCGACGTGGCCGAGGCGATCGACTTCTGCCGCTTCCACGCCGCGGTCATGCGCCGGCTCGGCGTGCCGAGGACGACGCAGGCCGTCCCCGGCGAGACGAACGTGCTGGCCTGGCTGCCGCGCGGCACGGGTGTCGTCATCTCGCCGTGGAACTTCCCGCTCGCCATCCTGACCGGCATGACGAGCGCCGCCGTCGCGACCGGCAACACGGTGGTTCTGAAGCCGTCCGATCAGACGCCCGTCATCGCATCCCGGGCGATGGATCTCCTGGCCGAAGCCGGATTCCCTCCGGGCGTCGTGAACCTGATCACGGGCCGCGGATCGGTGGTCGGCGAGCGCCTCATCGGGCACCCCGGCGTGGACTTCATCGCCTTCACGGGATCGATGGAGGTCGGCTGCCGCATCTGGGAGGTTGCGGGGCGCACGGCGCCGGGGCAGGCGTCGCTCAAGAAGGTGATCTGCGAGATGGGCGGCAAGAACGCGCTCATCGTGGACGGCGATGCGGACCTCGACGAGGCCGTGACCGGCGCGCTGTGCTCGGCCTTCGGCTACAGCGGCCAGAAATGCAGCGCCCTTTCCAGGCTCATCGTCGTCGCGGACGGCTACGAGAAGTTCCTGGAGCGCTTCATCGCCGGCGCGGCGTCGCTGCGAGTCGGCCCGGCCGAGGAGCCCGGCGCCGTCATCGGGCCTGTCATCGACCGCGCATCGCAGCGCCGCATCCTCGACATCATCGAGGCCGGCAGGCGCGACGCCGTCCTGGCCTGGCAGGGCGCCGTGCCCGACGCCCCGAACGCCTGCTACGTGCCGCCCGCGATCTTCACCGATGTGCCCGCGGAGAGCCGCCTCTTCCGCGAGGAGATCTTCGGCCCGGTCGTGAGCGTCGTGCGCGCGAAGGATTTCGAGCAGGCGCTCGCGCTCGCGAACGACTGCGCCTTCGCGCTCACGGGCGGCCTGTACTCGCGCAGCCCCGCGCACATCGAGCGGGCCAAGGCCGAGCTTGTCTGCGGCAACCTCTACATCAACCGCGCCATCACGGGCGCCGTCGTCGGCCGGCAGCCGTTCGGCGGCTTCAAGATGAGCGGCGGCGGCACGAAGGCCGGCGGCCTGGAGTACCTGCAGCACTTCATGACGCCGCGCACCGTCACCGAGAACTGCCTGCGCCGCGGGTTCGCATCGAACGAGGACGTGTGCGACGGGGAGGCGGGCGCATGACCGCCGGCCCTCCGTACACCATCGTCCTCGGCGTGATCGGCGCCGACTGCCACTCGGTCGGCAACAAGATCCTCGATGCGTTCTTCACCGACGCGGGCTTCCGCGTCGTCAACCTCGGCGTCATGGTGAGCCGGGACGAGTTCATCGACGCGGCCATCGAGTCCGACGCCAGGGCCATCCTCGTCTCGTCGCTCTACGGCCACGGCGAGATCGACTGCGCGGGCTTGAGGGAACGCTGCATCGAGCGCGGCCTGGACTCCGTGCTCCTGTATGCCGGCGGCAACCTCGTCGTCGGCAAGCGGCCGTTCGCGGAGATCGAGGCGAAGTTCAAGGCGATGGGGTTCGACCGGGTCTTCCCGCCGAGCGTCGATCTGCACGCGGCGGCGGCGCTCCTGCGCGCGGACATCGAGGAGGCCGTCCATGCCCGCACCTAGGTGGGCGGTCTGCGTGGACATCGGCTCGACGTTCACGAAGGGCGCGGTGTTCGGCTTCGAGGGGGGAGAGGGGCGGATCGCGGCGCGGGCCGAGGCGCCCACGACCCCCGGAGACCTGGCACGAGGGTTCGAGGCGGTCAGGCGGGAGCTGTTCGCCCGAGCGCGCGCGAACGAGCCGGGCTTCGCGGCCGAGGATGCGATCGTGCGGTTCTCGTCCTCGGCCCGCGGCGGGCTGCGCATCGCCGCCATCGGCATCGTGCCGGACCTGACGCTCGCCGTGGCGCGCCTCGCGGCGGCCTCGGCGGGGGGCAAGATCGTCAAGAGCTTCGCGTACACGCTCACCGCGGACGATGTCGCGGCGCTCGAGACGCTCGACCCCGACATCGTGCTCCTGACGGGCGGGACGGACGGCGGCGACGAGAAGCACAACCTCGCGAACGCCGCGGCGCTGGCCGGCGCGCGGATCTCGTCGACGATCATCTACGCGGGCAACCGGACGGCGCGCGATGCCGTCGCCGGGATTCTCGCCGGGAAACGCTGCATCGCGGTCGACAACGTGATGCCCGAGGTCGGGGCCGTCCGGGTCGAGCCCGCCCGCGAGGCGATCCGGCGCGTGTTCCTCGACACGATCGTCGAGGGAAAGGGGCTCGCGGCGCTCGTCGATTCGCTCGGCGTCGCGCCGAAGCCGACGCCGCTTGCCGTGTTCGAGCTCGTGCGCGCGCTGTCCGAGGAATGCCCGGAGTGGCGCGATGTGTGCCTGCTCGACATCGGGGGCGCGACGACTGACTGCTACTCCGCGGTCGAGCCCTTCCGGGGCGAGCCGAGCGTCGTCCTGCACGGGATCCGCGAGCCGCGGCTGACGCGCACGGTGGAAGGCGACTGCGGCCTGCGGGTCAGCGCGGAGGCGCTCTTCGAGTCGGGCCGCGCGCTCATCGAGCGCGAGCTCGGCTCGCCGCCGCTGGAAATCCTGGCGTTCGCGGTCTACATCGGACTCGTCGCGCGCTACCCCGCGTATCTTGCCGCCGAGGCGCGTGAAACGCGCTTCGACGCGATCATGGCGCGCACGTGCGCGGCGCTCGCGCTCAGGCGCCATGCCGGCGTCCTGCGCACGGTGTACACGGCCGGCGGGAAGGCGTGGGTGCAGCGGGGCAAGGATCTGCGCGCCGTCCGGCGGGTGATCGGGACGGGCGGTTATCTCGCGCGTATCGCGGAGGAGGACTTCCTCGCGCGCGCCCTCGCCGCGCTTGTCCCCGAGCCGGAAGAACGCTTCCTGGTCCCTGAGGCGCCCGTCCTGTATGCTGATCGGAACCATGTCGTCCCGCTGATCGGGTCGCTGGCGGCGGAGTATCCGCGCGAGGCCGCGCGGCTGCTCGCGCGGAGCCTGCGCCCGGTCGCGGGGGACGTCGCGCAGGAGCGAAATCGACGACCATGAGCTCTACGCCGCTTGACTGGAAAGAGATGCAGGCCGAACGCGAGAAGGTGCTGCAGGAGTGGCCGACGGGGAAGGATGTGCACCTGGAGGAGGCGATCGCGTACCACCGCGGCCTCCCGGCCGAGAAGAGTTTCCCTCTGGCCATGCGGAAGGCCCAGGCCGGGAAGCTGCTGCTCCTCCAGCCGCGCGCGGGCGTCCCGCTGATCGACGAGCACATCAAGCTCCTCAAGTACCTGGAGACGGAGGGCGGCGCCGATGTCCTCCCGACGACGATCGACGCCTACACGCGGCAGAACAGGTACGCGGAGGCCGCGCGCGGCATCGAGCTTTCGCTTGCCGAACGCCACGCGCTTCTCAACGGCTTTCCCGCGGTGAACCACGGCGTCGAGGGCTGCCGGAAGGTCGTCGAGAGCGTCGGCCGGCCGCTCCAGGTGCGGCATGGAACGCCGGATGCGCGCCTGCTCGCCGAGATCACGCTCGCGGCGGGCTTCACGAGCTTCGAGGGCGGCGGCATCTCGTACAACATTCCCTACGCGAAGGATGTGCCGCTCGAGAAATCGATCCGCAACTGGCAGTACGTCGACCGGCTCGTCGGGTTCTACGAGGAGCAGGGCGTCGCCATCAACCGCGAGCCCTTCGGCCCGCTCACGGGCACGCTGGTCCCGCCGTGCATCGGCAACGCCATCGGCATCATCGAGGGGCTGCTCGCGCTCGAGCAGGGCGTGAAGTCGCTCACGCTCGGTTACGGGCAGGGCGGCAACCTCGTCCAGGATCTCGCCGCCATGCACGCTCTGCGGGCGCAAGCGGCCGAGTATTTCCACGAGGCCGGGTTCGCGGACTTCCACCTGACGCTCGTCTTCCACCAGTGGATGGGCGGTTTTCCCGAGGACGAGGCCAAGGCCTTCTCGGTGATCGCGCTCGGCGCGGCCGTGGCCGCGCTGGCCAAGGCCGAGAAGATCATCGTCAAGACGCCGTACGAGGCGATGGGCATTCCCACGAAGGAAGCCAACGCCCAGGGATTGCGGGCGACGCGCCAGATCGTGACCATGCTGCAGGATCAGGCGATCACGACGGACCACGAGGCGATGCGACGCGAGAGCGGCCTCATCCGGTCGGAGGTCAAGTGCCTGCTCGATGCGGTGTACCGGGCGGGCGAGGGCGACTGGGCGCGCGGCGTCGTGCGCGCCTTCGCCGACGGGCTCCTGGACGTGCCTTTCGCGCCGTCGATCTACAACCGCGGCAAGGTGCTGCCGATGCGCGACAACGAGGGCTTCATTCGCGTGTTCAGGAAAGGCGCGCTGCCCTTCAGCGCGGAGATCCAGGAGTACCACCGGGCGCGTCTCGAGGAACGCGCCCGCGCCGAACGGCGTCCCGTGAGCTTTCAGATGGTCACGGACGACATCTACGCGATCAGCAAGGGCAGGCTGATAGGACGGCCCCGATGAGGATCGCGCGCGTCCTGTTCGTGCCGGGCGTGTCCGGCTTCTTCTTCGACGACCAGCGCGCCATCAAGCGCGGCGCGCCGCACGACGGTGCCGTGTACGCCGGCGCGCCGGCGACGGAGGGCTTCCGGCGGGTTCGCGAGGCCGGCCGCAGCCTGTCGGTCGTGCTCGTCCTGGACGACGGGCAGACGGCGGTCGGAGACTGCGCCGCGGTGCAGTACTCGGGCGCGGGCGGCCGCGATCCGCTCTTCGTGCCGGAGCGGTACCTGCCGGCGCTCGAGGCGCACGTCCGGCCGCTGCTCGAGGGCGCGGAGATCGAGCCGTTCCTGGACATGGCGGCGCGCGTCGAGGCGATCGAGCCGGAGGAAGGCCGGCGGCTCCACACGGCCGTCAGGTACGGGGTGTCGCAGGCGCTGCTCGAGGCCCGGGCGCTCGCGCGGCGCGTGACGAAGTGCGAGGTGATCCGCGAGGAGTACGACCTGCGCGCGGCGCCCGCGCGCGTGCCGATCTTCGGCCAGTCGGGCGACGACCGCTACGGCAACGCCGACAAGATGATCCTGAAGCAGGTCGATGTGCTGCCGCACGCGCTCATCAACAACGTCGAGGAGAAACTCGGCCGCCGGGGCGAGAAGCTGGAAGAGTACGTGCGCTGGCTCGTCCGGCGCATTCGCGCGCTCAGGCTCGATCCCTCCTATCGGCCCGCGCTCCACATCGATGTCTACGGCACGATCGGGATCGCGTTCGGCATGGACCACGGCGCGATCGCCGACTACCTGGCCGTGCTGGGCGAGGCGGCGGAGGAGTTCCCGCTGTACATCGAGGGGCCGGTCGATGCCGAGGCGAAGGGCCGGCAGATCGAGGCGCTCGCGGAAGTTCGCGCGCGCCTGCGCCGCGCCGGCGCGCCCGTCAAGATCGTGGCCGACGAGTGGTGCAACACGCCCGAGGACGTGCGCGAGTTCGTCGACGCCGGCGCTTGCGACATGGCCCAGATCAAGACGCCGGTCCTGGGCGGCGTTCAGAACACCGTGGAGAGCGTGCTGTACTGCACGCGCCGCGGCGTCGAGGCCTACCAGGGCGGCACCTGCAACGAGACGGATGTGTCGGCGCGCGCCTGCGTGCACCTCGCCGTGGCCGCGCAGGCCGACCGCATGCTCGCCAAGCCGGGCATGGGCTTCGACGAGGGGTACTCGATCGTGCGCAACGAGATGGAGCGCGTGCTGGCGCTTCTCGCGCTGCGCCGCGGGCCCGCCGCAACGAACGGCAAGGGGTGATGCGTGGATTCCAGATCATCGGAGTTTCGCGTGCTCTCGCCCACGGCGATCCTGGGCTACGGCTTTCCGGCCCGGTCGTTCCTCAGGGGCATGCGCCGCCGCCCGCATCTCATCGGCGTCGACGCGGGCTCGACCGATCCGGGGCCGTACTACCTCGGAGCCGGGACGTCGTTCACGAACCGCGCGGCGGTGAAGCGCGACCTGCGCTTCATGCTGGTCCACGGCGTCCGGAACGGGATTCCCGTCGTCATCGGCTCGGCCGGCGGCGCGGGCGCGCGGCCGCACGTGCGGTGGTGCCGCGAGATCATCGAGGAGATCGCGGAGGAGGAGCGCCTCGCCTTCAGGCTGGGCATCGTCTACGCCGATGTCCCGCGGGCGGTCGTGGCGGCGGCCCTGAAGCGCCGCGCGGTGACGCCGCTCCCGTTCGTGCCGCCGCTCACGGCGAAGACGCTCGCCGCCTCCGTCCGCATCGTCGCCCAGATGGGCATCGAGCCCGTGTGCGCCGCGCTCGATGCGGGCTGCCGGGTGGTCCTGTGCGGCCGATGCTACGACCCGGCGGTGTTCGCGGCGCCGGCGATCCGGGCGGGCTTCGACCGCGGCCTCGCGCTTCACATGGGCAAGATCCTGGAGTGCGCCGCCATCGCGGCCACGCCGGGCTCGGGTGCGGACTGCGTGCTCGGCGTTCTGCGGCGCGATTCGTTCGTGCTCGAGTCCCTGAATCCGCGCCGCCGGTTCACGCGCGCCTCGACGGCGGCCCACACGCTCTACGAGAAATCGGACCCGTACCATCTGCCGGGCCCGGGCGGCATGCTGAACCTCGAGGGCTGCACGTTCACGGAGCTCCCGCGGGGGCGCGTGGAGGTGCGGGGGAGCCGCTTCGAGCCTTCGCCGGCCTACCGAGTGAAGCTCGAAGGCGTGCGGAAGATCGGCTACCGGACGATCTCCATTGCGGGCGTGCGCGACCCGGTCATGATCGGCGCGATCGACGAGGTCCTCGCCGGCGTGAGGGCACAGGTGGACGAGATCTTGAGCGCCGACAAGATCGCGGGCCGCGTCGACTTCCACGTCTACGGCCGCGATGGCGTGATGGGCGCGCGGGAGCCACTGCGGCGCGCGCCGGCGCACGAGCTTGGCATCGTCATCGATGCCGTGGCCCCGACCGCGGCGGACTCGGAGGCGATCTGCAGCCTCACGCGCTCGACGCTGCTTCACCACGGCTACCCCGGCCGCATCGCGACGGCCGGGAATCTGGCCTTTCCTTTTTCGCCCTCGGACGCGAAGATGGGCGCGGCGTTCGAGTTCTCGGTGTACCACCTGATGCCGGTGCGGGACCAGCGCATCTTCCGGCGCGAGGTGCGCGAGGTCGGCAGACGGCGCGGAGGCCGCCCGTGAAGCGCAGCATTCTCAGCGTCGCCAGGGTGATTCGCTCCAAGAACTCGGGGCCCTTCGAGCTGACGCTCGATATTCTCTTCAAGCGGCGTAGGGACTTCGAACTCTTCAGGCGGAGGAGGATCATCACGCCGCGGCGGATCGCGGCGCTCTACGGAGTCGCGGAGGCGGATGTCCTCGGCATCGTGTACTTCGAGCCGTGCGACGCGATCAAGATCACGCTCAGGCGCTGGGTTCCTTCCGGGTCGCCGGGGGACAGCGATATCTACGGCGCCCAGCAGCACGCGCCGCTCCTCGGGATCACGTTCTAGCGAGGTGCCCATGAACGCGCCCAGGCCGTACCTTCACCGCGAGACGCTGATCTTCGCGACGTACTACGCGCCGCGCGGCCGCATCCGGCTCTACCGGGTCGCGGGCGAGCTCGCGCAGCGTTACCTCAGCCCCAACGATCTGGTCATCGGTATCATCGGCGGGGAGGGCGCCGGCAAGTCGACCCTGATCAAGGGGCTCTTTCCCGGCCTCGAGCTCACGAACGACGACGACGGCATCAACGTCCGGCCGACGCCGCTCTTCGGCTTCAACCCCGGCGACCCCTTCTCGGGCCACACCTTCCACATCGATGCGCGCTACGAGCGCGCCTTCCACCAGCAGTACGAGATCGTGGAGGCCATCAACGCGGCGGTCGCGCACGGCAGGCGCGTGATCATCGAGCACTTCGATCTCATCTGCGCGGCGCTCGGCTTCAACGCGCAGGTCATCTTCGCCATCGGGGAGGAGATCATCGTGGCGCGGCCGACCGTCTTCGGGCCGTTCCCGGACAAGATCAAGGCGGTCGTCGACAAGACGATCACGTACCGCCTGATGGCGCACTCCGCCGAGGACATCACGAGCTATATTCTGGAGCAGGACTACGGCTACACGCGGCCGGTGCTGCACTCCGACGTGCGCCACGGCTTCGTGATCAACTTCCCGGAGCAGCCCGCCATCGACCTGGGCGAGCTCGAGAAGAAGGTGAAGGCGGTGATCGCCAAGGACGTGCCCATTCACCCCGCGGGCGAGGACTGCATCCGCGTCGGGGACTGGGAGATCCGCTGCACGGGCACGCGCACGCACGTGCCGAGCTCGGGGCGCATCGAGAACTTCAAGCTCCTGCGGGAGTTCAAGTACGACCCGCTCTCCAAGGAGTACCTGCTCGTCGGACGGGTCGGGAAGAAGCAGGTGATCGGCTTCGAGGACATGGCGGACATCGCGGGCCTCTTCGAGGGTAACGACAATGTATGAGCCGATGCTGCCGCTGCCCGGATTCGATGCGCGCGACTTCAGGCGCCTTCCGGGCGACCACGTCGCCGCGGAGACGCACGGCGGGCGCGCGATCGTGCGCGTCCGGCCGGAAGCCCTGCGCGCGCTCGCGCGCGAGGCCTTTCACGACATCGCGTTCCTGCTCAGGCGCGCGCACCTGGAGAAGCTGGCCGCGATTCTCCGCGACCCCGGCGCCTCCGAGAACGACCGCTTCGTCGCCGAGGCGCTGCTCAGGAACGCGGCGATCGCCGCGCGCGGCGTCCTGCCCATGTGCCAGGACACGGGCACGGCCACGGTCATCGCCTGGAAGGGCGAGGACGTGGTGACGGGCGGCGACGACGCGCGCCTCCTGGCGAGCGGCATCGAGGACGCGTGGCGCGCCGGGAACCTGAGGTACTCGCAGCTCGCCGCGCGTTCGATGTTCGACGAGATCAACACCGGCGACAACCTTCCCGCGCAGATCGACATCCAGGCCGCGGCAGGCGAGGAGTACCATTTTCTCTTCATCGCCAAGGGCGGCGGCTCGGCCAACAAGACGGCGTTCTACCAGGAGAGCAAGGCGCTCCTCAACGAACGCGCGCTCGAGGCGTTTCTGCGTGCGAAGATCGACGCCATCGGCGTCGCCGCCTGCCCGCCGTACCACCTGGCGGTCGTGATCGGCGGCACGTCGCCCGAGGCGAATCTCAAGACCCTGAAGCTCGCGTCGGCGGGCTGGCTCGATGGCTTGCCGGCCTCCGGCAACGAGCGCGGCAATGCGTTCCGCGATCCGGCGTGGGAGGCGCGCGTGCTCGCGATGGCATCCGAGAGCGGCTGGGGCGCGCAGTTCGGCGGGAAGCACCTGGCGCTCGACGCGCGCGTGATCCGGCTGCCGCGGCACGCGGGCTCCTGCCCGGTGAGCATCGGCGTGAGCTGCAACGCCGATCGGAACATCCGCGCCGTCATCACGCGCGACGGCGTTCTGCTCGAGCGCCTGGAGGAGAACCCGGGGCGGTTTCTCGAAGCTGCGCCCGCGGTTGCCTCGCCCCCGCCGGCGCCGATCGACCTCGCCGCGCCGATAGCGCAAGTTCTGCGCGCGCTGTCGGCTCTGCCCGTGGGCGCGCGCGTGTCGCTCTCGGGGCCCCTGATCGTCGCGCGCGACGCGGCGCACGCGCGCCTCGCGCAGGCGCTCGAGGCGACGGGGAAGCTCCCCGAGTACTTCACGCGCCACCCGATCTACTACGCGGGCCCCGCGAAGACCCCCGAGGGCATGGCGTCGGGCAGCTTCGGCCCGACGACGGCGCAGCGCATGGACGCCTACGTCCCCGAGTTCATGCGACACGGCGCGTCGCTCGTCACGCTCGCCAAGGGGAACCGCGCCGCCGCGGTCGCCGATGCGTGCCGCCGCCACGGCGGCTTCTACCTGGGCACGATCGGCGGCGCCGCCGCCCTGGTGGCGCAGGAGCACATCGTGCGCAGCGAGGTCCTGGACTTCGCCGACCTGGGCATGGAGGCGGTCCGGCTGATCGAGGTCCGCGACCTGCCCGCGTTCATCATCTACGATGACAAGGGGAACGACCTGTACGCGGCGCGGGCGTGCTTTTCGGGGGACAGT
>DHGK01000151.1:0-6855 GCA_002402755.1 Planctomycetes bacterium UBA4800
GCCCCATCCCGGCCACCCGCAAGGTAATGGCCAAACTCGGCCTCACCATCAAGGATTTCGACATCATCGAGCTCAACGAGGCCTTCGCCAGCCAAGCCATCGCCTGCATGCGCGAGCTGAACATCACGATGGACAACTGCAACCTGAACGGAAGCGGGATCTCCATCGGCCATCCGGTCGGCTGCACCGGCGCGCGCATCACCTACAGCCTCGCGATGCAGATGCAGAAAAAGGACGCCAACCTCGGCCTCGCCACGCTGTGCATCGGCGGCGGCCAGGGCATGGCCATCGTCCTCGAACGTGTCTAGCCCCCATACCGGGCGACGGCACAACGAACAATGAAAACAAAGTTTGATGTTCACAATATCGGCAGATACGGGATCGCAGGGTAGGGGCACGGCATGCCGTGCCCCTACGGAAATGACGCCGGAAAGCGAAACTTCATGTTCATACTGTGCAACACATTGATTATGAATGTGAAATCGCTGTTTTACAGGCCCCCGTGACCGTCGGGGAACGACGAATGGGTGGCTTTTGCAATCGGCTTGCACGGAACGTTGGTTTTGTGAGCGTGCGTACCAAACATGACGTCAAAAAACAGCGGCGAAGACAGTTTCGACCCCTGGAGCTGTTATCGGGATTAGACATAGTCGTTGAGAAGCAACGCGATTCTCTTCTCCGCCAGCCCTGTTTCCTGCGCTTCGTAGTGATCGATGATTTGCTTCAGTTCCTGATAGCGCCTTTGATCGGACAACTCGTCCAGGCGGCGGTAGATGCCCTGTCGTCTCCCCAGGCGAAAGACAAGACGCTGCTCCGGCGAGAGGGCCAGATACCGGTCGATGACGGACAGCATCCGGGGTTTGTCCTGGGGAAGACGGCCTTGGACTTCTTCGAGGAGATTCAGGATGTGGTCGCTGGCCACCGTGGAGTGGATGCCGGACAACGCATCAATCAATGCACGGATCTCCAAAACAATGCGATCATCGTCCGGAGGGGTGAATTCTCCTTTCCTCATCATCTGAGCAAGCGGTGTTCCCCTTACCACGTGCAAGGTTCGCAGGCGGATGAAGTCGGGATCGATGGCGTTGAGCACCCGTGCCGTTTCCCGGGCGTGTTCGCTGGAATAATCTTCACCGCCGAGACCGGGGATCACATATTCGCTGAGTTCCATTACCGCCTTTTTGATCCGGAGACCGGCCTCAACATGCGTTTCCGCCGTCGTCCCCTTGCTGATCATTGTGAGTACCGTATCGGAGCCGCTTTCCAGTCCGATATGGATTCTCGTCAACCCGGCCCCCTTCAGCGCCAGCCATTCGGCAACGGGTTTTCTGGCCGCGGTGTGGGAGCGGCAATAGGTGGTGACCCTTTCGATCGAGGGAAAGACGGAGTAAAGGCGGCGAAGAACGGAGACGACAGCGTCTGTTTTCATGACCAGAGAGTCGGCGTCCTGCAGAAAGACCGACGTTCCCCCGCGGAAAAGCCAGAGGGCCATGCTCCGGTCGTACGCGTCATAAAATGGCGCCTGACCCCAGACCAGCCTCAGGATGCCCTCTGAAATCGTTCCTCGCTGCCCGTCGCGTACGCTCAGCGCTTCCAGCTTATCGGCAATCCGCCGCATGGCATCGATGTCGCCGATAATCTCCGGCAGGCTGCGCAGGGAAAAGCGTGCATTTTTGTAGCTGCTGCAAAACGCACACCGATTCCAGGGGCAGTTGCGGGTCAGGCGCAAAAGCAGGCTGTCAGCCTCGCTGGGCGGACGGATCGGCCCCTGCTCATAAGGTTCCATCAAGCTTTCCATGTTTTCTTGTCCTGACTTTCCAATGAAAAAAAGAAATTTCGCGCACACCCCGCCCCGCCGCATGATTGCTTTCAGAACGGATTCCTGCGTGCCCAGGCAGACGCCTCACCGCGCCTTTCCCGCAGATGAAGTGTATGAAGAACCGGGCAGCGGTGTCAAGATGTTTTGGCGGTGTTATTTTTGTCTTGACAGTGCCGTACAAAGGGCGTAGGGCGCAAAATCACAGCAACGGTTGGGGTCAGGCTGTTATCAGAAGTGAAGGATGTTATACTGGAACGATCTTATTTTGGAATGCATTGAAGGAGGCGTGAAATCATGGAAGAAGAGTCGCTTTTAGAAGAAGATGCGGAACCTCCAGGCGGCCGTATCTTAAGCAATCAGCAAGAGCTAAGAAAAGAAACTGCAACGCAAAATGGATGTGTCCCTGTTTTGCCGGCATCCCATCATTCTCGATTTCTTGTCGAGAGCGGCGGCAGGGAGAAGGCATTCCGAAAACATTTTTTCCCCCACACAACACAAAAAGATTGGAAGGACTGGCAATGGCAGATGCGCAATCGCGTACGCGATCTCAATGCGCTGGAGCGGGTTCTTGTTCTTTCCGACGATGAGCAAAAGGCATTCGATAAACGCTCTGACTCGCTGCCGCTGGCGATAACCCCCTATTACCTGAGCCTGATAGACCCGAGCAACCCCCTCCAGACTCTACGCCGGACGGTCGTGCCGACAGTATGGGAACAGACGCGGGGAGCGGGCGAAGAGAACGACCCGCTCCACGAGGATGACAATAGCCCGGTGCCGGCCATTGTGCACCGCTACCCCGACCGGGTCTTGTTTCTTGTGTCCGAGTTCTGCTCCTCCTACTGTCGCTACTGCACCCGTTCGAGAATGGTGGGACGCATCGAAAAGGGAGGAGCGCTGGATCGCTGGAAGGAGGGCATTGCCTATATCGCGGCGCATCCTGAAGTCAGGGATGTTCTTCTGTCCGGCGGCGACCCGCTCACGTTATCGGATGAGAAGCTGGAATGGCTGCTGGGCAGCCTGCGGCGCATCCCCCATGTTGAGATCATAAGGATAGGCACAAAAGTTCCGGCGGTACTGCCGATGCGGATAACGTCCGATCTGGTGAAGATGCTGCGCCGCTTCCACCCCCTCTGGATGAGCATCCACATGACCCATCCCGACGAACTTACCGAGAGCACGGCAAGGGCCTGCGAGCGGCTGGCCGATGCGGGAATCCCGCTGGGAAGCCAGACGGTTCTGCTTGCCGGCGTCAACGACAATGTCGCGACGATGACGAGGCTGTTTCAGGGGCTGCTCACGATGCGCGTCAAGCCGTATTATCTCTACCAGTGCGACCCGATCCCCGGCTCTTCCCATTTCCGGACGCCGGTTGCCAAAGGGTTGGAAATCATAAAAGGCCTGCGCGGCTTTACCTCCGGCTACGCCGTCCCTTCCTACGTGATCGACGCCCCGGGAGGCGGCGGAAAGATCCCGCTGCTTCCGGAATATGTTGCGGGCAGGGAGGATGGGTATCTGCTGCTGCGCAATTACGAGGGGGGTCTCTTCCGTTATCCGGATATGCAGGACGGCAGACCCGAAGCAAACGGAGAAACGCTGTAAGTTTCACGTGAAACGAAACAGCTTTGTGCTTTTAAAAATAGACACTTAATCTACAAAATGAGGGATGATGCGGTTGAAAATAGGGATTACCTGCGATCTGCGGGACGACTACCTGGCCGCAGGCTTTACGGAAGAACAGACGGCGGAGTTTGACTCTCGGGAGACGATCGCGGCGATCGAAGACGCCTTGCAGTCTCTCGGGTATGCCACGGAACAAATCGGCAATATCCGGGCCCTTGCCGGGCGTCTTGTCGCCGGCGAGCGGTGGGACATGGTGTTCAACATTGCCGAAGGGTTGAACGGGTTCGGCCGCGAAGCGCAGATTCCCGCCCTTCTTGAAGCGTGGGAGATGCCCTTTGTTTTCTCTGACCCGCTTGTGCTGGCGCTCACGCTGCACAAAGGGCTTACAAAGAGGGTCATCCGGGACCTCGGCATCCCGACCCCGGATTTTGCCGTCATCGAGACCCTTGCCGAGGCAAAGGCGCTGAAGATGGCTTTCCCTCTTTTCGCGAAACCGGTTGCCGAGGGGACGGGGAAGGGCGTCACCGGGGCCTCGAAGATAGACCACCAGGAGCAGCTCGAAGCGCTCTGCGCGACCTTGCTGGCCAATTTTCAACAGCCCGTCCTGGTGGAGACATTTCTGCCCGGACGCGAATTTACCGTAGGGATCATCGGAACTGGGGCGGATGCGTATGTTCCCGGCGTCATGGAGGTGCTTTTCACGCAAAACGCCCGCGAGGATATCTATTCTTACGAAAACAAGGAAGGCTGGAAAGGGAGGATAGAGTATCGCCTGGCCGACGATGCAGTGGCCCGGGAGGCGGCCGCTTCGGCGCTCGCCGCGTGGCGCGGTCTGGGCTGCCGCGACGGCGGGCGCGTCGATCTGCGCGTCGATGCGGCGGGGAAACCCTGTTTCATTGAGGTAAATCCCCTTGCCGGCTTGAAGCCGGGCTACTCCGATCTGCCGATTCTCTGCGAACTGGCCGGCATCTCCTACCGGGAGATGATCGCCCAAATTGTCCAGTCGGCGTTGAAGCGTCTGCGATGAAGATCGCGATACTGCACGGAGACGTTGCGAAAGACGCGGGGGCTGATGAACTCGATACGTTCGCGCAGGCGGCTTTTGCAGCCGACGGCCTGACGCGGCTTGGGCATGATCCGTTTTGCATACCCGTTTCGCTGAACCTCGAAAGCCTCCGGGAGGAGCTAATCAGAGCGAAGCCCGCGGTCGTCTTCAATCTGGTGGAGTCGCTGGCGGGTAGGGGCAATCTGATCCACGTTGTCCCGGCGCTGCTCGATGCGCTGGGGATTCCCTACACCGGCGCGCGTACGGAGGCGATGTTTGTCTCATCCAACAAACTGCTGGCCAAACAGCGGCTCGCCGAGGCCGGTCTGCCGACGGCCCCCTGGCTGACCGTAGCGGACGGGTCCGATGACGCCTTCACGCCCGGGAAATGGATTGTCAAATCTGTCTGGGAGCATGCCTCTGTAGGACTTGATGAGGATTCCGTGATCGCTGCCGCGGACAAGGGAGCGCTTGCCGAGGAGATGGTCCGGCGGAAACAAAGTCTGGGCGGCGCCTGTTTTGCGGAAAAATTCATCGATGGCCGGGAATTCAACGTCTCGCTTCTTGCAGGCTGTGTCCTGCCGCCGGCGGAGATTCTCTTTGACGGTTACCCCGCGGGGAAGGTGCGGGTTGTCGGCTACAGGGCAAAATGGGAGGAAACGTCTTTTGAGTATGCCGCGACACGGCGAAGCTTCGATTTTTCACATGGCGACGAGCCGCTGCTTGAGCGCCTTGTGCAATTATCCCGGCAATGCTGGCGGCTTTTTGGCCTGCGGGGTTACGCCAGGGTGGATTTCCGGGTGGATGACGCCGGCGCTCCCTGGATTCTCGAGGTGAACGCAAACCCCTGTCTGTCGCCGGACGCCGGTTTTCCGGCGGCTGCGGCGCGGGCCCATCTGAGCTTTCCCGATGTGCTCCAGCGGATCATCGACGATGCCCTTTGATGGGGAGAGACCACGCGTTTGTCGCGATCGGTGCGGACGCGCCGATATGCCCCGGTGTTTCATTCTTCACTGCATCGAGACCTTTGAGAAATACGCCCCGCCGTCATTCCGGGCTTGACCCGGAAAACGAAGTTTAATGTTCATAAAGCGACGCTTCATGTTCATCATCCAGAAGATCATGAAAAGACGAAAATCCGGCGTTCGCCGGAGCGACGATTTGACGGATTTCATCAGAAAATGGGCCCTCAACTTGATGAAGTCATGACATCCCGTTTCCCTCCCCCTTCGACGGGGGAGGGTCAGGGTGGGGGTGGAAAAGGGGTTTCCCGGCGATTTCATTCCGCTTTGTGACGGCTTGGCCGTCATGAGCGTTTCATGAGAAATGCAAAGCTCTCAGATAAGCATGGGGGGTGAGAGGGAGATTGTATGGATAAAATGTCAGGCGAAAAACAGGAGTTGTCGTATCGTGCCGAGGTACGCCGGGCGGACGTGGATTCCGTCGGCCGACTGGTGGAAGCGACCGGGTTTTTCTCCGTCGAGGAGATCGGCATTGCCCGGGAGCTGGTCGAGGAGCGGATGGTCCGGGGGGCGCAAAGCGGTTACTTTTTTCTTTTTGCCGAAGCGGGGCGCAGACTCGCGGGCTACGCCTGCTTCGGACCGATTCCCGGAACCATGCAGAGCTTTGATCTCTACTGGATTGCCGTGTACCCGTCGTTTCAGCAAAAAGGCATCGGCCGAATGCTTCTGCAGGCGGCGGAGCGGGAGATGATGAAAAACGGGGCCGGCCGCGTTTACGTGGATACCTCGTCCCGCCCGCAATACGAGCCTACCCGCCGGTTTTACACGGCATGCGGGTACAGGAAGGAAGCCGTCCTGGCGGATTTTTACGCCCCCGGCGATGGAAAAATCATCTATTTGAAAATACTTGTATAATCTTACAAGGCCAAGTGCGTATTCACGCCGTTGTCGCCGGAGGGCGCATGACACACAGGAAGCGTTGCTTTAGTGGGGGCAACGACCGCGGACGCGCGCCGGCATCAGATGCGCGTCAGTTGCCGGTACTTGATCCGGTGGGGCTGGCTGGCCGCCGCGCCGAGGCGCGCCTTGCGGTCCGCCTCATATTCGGAATAGTTCCCCTCGAACCAGACGACCGCGCTGTCGCCTTCGAAGGCGAGGATGTGCGTGGCGATCCTGTCGAGAAACCAGCGATCGTGGCTGATGACGACCGCGCAGCCGCCGAAGCTCTGGATGCCCTCCTCCAGCGCCCTGAGCGTCGTCACATCGAGGTCGTTGCTGGGCTCGTCGAGGAGGAGCAGGTTGCCGCCGCTCTTCAGGAGCTTGGCGAGGTGGACGCGATTGCGCTCGCCTCCCGAGAGCTTGCCGACCGGCTTCTGCTGGTCCGCGCCGCGGAAGTTGAACCGGGCGCA
>DHGK01000151.1:6950-17542 GCA_002402755.1 Planctomycetes bacterium UBA4800
GTCGGCGTCTCCTGCCCGATGATCATGCGGAAGAGCGTCGTCTTGCCGGCGCCGTTGGCGCCGATGACGCCGACGATGCCGCCCCGCGGCAGATCGAAGTCGACGTGCTCCATGAGGATGCGGTCCCCGAACGCCTTCGAGACGTTCTCGGCGCGCACGACCACGTCGCCGAGCCTCGGGCCGGGCGGGATCTGGATCTCGAGCGAGTCCTCGCGCGTGTCGACCTCCTGCGAGGCGAGCTCGTCGTAGCGCTTGAGGCGCGCCTTGCTCTTGGCCTGCCTGCCCGCGGGATTCATCCGCACCCACTCCAGCTCCCGGGCCAGGAGCTTGCCGCGCGAGGACGCCTGCCTGTCCCGCACGGCCAGGATCGCCTGCTTCTGCTCGAGCCAGCGCTCGTAGTTGCCCTGGAATGGGTAGGCGCGGCCGCCGTCGAGCTCCAGGATCCACTCGGTCACGTTGTTGAGGAAGTAGCGGTCGTGGGTGACGACGACCAGGGTGCCCGGGAACTTCGTGAGGTAGGTCTCGAGCCACGCGACCGACTCGGCGTCGAGGTGGTTCGTCGGCTCATCGAGGAGCAGAACATCCGGGTTGGAGATGAGAAGCCGGCAGAGGGCGACGCGGCGGCGCTCGCCGCCCGAGAGCGTGGCGACGTCGGCGTCGGGCGGCGGCAGGCGGAGCGCGTCCATCGCCTGCTCGACGCGGTGGTCGAGCTCCCACAGGTCGTGGGTCTCGATGAAGTCCTGGAGGCGGTTGAACTCGTTGTTGAGCTTCTCGGACTGCTCGGGCGTCAAGCTCGTCCCGAGGAGATCGCAGAGCTCGTTGTAGCGGTCCAGCGCCTTCCGGGCCTCGGCGATGCCTTCCTCGACGTTGCCCAGGACGCTCTTGCCGGGGTCGAGCTGCGGCTCCTGCGGCAGGAGCCCGATCTTGAGGTTCCTGGCGATCTGCGCCTCGCCGAGGAAATCCTTGTCCATGCCCGCCAGGATCTTCAGGAGCGATGTCTTGCCCGCGCCGTTGCCTCCGATGACGCCGATCTTGGCGCCGAAGAAGAACGCGAGGGTGACGTTGTCCAGGACGATGTTCTTGTCGTACTGCTTGGTCAGGCTGCGCAGGGTGAAGACGTACTCGCCGGCCACGGAGGACCTCCTTTGAACGGATGAGTATCGGGCCCGGACGGCGGGGCGTCAAGACGCGGGCAGCGCTGCCTCCGCATGGCGCGCGGGGCCGCGCGGCGGTACCATTGGCGCACGCACATGCGCGATCACGCTGCCGATGACACGCGCGCGGGCGCTCGGGATGTCGAGCTGCTCGCGCCCGCGGGCGACCCCGATGCGGGGTACGCGGCGCTGCACCACGGCGCCGATGCCGTGTATCTCGGGCTGGGGAGGTTCTCCGCGCGCGCCAAGGCCGTGAACTTCACGCCCGACGAGCTGGGCGAGCTCGCCGCCTGGGCGCACGCCCTGTCGCCGCGGCGGCGCGTCTTCGCGGCGGTCAACACCCTCGTC
Organism: Planctomycetes bacterium UBA4800; assembly: GCA_002402755.1. Lineage (GTDB taxonomy): Bacteria > Planctomycetota > UBA8108 > UBA8890 > UBA8898 > UBA8898. Next base: position 8,453 of record DHGK01000151.1, read on the forward strand.
CGCCAGCACGAGCTGTCCGCGCTCGTCGAGACCCTCGCGGAGCTGGTCGACCGCGGCGTCGATGCGGTCATCGTGCAGGACCTGGGCGTCGCCCGGATCGTCCGGACCCGCTTCCCCCGGCTCGAGCTCCACGCGAGCACGCAGCTCGCGGTCCACAACCTGGCCGGCGCCGAGGCGCTGGGGGCGCTCGGGTTCGCGCGCGTGACGCTGGCCCGCGAGCTCACGCTCGATGAGATCCGCGCGATCAGCGCCGCGGCCTCGGTAGAGACCGAGGTCTTCGTCCACGGCGCCCTGTGCTACTCCTGGAGCGGGCTCTGCCTCTACTCGGCGCTGCTCCGGCAGCGGAGCGGGAACCGCGGCGAGTGCACGTACCCGTGCCGGGAGCTTTTCACCGCCTGCGGCGAGGATCGCGGCGCCCTGCCCTTCTCGATGAAGGATCTGGCGCTTCCGGCTCGCATTCGGGCGCTCGGGAGCGCCGGCGTCGCCTGCATGAAGATCGAGGGCCGCATGAAGAGCGCCCTCTACGTTGCGGCGGCGACGAGCCTGTACCGCGCCGCGCTGGACGGCACGCGCGGCGCGGACGAGCGCGAGGAGCTGGCCGCCGATGTCAGGACCGTGTTCAGCCGGCCGTGGACGTCGCTGTACGTCGACGGGCGCGGGGCGCGCGATGTGACCGACCGCGAGACCGTGGGGCATCGCGGCGACCCGATCGGGACGGCGGAGGAGCTGCGGCGCATCGGACGCGGCGGCTCGTGGCTGTGCTTCACGACGGCGGCGGCAATCGAGCGCCACGACGGCATTCAGGTCGACCTGCCGGGCAGGGAGAAGCCGTACGGGTTCCCCGTGAAGGCGCTGCGCCTGCTGGACGCCCGCGGCTGCGCCGGCCGCACGGCGTTCGAGGCGCCCGCGGGCGCGCGCGTCGCCGTCGCCCTGCCCGACGATGCTCCCCCGATCCCCGAGGGCGCGCCCGTCTACCAGGCATCCTCGCAGCGGACGAAGCGATCGTATCCGTTTGTGCGGCCGAGGCCGGGGGAGTACCGGGCTCGTCTGACGGCGGACGTGTCGGTGCGGGTCTCGTCCGACGGCCTGCACGGCGAAGCGACGGCGTTCGTGCCCGTCCTGGAGCAGGAACCCGCGGCGGGGAAGGTGTGCGCGCGGCATTCGGCGCCGTGCTCGCTCGCGCCCGCGCGGAAGGTCGAGGGGCTCGATGCCGCGGCGCGCGGCGTGTTCGAGAAGCTGGGCGCGACGGAATTCAGCCTCGGCCGGTTCGAATGGGAGAACCCGGACGGGCTCTTCGTGCCCGTGTCGGCGCTCAACGCATTCAGGCGGTCCCTGATGGCGGAGCTGGGCGCGCGCGTGCGCGAGGCGCGCGGGGCCCGCATCGAGGCGATCGCGCGGGAGGTGTGCCGCGTCTTCGCGCCGCCCGCGGCGCCGGCCGCCCCGACCTGGGCGCTCAAGACCGATCGGCTCGCGCACTGCGAGGCCTTCGAGGCCGAGGACTGGGATGCCGCCGCGGAGCTGATCATCGACATCGGCAACGAGCCGCTCGATGCCCTGCGGGCCTGGCTCGGCGGCGCCGTCGCGGCGCGCCTTCGCGACCGCGTTCGCCTGGCGCTGCCCTCGATCGNNGCGATGGGTGGACGCGCTGGGAAGCCGCGAACATCGGCGGCCTGAGGCTGCTTGCGTCCGCGGCGGGCGGGGATGCGCTCGAGTGCACGGCCGACTGGCCGCTCTATGTGGTCAACCGCATGGCCGCGGCCGAGATCCTCGCGATGGGCATGCGCCGCGTCACGCTCGCGCCCGAGGACAGTCTCGCCAACATGCGCTCGCTGCTCGCCGAACTGGGGGACCGGGCGGCGGTCCTCGTGTACCAGGACGTGCCGCTCTTCATATCGGAGACGTGCGTGCGCGCGAGCCTCCGGGGCGCGTGCCCGGGCGCGGCCCGCTGCGATTTCACGGAGACGGCGCTCGTCTCCTCGTCCGGCGAGCGCGTGCGCGCGATCAACCGCCGCTGCCGCTCGGTGACGATCGGAGAGGCCCCCTTCTCCATCGCGCACCGGGCGCGCGAGCTCGCGGCGTGGGGGGCGACGCGGCTGAGGGCGGATTTCGTGTGGCGGGCGTACGCGCCCGAGGATGTGCGCGAGCGGTGGCGCGCGCTCCGCGGCGGCGCGCGTCTTCCCGGCACGCACGAGGGCAACGCGAAGTGACGGAAAGGAGCGACAACATGCAGGGCGGAACGCCGGCGTGGAACGGATTCCGGTACGCCATGTGCAACGAGAGCATGCAGGGACTCCCCTTTGCGGAGCAGTGCGCCATCGTCGCCGCCGCCGGCTACCGGGGGATCGAGCTTGCCGCCTTCACGTTCGTCGCGAAAGGCGTGGAGGAGCTCGACCGGGCGGCGCGGGCGGCAATCGCGGCGACGATGGCGAAGGCGAATCTCGAGTGCGCGGGCCTGCACTGGCTGCTCGCGCCGCCTCCCGCGGGGCTGCACTTCACGACTCCCGATGGGGAAGTGCGCAGCCGGACGATCGCGTACTTCGAGAAGCTCATCGATTTCTGCGGCGATCTGGGCGCTCCCGTGATGGTGTTCGGATCCCCGAAGCAGCGCGGCGCGGGCGGCGCGCCGCTTCCGGACGCGCGCCGGCGTTTCAAGGAGGGCCTGCGCCGGGTGGCGGAGCGGGCGCGCCGGCGCAACGTGACCGTCCTCGTCGAGGCGCTCGACCGGTCGCAGACCGATGTGATCAACACGCTCGCCGAAGCGCGCGCTCTGGTCGAGGAGATCGACCACCCCGCGATCGAGCTCATGTTCGACTTCCACAACACGGCCGATGAGACCGAGCCTTTCGACGCGCTGATCGCGGCCCACTACGACCGAATTCGCCACGTCCACGTCCAGGAGATGGACGGCAGGCATCTCGGCGCGGGCGGCGCCGTCGAGACCTTCGCGCCCGGATTCCAGGCGCTCAAGGACCGGGGCTACGACCGCTGGGTGTCGCTGGAGGTCTTCGATTTCGCGCCGGGGGGGCGGCGCATCGCCGAGGAATCGATGGCGGCGCTCAGGCGCATCGAGGCGCAGCTCGTCTGACGCAGGCGCGGGGACGGAAGCAGCCGCGAAGACACGAAGCCACGAAGGACGACGGCGGAAGAGACCACAGAGTCACCGAGGGCACGGAGACGACGACGGAGAGAGCTTCGCCGCGGACATGGAGCACGCAACGTCTCCCCCTTCTTCTCCGTGGTCTCGGTGTCTCTGTGGTGAATCAGAAGAAACGGCTCCGAAGGCGCCCGAATGCCGTGCGTCGCCGCGGGAGATCCCGCCGCTCACCGCTTCGGCCACGCGAGGTGCCGGTGCAGGAACTCGAACGTGCCGGCGCCGTGGATCGTGTGCGGCCCCGCGAACCACTCGATCGCGCAGCGGTCGCCGATCCCGAGCCGGGCGTTGTACAGGTGCCTGACCTTCGCGAACTCGTACGCGACGGCCTCGTCGGGCGCGACGCCGTCGAAGTGGCCGCGCTCGACCATGAACGGCCGGGGCGCAATGAGCGCCGCCATCTCGGCGTAGTTGAAGGTGCTTCCCAGGTCGAACTCGAAGATCTCGTACTCGCCGGTCCAGACGTAGCTGTAGGGGCTGCGCGTCGAGGCGTTCTTCCAGACCCAGTCGTTGAAGTCGGCCGAGCAGATCGAGAGGCAGTAGCCCGGGACGAGCGGCGGGATGCGCATGGCGCTCTTGCCGCCGTAGGACAGGCCGTAGAAGGCGATGCGCCGAGAGTCGACGAACGGCAGCGAGCCGAGCCAGGCGACGATCTGCTCGTGCTGGGGCACGATGATCGAGAAGAGGGTCTTCTTGAGCGGGTTGGCCTTGCGCTGGAGAGCCCGGAAGCGATCGCCGAAGATGTACGGGTTCTGCGGCGCGAAGACGACGAACCCGCGCTCGGCCAGGCGGCAGCCGAATCGGTTGTACGCCGGGTTGTCGACGCGCGGATCGGCGAGGTCCGACGGCCGGCCCTCCAGCCCGTGCTGGCAGACGACGGCGGGCCGCCGCTCGCCCTCCCGCATATCCCTCGGGATGAGGAGGAGGCCGCAGGCGAGCACGTCCGGGAAGACATCCAGGACGACCTCGTAGAGCGTGTAGGCGGGCTCTTGGAGCACTCTGCGCGTGCGGGGCGCCGGGTCGAGCCGCTCGCGCGCGAAGCGGCCGATCACCTCCTCGCGGAAATACTCGCGATAGGGGGCCGAGGATTCGGCGAACCGTTCCGGCGTGCTCGTGTCGAGGCCGGCGAAGTACCGCGCCCTGACGTAGGGGCTCTCGGCCAGAAGCTGCTGGGTGTGACGGTCCAGCTCGTGCATCTGTGCGGCGTGGCGCGGCCGCGGATCGAATCCCGGGCGAAGGTGTGCGGGCGCGCCGGCATCGATGGAGAGCGCGGCGCCGGGCGCGAGGGCCGCGAGAAACGCCGAGAGCGCGGCGGGAGATCCGCAGGGGCCGCGCCCGCCGTCGCTCGCGACGAGCGCGATGACCGGCGGCGGCGTCAGGCCCGCGACCAGCGCGCGGGCGCGCTCGACCTCGCGCGCGACATCGGCCGGCGACGGCGTCGCGAGCCTGCCCGGCCCGCCTCCCGTGCCCGGCGGGACGACGATCTCCGGTCCCCGGGCCGTCTCGATGACGAGCGCCCGCGGCGCGATCATGGCGGCGAGCTCCGCATCGCCGAACAGCTCGAGAAAACCGAAGACGTTGCGGTACAGGGGCTCTTCCCACATGCGCTCGCGCGGCTCGAAATAGCCGCTCGCGCACACGGCCGCGATGCGCGTGTCGAGCGCGCCCGCGGCGAGCGCGAGGAGCCCGCCCTCGCCCCAGCCGATGACGCCGATCGGCGCGCCGGGGCGCTCCCCGGCGCACCAGTCGACGGCGGCGAGGATCTTCTGGACCTCGTAGCCGATGATGTGCCGGCCGAGCTCGAACGCGGAGCGGTAGAGGAACTCGCGGTTCGAGAGCGTGCGGTGCGCGGCCTCGCGGTTGATGAGGAGCGGCACGAGGACGCGGCAGCCGCTTTGCGCGAGCATCCGCGCGTACTGGGACCCCGGCGGCATGCCGTTCGCGAGGCCGGCGCAGTCCTCGGGAAGCAGGCCCGCGTCGGGGATCGCGATCACGTCGGCGGCGCTGCGGCCGCCGGCCGGCACGAGGAGCAGGCCTTCGCCGTGGACGTCGCCGAAGGCGGGCCACCTGACGGCGTAGGCCTCGAAACCTTCCCCGCGGCCGGCGAGCGCGGGTTGCGCGGTCGTGGCGACGACCAGGGGGGCATCGAAGGGGACGCGCGCATCGCGTACTCCCAGGATGTGCGCAAGGCGCGCCCGCTGCGGGGCGAGCGAGGCCGCGTACGCCTCGCCCGACGAGAGATCGCGCCGCCACAGGGCGGCGCGGCGGGCCGCCGAGGCCTCGATCTCGCGCAGGAGAAAGCGGTCGATCCCATCGACGAGCCGGGAGGCGAGCGCATCGTCCGGGGCGAGGGCCTTCGTTCCCGGGAGCGTTTCGGCTTCCCACTGCTCGCCGGCGTGGAGCGGCACGGCGAGCGCCAGGCACGCGGCGACACATCCGCGGAACGGGACATGTACGCCTCGCTGCTCCATGCGGCGCCTCAGCGCGGCGCCGGCGAGACGCACGGAATGCACCCGTGGCAGTCCTCGCACGTGAGCGAGTCGGCGGTGGGGTCGGGGCCGCACGTCGTCGACGGGGCGGGAGGAGGGCGGTGCGTGCTGAAGAAGTACTGGAGGAGCACGATCGGATCGGCGATGTCCACCTTGCCGTTGTCGTCGGAGTCCATTGCGTCCATGCACGGCGAAGGCGTCCCGTCGCGGAAGAGATAGGCGAGGGTGTGGACCACGTCCGCGATATCCTGCTTGCCGTCGACGTTCGCATCGCCGCGCCTGAAAGGATGGAGCCCGTACGGAAATGGGCAGGCCGACGACGCGAGGCGCAGCTCGTAGGCGCCCACCGCGGGCCCGCGGTTTCCGACCGCGATGTACAGATCGCTGCCGTCCAGGCATCGCGGCTTGATCAGGAAGCGTTCGGGTTCCGCCGCCAGCGCGAACTCGGCGTCGAAGATGAGCGCGGGCACGCCGTTCTTGAGCCCGAACGCGACCGGCGCGCCTCTGCGAACGAACATGCTCAGGGGTTCTCCGCCGTCCAGGACCAGGCCTTCGAGGTACAGGCACATGGTCGGGGCGGCGGAGTACGGAGAGATGACATGCCGCACGTCCGCCAGGACGACCGTCCCCTCGGGAGCTTCCGGCGGCACCTGCGAAACAAGCCCCTGAACGGATGTCGAGGGATCGAGCGGGCGCGTGCAACCGTCGGGGGTCACGGCGACATCGGCCGAAAGGAGCGTCTCGGCGGCGTTGATGACCCAGACGTACACGACCTGGTCGGGGGCGAGGGTCGCGCCCTCGAGGCACACCGACCCGTACCCTCCGCCCGCGTCGATCTGCCTGTTCGCCACGAGCGCGCCGCCGGGAGCGATGCCCACGGGATACCCCACCCGGAGCGCGAAGCACGCATCCCGGCCGAGCTCCGCGGTCCGGAGCTCGATGAGGAGGCTCAGGGCGTCTGCCGGCGTCCGCAGGCGGTACTGCTGGCCGTCCAGGCGCCGTGCGGGAGCCGTCGCCGCGGCAATGCCGGCGCCGACGAACACGGATGCGCGCGCATCCGGCTTCACATCGACGAACGCGCCGCCGATCGTCGCCTCGAAGGTGAGCTTGCCGCCCGTCGGAGAACGCGTGATGACGGCCGCGTACCAGCGTCCCGCGGCGAGAGAGTCGCCCCAGAGGCCGAGTTCCTCGTAGCCCGTGGGGAACATGACCCAGTAATCGGCGAACGAGCCGTCGGCCGTGACCGCCACGGGCGCGCCGAACCTGACCGCGAAGTCGAAGTTGTCTTCCTGCGCGTCCCGGGCTTTCAGGACGAAGAGGAGGCTCTCGGCGCCGGCAGGGACATCGATGGCGAACTGCGAGTCGAGCATGATCTGCGCCTGGGCGCCGGGGGCCAGCGGCCCGACCTCGGCCTCGACCGGCGTGCCGCTCGCGAGGTGCGTGAGGTCCTTCGTCCGGTGGACGAAGACTCCCGGGCTCAGCGGCGCGCACGGCTCCCCGAGCGCGGAGCTCGCCGCCGTCGCCCACGCCGCCATGCACGTCATGCCGGCAAGCTGCAGGATTCCTCTGAAAGTCGCCATGGGCTCCTTACCATGTTTCGTTCGACCCAAGCCTTGAGTGTACGGTCGAGCGGGGGGCGAAGCAAGCTTCGGGCGCGGGGGGACCGCGGCGCCCCTCCCCAACGCCGGGGCCGCCGTTACAATGGAGTCGTGCCGCGGGTTCCGGCCCGTGCGGCTGAAAGGATTTACATCGTGCGCCTCGCAAGCGAGATCGGCATCCAGAGCGGTTCGTTTCACGACGTCGAGACGCTGGAGGAGCTGCGCGAGCGCGTACGCGCGCTCGGCGTCCGCCGCATCGAGCTCGCGCCGCGGCATCTTGCGCCGGCGCTGTCCCAGGTCGAGCTCAAGGAGGCGCTCGTCGCGCTTGCCTGCGGGGGCATCGCGGCGAGCGGGTGGGGCGTGTTCCCCGCGGGCGGGAACGTGCGCGACGACCGCGCGCTGCTTCTTCGCGCGCAGGTCATCGGGGTCCCCGTCGTCGGCGTCGACCCCGAGCCGGGCGCCCTCCGCGCCCTGGGCGCGCTTGCCGCCGAGTACGGCGTGAGAGCGGCGATTCATAACGATGGGCCGGGGCACCGGTGGGGGACGCTCGATGCGCTCGGCCGGGCGATGGGGGAGACGAACGCGTGGGTGGGCGTCTGCCTGGACACGGCGTCCCTGCTGCGGGCGGGCGGCGATCCGGTCGCGGCGGTTCACGCGCTGGGATCGAGGCTCTTCGGCGTGCACCTCTCGGATGCGGCCAGGACAGACGGCGGCGCGTGGGAGCCGTGCGTTCTCGGAGAGGGCGCGCTCCGGCTGCGTCCTTTTCTCGCGCGGCTCGCCGCCGCCGGCTTCAAGGGAGTCCTCTCGCTGGAGTACGAGAATCGCCGCGGCGATCCCGTGCAGGGCCTGAGGGCCTCGCTGGCGGCGCTGGCGGCGGCGGGAGAGGAGCCGGAGCCGCCTGCGGCCTGAACGCCGGCTCGCGCCGAGTGCGCCGGGGCTGCGCAGGCGGTGCGGGTTTCGCTCTCCAGCCTATAGCCTCCGGCCTCGTTCACGCGAAGAAATTGACGTCGAGCAGCTTGTTGATGAACTTCGTGACGTGGCCGGCGGGCGAGGACAGGTCCCACGCAACGACGGCCACCGAGAGAAGGACGGAGATGGTGACGAACCTGTAGTAGCCGATCGCCCAGTCCTTGAGCTTGAAGCCGAGGAGGAACACCGCCGCGAGCATGCATCCGAAGAGGGCCTTGTTGACGGGCGATGACACGATCCACGCGATGCTCTTGTACAGGAAGCAGTCCTGGCTGTGCCGGGGGTCGATCTGGAGCGGCGCCAGCGCGCTCATGTAAAACCAGCACAGGACGAGCGCCGCCGCCGCGATGAACATCGGCAGGGCGAGGCGCATGCCCCCGCTCTTCTTGTGCTCCTGCTTCTCGGGTCCCTTGCTGCCGTGGTGGTTCGTGCTCATGGCGTCCCTCCCATTTCGTGCGCTCGCGATCCTTGCGCGACCGACTCTCTGCAACTACACACACCACATCGTATGCAAGTCGCGTGCCCGGCGCCGGAGCGCGGACAGGGGGCCGTACGGCGCGGGAAAAACGGATGAGACCGTGCCGGCGCAGGCGCGCCGGGCGCGGAACGGGCGATTATCACCGGCCGCTGGGGTCTTTCTCCCGGGCACGAATCGTGCGCGAAGAAGCGACGGGGCGGGGCGAGTGGAAGACGAGAATAACCACGAAGACACAAAGGCACGAAGGCACGTAACCGTTCACGGTTCTCTCGCCGTGCTCGGGCGCACAGACACGTCTCAGCTGACGGAGAATAAACCACAGAGGCACAGAGAGCACAGAGAAGAAGACGGAGAGAGACCACCGCACTTGCCACGGAGCCGCGTAAGGGGCCGCGCAACAATAAC
>DHGK01000151.1:17692-24320 GCA_002402755.1 Planctomycetes bacterium UBA4800
AGCAGCACGAAGGACGCCGGAATGTGATGTACTGAAGACGGAGATTCGCGAGCTCGGGATGCCCTGTGAACGGTTACGAAGGCACCAAGAGACTTCGGCGCAACCCGAGCGCGCGGTGGTCCGCCGATGATCACACGCCCCGCAGAGGCCCGCCCCCGCGCCTACAGCGTGTACGGCGCGCGGTACTCGCGCGCGAGCAGCGCCGAGGCTTCCTTGTCGCCGGCGATGGTCTCGGTCTTCGGGTCCCAGATGAGCTTTCTGCCGGCGCGGTAGGAGATGTTCGCCAGGTGCCCCGGAATCGCGGCGAGGTGGCCGACCGTCGCATCGGCGTTGGGTTTCTTGCGGCTTCTGACCGCCGCGAGGAAGTCCGGCTTGTGGTGCTGGTCTTGCCCCTGGTCCTTGACGGCGACCGATGGCTCGCGCGCACCTTCCGGGAAGATCTCGAACGAGGCGCGGTCGATCCTGAGCGTCGCCTTGGTCCCGAAGAACATGATGCCGTGATCCATGGCGCCGTGGTACGGGAAGCTGCTCCCGTGGCGCATCGAGTAGGCCAGAGTGTAGCCCGGGCACTCGAACACCGCATCGACCGTGTCCGGCGTCTCGCGGCAGTCCTTGAAGACGTGCGTGCCGCCGGTCGCGGCGACGCTCAGAATATCGCTCCCCATGGCCCAGAGGACAATGTCGAAGAGGTGGACGCCCCAGTCGCTCACCATGCCGCCGGCGTAATCCCACCAGAAGTAGAAGCCGAAGTGGAAGCGCCGCGGGTTGAAAGACCGCACGGGCGCCGGGCCGAGCCAGCGCTCGTAGTCAACGCCCTCCGGCGCCTTGGGCTCGTCCGGCGGATTGCCGAGATCGCCGCCCATGCCGGTCGTGCCCCAGGCGTTCCACGCGTGCACGAAGCTGACCTTCCCGAGCTCTCCCTCGCGGATGCGCCTCACGGCCTCGATGAAATGCGGGCCGCTGCGCTGCTGGAGGCCGACCTGGACGATGCGCTTCCGGGCCTCCGCCGCGGCGACGACGGCGCGGCCCTCGGCGATGTTGTGGCCGAGGGGCTTCTCGACGTACACGTCCTTGCCGGCCTCCATGGCGCGGAGCGCCGGGATCGCGTGCCAGTGATCCGGCGTCGAGATGACGACCGCATCGATGTCCTTGCGGTCGATGATCTCGCGGTAGTCCGCGGTCTTCAGGGTGCCGGGGCCCGCCGCCTGCGCGGCCGCGTTGAGGTGACGGGCATCGACGTCGCAGACGCCGAGCACCCCGACGTCGGGCAGCGACTTGAAGTGCCCGAGGTGGAACCCGCCGCGCCCGCCCGTGCCGATGAAGCCCAGGTTGACGCGGTCGCCGGCGCCGGCGGCGCCCGCCGCGAGCCGTGCGGCCGCCGTGCCGGCGGCGCACGCGCCCATGAAACTCCTGCGTGAGAAAGCCTTGCGCGCCATGGTCATGGTCCTCGCTTCGTGTGGTTGCGTCAGCCGCGGTCCGTCGCGGGTTTCTTGATGAACTCGGCCGCAGCATCGAGCACGACGAAGAGGCTCGCGGCCAGGCCGGTGTGCGTCGTGTCGTGCCAGCGCACCTCGTCGGCCTTGAAGGCGCCGGCAAGCGCCTGCGCGCATGCCGGCGGCACGGTCGTATCGTTGCGGGCGTTGATCATGAGGAGCGTCCCCGGCGGCAGCGGCGCGGCGAAGCGCAGGGGCTCGATGGGAGCGAGCATATCGCGCGTCGCCTCGCGCGTGAGGCCGCGGTCGCGCAGCGCGGCGCGCAGGCGGGAGGTCTCCGGTGCGGTCCAGAGGACCTCGTTCAGGTTGCCGCCCCCCAACACGAGCACGGCCCGCGCGAGATGCGCGTCCGCGCCGAGGACGAGGCCGCCGACGAACGCGCCGAGGCTCACGCCCACGAGCGAGGCGCGGTGCGGGTCGACCTCGGGCCGCGTCCTGAGCCACGCGAGGGCGCAGCGCACATCCTGCACGGACTGGAGCCACGCCGGGACGAGCATCTCGAGCGAACTGGAGACGTCCGACGACATCGACGGCGGCCGCCGCTCGCCGTAGTATGCCAGCTTCACCATCAGCGCCGGGATGCCCCGGCGCGCGAGCGAGTCGCAGACGAAGCGCGTGACGCGGAAGTCCTTGTCGTAGAGGAAGTGCAGCACGATGGCCGCGGGCGCGGGCGCCGGCGCGGCGTGCGGCACGTAGTACTCGCACCACACCGTGTTGTTGCACTCGTGGGGGCTCGCCACGGGGCTCGGAAACGTGAGGCGCTTGACCGCGACGGCGTCGTCGCGGCAGGTCTCCTCGAGGCGCCAGGCGAAGGGCTTCGCGGCGGGCGTGACCGCCGCCGCATCGGCCGCCGCCGGGCGGTTGGCGAAGACCGGCGTGCACGTGCCGGTCTCGGCCGCCGCGTCCGCCGCGAGCAGGAACATGCACAGCGTGATCGACATGGGCAGCTCCGTTCGATGGTGCGACGCTCTCGATTGTCCTCGACCGCCGCGCGGCATTCAAGAGGCGCCGCGATTGAGTCCCGCCGCGCGGTCCGCTATGATGCGCGTGGCGCGCGCCGCGGCGCGCGCGGCGGAGACACGTGTGATCGAGCCACGCACGATTCGCATCGTCAATGCGCGCGTCCACAATCTGCAGGGCGTCTCCTGCGCCGTGCCGCGCGGCAAGCTCACGGTCGTCACGGGGCCGAGCGGGAGCGGCAAGTCGTCGCTCGTCTTCGACACGATCTGGGCCGAGGCGCAGCGGCGCTACACCGAAACGCTGCCGTCGTACGTGCGGCAGGTCATGGGCGTGTGGGAGAAGCCGGCGGTCGAAGCGATCGAGAACCTCTCGCCCGCGGTGGCGCTCGATGCGCGTCCGGCGGCGCTGAATCCGCGCTCGACGGTCGGCACGGCGAGCGAGATCCACGACTACCTGCGCGTGCTCTTCGCGCGCGCGGGCGTGCCGCATTGCGTGCGCTGCGGCGATGCGCTGGCGCGCAGCCCCCGCGAGGCCATCATCGAGGAGCTGTGCGCGCTTCCCGAGGGGACCCGCGTCGCGGTGACGGCGCCGCTCGGCGCGGCGGACGCCGCCGAGCTTCCCGCGCTGTGGTCCGCGCTGGCACGCGAGGGCTTCGTCCGGGTCGTCCTCGGCGACGCGGTGCTGCCGCTCGACGAGGCGCCGCCCGCGCGCGAGGGTCCGGTCGAGGTCGCGGTCATCGTCGACCGGCTGGCGATGCGGAGCGGCATCCGCGGGCGCGTCGCCGAGGCGGTCGAGACGGCGCTCCTGCGAAGCGGGGGCCTCGCCGGCGCGCGCATCGAGGGCGCGCCGCCGCGCGTCTTCTCCGAGCGGTACCTGTGCGCGCGCTGCGGGACGACGATGGCGCCGCCCGAGCCCGCGGCGTTCTCCTTCAACAATCCCGAGGGCGCCTGCCCGCGCTGCCGCGGCCTGGGCGTGACCGCGGCGGTCGCGCGCGACGCCGTGCTCGATCCGGCGCTCTCGCTCGCGGGAGGCGCGGTGCGGCCGTGGCGCTCGCTGCCGCGGAAGATCCCCGAGAAGCTGCGGGCGCCGCTCGAGGACCTGCTCGCGCGCTTCGGTGCGGGGCTCGACACGCCGCTCGGCGACCTTCCGGACGAGGCCCGGCAGGCGCTGCTCCTGGGCGGAGGCGGCGATGCGTTTCCCGGTCTGGTCGCGATCATGACACGGGCATGGGAGCGGAGGACGGGCGCCGCGAGTTCGTACGTGCGCGAGGATGCATGCCCCGAGTGCAACGGGGCGCGCCTGCGCCGGGAGAGCCTCGCCGTCAAGGTCGGCGGCCTCGGCATGCGCGAGATCTGCGAGCTGCCGCTCGCCAAGGCCGCGGCGTTCTTCGAGGGCTTGCCGGCGCAGGACCCCGTGGCCGCGCCGCTCGTCCGCGAGATACTGCGCAGGCTGGGGCTCCTGTGCGAGCTTGGGCTCGGGTACGTGGCGCTCGGCCGCGGCGTGCCGACGCTCTCGGCGGGGGAGTACCAGCGCCTCAGGCTCGCGATGCAGATCGGCGCGGGCCTGGCGGGGATCCTGTACGTGCTCGACGAGCCGACCGTGGGCCTGCATCCTTCGGAGACCGAGCGGCTGATCGCGATCTTCAGGCGTCTGTGCGCGCAGGGCAGCACGGTCCTCATCGTCGAGCACGACCTGGACGTCATCAGGGCGGCCGACCACGTCCTCGACCTCGGGCCGGGCGCCGGGCCGAACGGAGGACGGCTCGTCGCGGCGGGAACCCCCGCGCAGATCGCGGCCGACAAGGCCTCGCTCACGGGACGATACCTTGCCGGGCGGGTGCGCTTCGGCGATGGGCGGCGCAGGAAGACGAAGGACTGCATCGAGGTCCGGAACGCGCGCGCGCACAACCTCAAGGACGTCGCCGCCGCGTTTCCGCTGCGGGCGCTGACCTGCGTCACGGGCCCGTCGGGGTCCGGGAAGAGCTCGCTCCTCATCGACACGCTGTATCGGGGGCTCCGCGCCGTGCTCGCCGGCGGCGCCGCGCCGGCGGACGGGTGCGCGGAGATCGAGGTCCGGGGAACGCTCGCGGCCGCGGTCGCCGTCGACCAGTCGCCCGTCGGCCGGAGCGCGCGCTCGACTCCCGCCACGTACGCGGGCTTCTTCGGGCCGATCCGCGAGTTCTTCGCGAAGCTGCCGCTCGCGCGCATGCGCGGCTGGGGCCCCGACCGCTTCTCCTTCAACACGAAGGGGGGGCGCTGCGAGATCTGCCAGGGCGAGGGTGTCACGCGCGTTGCGATGCAGTTCCTGCCCGACATCGCGGTGCCGTGCGGCGCCTGCGGCGGAAGGCGCTTCAACAGCGAGACGCTCGATGTCCGCTACCGCGGCCTGAGCATCGCGGATGTCCTCGCCTGCTCGGTCGGCGCGGCGATGGAGCTCTTCTCGGCGCTGCCCAGGGCCGCCGAGGGGCTGCGGTTCCTCGCGGAGATCGGCCTGGGCTACCTGACGCTGGGCCAGCGCGCGGACACGCTCTCGGGCGGCGAGGCGCAGCGCCTGAAGCTGTCGCGCGAGTTGGCGCGGGTGTCGCGCGACACGGTCTACGTGCTCGACGAGCCGACGACGGGGCTGCATCTGGAGGACATCCGGCTGCTGCATGCGGCCTTGCGGCGCCTCGTGGCCGCCGGCAACACGGTGATCGTGATCGAGCACGGCGTCGAGTTCATCGCCGCGGCCGATCATGTCATCGACATGGGCCCCGGGGGCGGCGAGGCCGGCGGGCGGATCGTCGCCTGCGGCACGCCCGAGGAGCTTGCCGCAGATCCCTCGTCGCCGACGGGCGCGTACCTGCGGCGGGTGCTCGGGAAGGCGCCGCGCAGGCGCTCCGCTAGACGACCAGCCTCCTGAGCACCGCGGCGCCGTAGGCGATGTCGCGGACCCGCGCCTCCTGGTCGCCGACCTCGCGCTCGATCGCGACCGTCCCCTCGAAACCCGCGGCCTTGAGCGCCGCGATGAACTTCGGCATGTCGACCTGCCCCTGGCCGAGCGGGACTTCCCGTCCCCACTGGCCGGGCACGGTCGTACGGATGGCGTCCTTGGCGTGGACGTGAATGATGTCCTTGCCGAGCACGCGCACGGCCTCGATCGGGTCGCCCTTGTCGTAGAGCAGCATGTTGGCCGGGTCGAAGTTGACCTTGGCCCGCGGATGGGCGAGCTCGTCGAGCGTGGCGCGGAGCAGCGCCGCCGTCTCCTGCCCCGTTTCGAAGGCGAGCGTGATGCCCTCGTCCGCCGCCGCATCGAGCGCGCGCCTGAGCGTGTCCAGGAACGCGCCGCGGGCCGGATCGTCCTGCTCGGGGATGAAACCGGCGTGAATGGAGAGGATGTCCAGGCCGAGGGCCCTCGTCTTCCTGAGCCCCCACGCGAGGATCTCCAGGCGCTCGGCGCGGGTGGCCGGGTCGCCGAAGCCGCCGGTCCGGCGAATGTGATCGGGCGTCGTGTAGTCCTCGCCCGGGAAGCCGAGCATCGCGGCGCTGACCCTGAAGGATGCCTTGCCCACGCGCGCGACGAACGCGGCGTCGTCCTCTTCCCACGAGGCGTGGTTGGGATCGCCCAGGGCGATCTGCGTCCACTCCAGGCCGACCTTCTTGAGCAGTTCCTCCAGCTCGGGAACGCTCTTGACCTGGAGCGACCAACTGCACGCGCCGATATTCCACTGCGTTGCCATGGCAGACACCTCGCATGAGAACCGCGTCACGGCCCGGAGCCCGCGGTCGGGCTCGCCGGCGGCCCTGGTAGTGAGATTCTATGCCAGGCGGCGGCAGAGGGAAAGCCCGGTTGCCGTCCTGCCGGGGGCGGACGCCGCGCCGCACGGGGGCTGAAGCGCGAGGATTGGGGGATGCCAGGCACCCTGAAAACGGTGAATAACGGATCATTCGGACGGAGAAATCCGGTCTTCGATGGCGTCGCACCTGCTTTTTTGAACAGAAAAAGCCAGTTCACATGAAATCCGTCAAAAACCTCCGAGGTACCGCAACATTCGGGCCCTGTCGTGCGTATATAAGGATGAGAAGTACAGAGGTTGTGAAAGCCAACCAGCCACAAGACCCATTTACTCCTTTTACTTGCTTCATTTCTCGGAAGGGCGTCGAGAGAACCCGACGCCCTTTACTTTTGTTCGGGGA
>DHGK01000151.1:24345-41440 GCA_002402755.1 Planctomycetes bacterium UBA4800
GGATTCACCCCCCCGCGTCCTATAGCCTATAGCCTATAGCCTAACATCCATACTCCTCGCAGCCCAGCCCGTCCTCGGTCGGGTCGGGCCCGCACTCAAGGCCGGGCGGCGGCGCCGGGCGGCCGAAGGCGAAGAGAAAGTTGAGGAGGTAGATCGCATCGGCGACGTCGACCTTCCCGTCGTCCTGCGCGTCGAGCGCGTCGAGGCACGTCGTGGGAATCTGCGCGAAGAGGTACCCGAGAACGCAGATCGCGTCCGCGACATCCACCTTCCTGTCGCGGTTGCAGTCCCCGCGCGTGAAACGCGGCGCGGGCGGCGTGAGATCGGCCAGCACGGCCGCGTCGAAGCAGTTGATGCGCCACTGGAGGCCCGCCTCGACCGTCTGGCGGAAGTCGAGGAACAGGGTCATGAAGTTCCCGGCGGCATCGGCCTCGACCGCGATGGTGTGCCACGCGGCCGTCGCTCCCTGCAACTGCCGGTCCCACGCGCTCCACACCACTGAGCCCGAGGCCGATGATGTGCCGCCCGAGGGGTCCAGTCCCACGCGATTCAGCGCCGCCTGCGAGGTCCCGCCGATCCAGTAGAGGTTCGAGGCCGCCGCGGCGCGGTAGCGATGTCCCGGTTCGACGCAGAAGCGCTGGTACAAGCCGCCCGGCGGCAGCGTGCCGCCGTTGATGGCGTTGCCGTGGAAGAACGTGCCGTCGGCCGCGACGATGTCGGCGAACCACGGACCGCTTTCGACCGTGGTCCGTGCGCCGCCGTAGGGAGTCCAGCCCGTGAGGCCGCTCTCCAGGCTGCCGTTCTGAAACGGCGTGGCGCAGGGAAGCGGCGTCAGGACGAGATCGAGCTCCACCAGGGCGCCCTCGCCGACGAACATGCCGGTCCGCGAGAGCGGCTCGAAGCCGAACGCATCGACGACCAGCGTGTACGTGCCCTCGGCGATGCCCGCGATCAGGAACGCCCCGCCCGCGTCCGTCACCGTGGCGTAGGCTCCCGGGGTCAGCGAGACCGCCGCGCCGGGCACCGGATCGCCGCGCTCGCTCTTGACCGTTCCCGCGATCTTCCCGCCGCCCGGCGCGTACTCCACGATCGTCATGCTCACGTCGTCGTTGCGCACAGCGCCGTTCTGGTAGCCCGTGCCGCCGGCGTACGAGTCCTGCGAGCTGCGCATGATGTAGGGATTGAAACCCACGGGGTTCGTGAACTCGACGTAGTACGTGCCGCCCGGCGCGAGCGACACCTCGCCGGGGTTGTAGCTCACGCCGTGCAGCCCGGCGCCGAAGGCCTGGTACGCGGCCTTCGTCGTCTTCGCGGGGCCGATGCGCGCGCCGGTGGGCCCGCCCTCTCTCACCGTGAAGGTGAAATCGAGATCCCAGTTGCTGTCGGCCCCCGCGGCCCAGACATCGACCGCGGCAAGCGAGCTGCCGATCGCCTTGAACGTCTGGCCCCAGCGCGTGCCGTAGTAGTTGTCGATGAGCTCGCCGAGCTCGGACGTGGTCTTGATGTACGAGACCACGGTGCCGTCCGCGTCCGAGAACACGGTCACGTTGAGATCGTGGTTCTGCGCCGCGCCGGCGGCGTCGTACGCCCTGCCGTCGGGGTAGCTCTGCGCGTCCTTGGCGCGGTTGAACGGCGAGAACTTCAGATCGCCGCCGTGCGTGCCCCGCAGCTTCACGGCGTAGGCGCGGCCCGGCGTCACGGGCACGAGGTTGGAGCGCCACTTGACCCAGTTGTCGGCGAGCGACTTGGCGGGGGCGCGCCGCGCGGCGGCGTCGCTCACCTTCGGCCATTGCGCCGGCGGCAGCGCCCCGTCGACGGCCAGGATCGACACCTCGACTTCATCGGCGCTCGTGCCGGCCAGGCGGAAGCTCACGCCGGTGATCGAGGTCCCGCGCGCGACGAACGTCTGATACCACGCGTCGCCCCAGGGCAGCGCCCACGTGTCCGTGAAGTTGCAGCAGAAGTCCATGGGCGGCGCGATGTGCCGCGTCGTCGTTGTGCCCGCCGTGATGGCGCAGCTCGGGATCACGGCCGGCCGGCCGAAGAAGAGCGGCTGGTTGACGTAGATCGAGTACGTGCCCGCGGGCGCCGTGATCTGGTAGTAGCCGTCGTGGGTCGCGGGCAAGCCCGGCGGGGCGCCGAGCCGCCGCGACGGCCCGACGATGGTCCCTCCGAGCGGCGAGAGGAAGAGATTCCACTCGTACATCTGAACGTAGCCGAGCGCGGGGCGGTCGATGAGCTTGGGATAGCGCCCGTAGCCGGTGACGCTGCCATCGGCGCCCGCGAGCATGCCCGCCGACCAGATCGTAAACACCGCCGCCGCGCATCGCTTCAGCATGGTCCGTTCCTCCGACGTTGCGGGTGAATCCGCCGTCTTCATTGTACGCGCGGGAGGCCGCGGAATGAAGCTGCGATGGTAACCGTTCACGGCTTACTGACCCTTGTTGTGTGAAAGGACGCCTGTCACATCAGCGACAACCCACGAAGGGAAGACACCACAGAGCCACGGAGGTCACAGAGAAGACGAAGGAGAAACGACGCCGACAGCCGCGGAACCGCGCACCGTCTCACGTTTCGTTCTCTGTGGCCTCGGTCTTCTCTGTGGTGAATCATGAAGATCACCACGAAGGACGGCTGAAGGCGGAGATTCGTGTGAGTTCGGCATGCCCTGTGAACGGTTACGTGGCATCGTCCTTCCGTCTCACCCGGATGTGGGCGCCGGCCGGGGGCATCAACGGCGTCCGGCCTGCTGCCGGCGCCGCCTGGTCACTCCATCGGATCGCGGATCGGCAGCTCCGCGAGCGGTCCGAAGTCATCGAGCGCGATCTTGTCCCTCGCGGCGCCTTCCTTGAGCTTCTCGGGATCGCCCGCGATGAGAACCCGGATCTGATCGGGCTTCAGGAATTCCCCGGCGGCCGCGGCGGCGCCGAGAACGAGAAGGGCGGNNGGGGGCATCAAATGCGCCGGGGCCTATTGACGCGGTAACGGCCTTCGCATATGATGGACTCTGTTCGGTGAGGGAGGGAGCGTGCACGCATGCGTCCCTCATGCCTGAGTGTATCGGGCGTTCGGCAGCAAGGCGTGGAAAGTAGGTCCCGCGGTCGAGACTGGGTGTTGTTCCCCGCCGGCGTCAACAAGGAGGTCTGGAACCATGAAACCAACGCGTTTGACGGTGTTCTGCACGGTCGCGGCGCTCTTCGCCGCGGCGCCGGCGTTTGCCGGGCTGATCGCGCACTACGAGATCCAAGAGGACGGCACGCCGCTCGCCATCGAGGACGTGTCGGGCAACGGCCGCAACGCCGCGTTCATCGATACCCAGGACCCGCCTGCCCCGCTGTATGTCGAGGGGTATCCGTGCACGGCGGGCGGCACCCTGCAGTTCAACGGGACGACGCAATATGTCGACGCGTCGGGGCACTTCGGGACGGGGATCTACCTCAATCCGGCCTTCACCGTGGCCCTGTGGGTGAAGGGTGCCCCGCAGGCCGACATGCGCGTCTTCGCCGAGGGGTCGACCGCGAACACGACCCCCCTGGTCACGATCGGCACGAGGACGGCGACCGACGGGACGGCGAAGTTCTACATTCGCGGGTCGGCGACGATCGAACGGTACTCCACGCGCGT
The DNA here is from genome assembly GCA_002402755.1 of Planctomycetes bacterium UBA4800. GTDB lineage: Bacteria > Planctomycetota > UBA8108 > UBA8890 > UBA8898 > UBA8898. The sequence goes on from DHGK01000151.1 coordinate 27,970, forward strand.
CGCCTTCGACAACACGTGGCACCACATCGCATGGGTGGACAAGCGCGTCGCCGCCGGCACCAACATGCTGGCGCAGTCGTTCGTGTACATCGACGGCGTTCTGGACAGCACGTTCACGTACGTGCGCCCGGCGTTCACGGGCACGAACGCGCTCAACACGACGGCGATCGGCGCCATCAAGCGCGCCACCGTCGGGAACCGTTTCACGGGCGCGATCGACGCTGTGCGCGTGTACGATCACGCCTTGAGCCCGGCCGAGGTGAGCGCGCTCGTCGTGCCGCCGTGCGCCGGTTGCCCGGTCGAGGGCGATCCGGACTACTACGACACGCAGATCACCGCCGTGGCCGTCACCGGGCCCGCCGCCAACGCCGCCGGCTGGTACAGGATCACGGCCGCCGGCACGGATGGAACGGGCGATGCGCTCTGGTACACGATCGTTGCCAGCAACCCGGCGTGGAGCGAAGTCTGGGCGGCGGCCGGCGCGGGCGGCACGCTCGACGCGCTCCTGCGGGCCGGCGAATGGACGATCACGGTCATGGCGGTCGATAGCAAGCCCCTCTGCAAGGACGGCGCTCTGAACGTGCAGACGATCACCGTGACGGAGGAGCCGATGCTCGTCGCGCACTTCCCGTTCAACGGGGACGTCGCCGATGCGAGCGGGAATGCCAACGACGGCACGTTCGTAACCGTGAACGAGCCTCTCACCCCGACGTTCGTCGAGGGCTTCGACGGGACCCCGAGCGGTGCAATCCTGTTTGACGGCGTCGATGACTACGTCAACGTGCTCCAGGCCCGCGGGCTTCCACTCTCGATGCACGAGGACCTCACGGTCGCCTTCTGGATGAAGGGGCTCCCCCAGGTGGACAAGCGCATGTTCTCTGAGGGGACGACGACCAGCAACACGCCGCTCTACAATGTCGGCACGTTCAACACCGCCACCAACCTCGTCGGCAAGGCCGATATCTTCATCCGTTCTCTCGGGGCGAGCTACGGGCACGCCTACTCGGATCGGCTCGTCCTCGATGACGCCTGGCACCACGTCGCGTGGGTCGACAAGAACGGCGCGGGGGTGTTGTATATCGACGGGATCCGCGATGCGGCCGTCTTCTCCTATGACCGCGCCGTCATGGGTCCCCTGACCATGAATCGAACCTCGATCGGCGCCATTCTACGCGCGGCCCCGGCCACGTGGTTCATGGGTGCGATCGACGACGTGCGCCTGTACAACTACGCGCTGTCCGCGGAGGAGGTGCTCGGCATCATTCCCGAGCCCGAGGATTGCCCGGACGCGGGCGACACCCACTGCCAGGGCCTGACCTACGTGGGCCCCGAGGGCGGAGTCGAGGGCGTGTATACCTTCACGTGTAATGCCGTCGATGACTCCGGCGATCCGATGTTCTACACGTTCATACTGCGCGATGGTCTGGGAAAGTTCCTCAGGCAGGTCGGGCCGCAGGCGCTGGAGAGCGTGGACTTCACGCTCGCGCCCGGGACCTGGACCGTCGATGTCGAGGTCGATGACTCGATCTGGTGCCGCGATCGGGCCGAGGACGCGGGCTGCGCGACGACGGTCGTCGTGCGCACGGAGCCGCCGATCCTCTTCACGCACCTGACCCTCAACGGCGATCTTGTCGACAGCGGCCCCGGCGGGAACAACGGCACGGCGATCGAGGCCGTGGCGGTCGATACGACATGGGAGGTCGTCGAGGTCGAACCGGACTTCAACGAGGGTATCGACTGCGCGTCGCCCGGCGCGCTCGAGTTCTTCGGCGATGCGGCGCCGGGCATGGTGCGCCTCGCGCACACGAGCCACATGCCGATCACGTCCAAGTCGACCTTCACCATTGCCGCCTGGGTCAAGGGGCTGCCGCAGTCGGACAGGCGCGTGTTCGCCCTGTCGTCGACGACGAACAACAACGGGCTGTTCAACCTCGGCACGCACAATGCCGCGGCCGACGGCACCCTGGACTTCTACCTGCGCGACGACAACAACGTGACCGTCACCAACCACGCGCACTCGACCGGGGTCGTGTTCGACGGGACCTGGCACCACTTCGCCTGGACCGACGACGGCGGTCAGGTCGTCCTGTACATCGACGGGCAGCCCGACGCCACGAATTTCAGCTACACCCGGCCGGCCGTGTTCGCGCCCGACACGACGACCCTCGGCGGCATCCTGCGGATGGCAAGGCTCGCCGCCGATCCGCCCGCGAATCCGATGACGAGCTTCTTCAGCGGCATGATCGACGACGTGCGCCTGTACAACTACGTGCTGGCGCCGGCCGAGGTCGCGGGCCTGGTCGCCATGCGGCCCGAGCACTGCTGCCCGGTCAACGGCGACACGCACTGCACAAAAATCGAGGTCGCGGGCGGACCGCTTGCGGGTCCTTACACCGTCACGGCGACGGGAAGCGACGATTCCCGCGATGCGGTCTTGTACACGTTCAAGGCAGACAACGGAACGGGCACCGTGCTCGCGCCCGTGTCGCAGGCCGGCAATGTCGCGACCTTCGATCTGACCCCGGGGACATGGACGATCAGCGCGACCGCGGATGATGACCCCCTGTGCGATGACGTCGCGGCCGATGCGACCTGTACGGCCGAGGTGACCGTGCTCCGCTGTCCGATCGACGGCGACACGCATTGCCAGGGCGTTGTGGTCGTGGGCGGGCCGCTGGAGGGTCCGTACACGGCGACGTGCACGGCGGTCGATGATTCCGGCGATGCCATTCTGTACGCGTTCAAGGCGGATAACGGAGCGGGCACGGTGCTCGATCCGACATCGCAGGAAGACAACGTCGCCGTGTTCGATCTGACCGAAGGCGTGTGGACGATCACCGTGACGGTCGACGATGACCCGACGTGCGACGATGCTGCGCCCGACGCGGCCTGCAGCACCGGGGTCATAGTCGTCCGCTGCCCGGCCGAGGGCGACACTCACTGCGGCGGCCTGTCGGTCGAGGGCGGACCCGGCGAGGGCCCGTACACGGCGACCTGCACGGCGACGGATGACTCCGGTGACGCGATCATATACACGTTCACTGCGGAAGATGGCGCCGGCACGGTGCTCGGCCCCTCGTCGCAGGCCGACAACGTCGCGACGTTCGAGTTGACCGAGGGCACATGGACGATCGCCGTGACGGTCGATGACGATCCGGCATGCGATGATCAGGCCGACGATGCCGTGTGCACGGCACAGGTCACCGTGGCCGGCGGCGTCAAGTTCAAGCGCGGCGATGCCAACGCCGACGGCAAGCTCGATATCGCCGACGCCATCAAGGTGCTCGGCTATCTCTTTGGCGGCGGCACGACGACGCTCGCCTGCCGCGATGCCGGCGACGGCAACGACGACGGCAAGCTGGATATCGCCGATGCGATCAAGATCCTGGGCCATCTCTTCGCCCAGACGGGGCCGTTGCCCGAGCCGTTCGCCGAGTGCGGCGTGGACCCGACCGACACGGATCCGGACGTGCTCGACTGCGAGTCGTTCCCGCCCTGCGAATTGTGATCCGACGCCCGGCGGGCGGTCGCGGCGGCGCGGAGGCACGGTCCTCCGCGCCGCCGCGTCGTTGTTCGCCGCCCCCCGGCTTGACCCTCCGTCGCCCTCAACCTACCATCGGTGTGCGTTGATCGCACGGGCATCGAGGATCGCGCGCGCCGCCGCGCCGGTTCTCGAGATTTCCAAGGCTCTTCTACACCCGGAATGACGGAGTACCCGATGAGGAAGAGAATGCCGTTCGGACTGGTCGCGTTGATGGTTGCCGCCTGGTGCGCCGCCGCCGGGCAATGGAAGCCGGCGGCCGGCCCGCTCATGACCCGCTGGGCCGCGGATGTGACGCCGGAGCGCGCGCTGCCGGAGTACCCGCGCCCGACGATGGAGCGCGGGGAATGGCGCAACCTGAACGGCCTGTGGGACTACGCCATCGCGCAGAAGGACGCTCCCCGTCCCGCGGCCTGGGACGGCGTCATTCTCGTCCCGTTCCCGGTCGAGTCGGCGCTGTCCGGCGTCATGAAGCGCGTGAGCGACGCTGAGCGCCTGTGGTACCGCCGCGCGTTCGAGGTCCCCGAGGCGTGGAAGGGCCGGCGCGTGCTCCTGCATTTCGGCGCGGTCGACTGGGAGACCGCCGTCTTCGTCAACGGCAAGGATTTGGGAACGCATCGCGGCGGCTACGACGGATTCTCCTTCGACATCACCGAGGCGCTCTCGCCGTCGGGCGCCCAGGAGATCGCCGTCGCCGTCGCCGACCCGACCGACGCGGGCTTTCAGCCGCGCGGCAAGCAGGTGCGCAACCCGGGCGGCATCTGGTACACGCCCACGACCGGCATCTGGCAGACGGTCTGGATCGAGCCCGTGAATGCCGTGTCCATCGCGGATCTGGCGCTTACCCCCGACGTCGACGGGCGCCGGCTCGCGATGCGGTTCAGGTACCGCACGGCCGATGGCCTCTCCGCGCGGCTTCCCGAGGGCTGCACGCTGGAGGCGACGGCGTTCGATGGCGACGCCGCCGTTGCGAAGGGCGTCTTCCCCTGCACCGATGCGACACACCGCCTGGACGGGCTGACGAAGCTGTGGAGCCCCGCGTCGCCGTTCCTGTACGACCTGCAGGTTGCGCTGAATGCGGACGGGAAGGTTATCGACGAGGTGCGCGGCTACTTCGGGATGCGCAAGGTTTCCATGGAGAACGACGCGGGCGGCGTCCTGCGCCTCTGCCTGAACGGCGCGCCGCTCTTCCAGTACGGCCCGCTCGACCAGGGCTTCTGGCCGGACGGCCTGTACACGGCGCCGACCGACGAGGCCCTCAGGTACGACATCGAGGCGACGCGGGCGCTCGGCATGAACATGGCGCGCAAGCACGTCAAGATCGAGCCCGAGCGCTGGTACTACTGGTGCGACAGGCTCGGTCTCCTGGTCTGGCAGGACATGCCGAGCGGGAACTTCGGCGGCCGGGATGACCGGCGCCGGTCCGACGAGGCCTCGGCGTGCTACGAACTGGAGCTCAGGCGCCTCATCGAGGGGCGCGGGAACCACCCCTGCATCGTCATGTGGGTGCCGTTCAACGAGGGCTGGGGCCAGCACGAGACGGCGCGCTACGCGGCGCTCGCGAAGAAGCTCGACCCATCGCGCCTCGTCAACGAGGCGAGCGGCTGGACCGACCGCGGCTCGGGCGACATCAAGGACATTCACAGCTACCCCGGCCCGGCCGCGCCCGCGCGCGAGGAGAAGCGCGCCGGCGTGCTCGGCGAGTTCGGCGGCCTCGGGCTCCCGGTCAAGGGCCGCACGTGGCAGGACGAGAAGAACTGGGGGTATCGCAGCTTCACGGACGCGGGCGCGCTCACCGATGCCTACCTCAGGCTGCTTGACCGGCTGCATCCCCTGACGGGCGAAGCGGGCCTGTGCGCCGCGGTGTACACCCAGACGACCGATGTCGAGATCGAGGTCAACGGCCTCATGACCTACGACCGCGCCATGGTGAAGATGGACCGGGAGGCGATCGCGGCCGCCGCGGCGAGGCTCTACACGCCGCCGGCGGCGCGCCACGCCTCAGGGACGGCGCTCATCCCGCCCGCGACGCCGCTCGTCGCCTGCGATCCGTACTTCAGCATCTGGTCGCGGGCCGACGAGCTCGCCGGCGATGACACGACGCACTGGACGGGCAGGCCGCACCGGCTCTCGTCGCTCGCGCGCATCGACGGCAAGGCGTATCGCGTGATGGGCGCCGATCCGCGGCGCGTCCCCGCCCTGCCGCAGAAGAGCCTGACGGTGCTGCCGACCCGCACGATCTACACGTTCGAGGGCGCGGGAGTCGCGCTGACGCTCACCTTCACGACGGCCGCGCTGCCCGAGGACATCGATCTCCTGTCGCGGCCGTTGACGTATCTCACATGGGATGTCGTGTCGGCCGACGGCGGCCGCCACGCGGTCGAGCTGTACTTCGATGCCTGCTCGGAGCTCGCCGTGAACGAGCCGGCGCAGACGGTCGTGCACGCGGTCGAACGTACGGGCGGCCTGATCGCCCTGAAGATCGGCTCCAGGGACCAACCGGTCCTGGCCAAGAAGGGCGATGACCTGCGCATTGACTGGGGGTACCTCTACGCGGCCGTGCCCGCGGCATCGGCTGCCGACGCCAGGGTGGCGCTCCGGGACGGGTGGGCGGCGAGGTTCGCGCAGGGCGAACGGCTCGCGGCGGTCGAGGCCGCCGCGCCGACCGAGGGGCGGGGCGACTCGCTCGCGGCTGCGGTCGCCTTCGATTGCGGCGAGGTGTCCTCGACGCCCGTCTCCCGCTGGCTCATGCTCGCCTACGACGACCTCTGGTCGATCCAGTACATGCACAACAACCTGAGGCCGTACTGGCGCCGCAACGGCTGGGAGGCCGCCGACCTGCTCGCGGCCGCCGCGAAGGACTACGACTCGCTCAGGGCGCGCTGCGCCGCGTTCGACGAGAAGCTCATGGCCGATCTGACACGCGCGGGCGGCGAGAGGTACGCCGCGATCTGCGCGCTCGCCTACCGCCAGTGCTTCGCCGCGGGCAAGTTCGCCGCCGATGCGAACGGCCGGCCGCTCCAGTTCTCCAAGGAGAACCACTCCAACGGCTGCATCGGCACGTCGGATGTCTTCTACCCCATGTCGCCGCAGTTTCTCCTGTTCGGCCCGTCGCTCGCCAAGTCCTTCCTGGTTCCTTTCATGAACTACGCGGCGAGCGAGCGCTGGCGCTTCCCCTTCGCCCCGCACGACCTCGGCACGTACCCGAAGGCGAACGGCCAGGTGTACGGCGGCGGGGAGCGCACGGAGGAGAACCAGATGCCGGTCGAGGAGAGCGGCAACCTGCTGCTCCTCATGGCCGCCGTCGCGCGCATGGAGGGCAGCGCGGATTTCGCAGGCTTGTACTGGCCGCAGCTCGCGCGCTGGGCCGAGTACCTCAAGGAGAAGGGCTTCGACCCCGAGCACCAGCTCTGCACCGACGACTTCGCCGGGCACCTGGCCCACAACGTGAACCTCAGCGCCAAGGCTATCTGCGGCCTGGGCGCGTTTGCGCTCCTGTGCGACATGCGGGGCGACAAGGCCGAGGCCGCGGAGTACCGCGAGCTTGCGCGCACGTTCGCCGCCCGCTGGGTCAAGGAGGCCGACGACGGGGAGAAGTTCCGCCTGACGTTCGACCGGCCCGGCACGTGGAGCCAGAAGTACAATCTCATGTGGGACCGCATCCTGGGCCTCGACCTCTTTCCCCCCGAGGTCGCGCGCAAGGAGGTGGCCCACTACCTGAAGGTCCAGAACAAGTACGGCCTGCCGCTCGACAGCCGCCAGGCCTACACCAAGCTCGACTGGATCCTCTGGAGCGCCACGCTCACGCAGAACCGCGCGGACTTCGAGGCGCTGGTCGCGCCGGTGTTCGCGTTCTTGAACGAGACGCCCGACCGGTCCCCGATGACCGACTGGTACCAGACGACGACGGCCCGGAAGGTGGGCTTCACGGCGCGTCCGGTCGTGGGCGGCGTGTTCGCGCAGATGCTCTACGACGCGAAGGTGTGGCGCGCGTATGCCGCCCGCGACAGGACCAGGGCCGCCGGCTGGGCTCCCTTGCCCAAGGCGCCGCGGGTGATCAGCGTCTTGCCGACGGCGCAGGAATCGAAGCTCGACTGGCGTTACACGACGCGGAAGCCCGCCGAGGGGTGGCAGGCGCCGGATTTCGACGCGTCGTCCTGGAAGGAGGGCGCCGCCGGTTTCGGGACGCGCGGCACGCCGGGCGCCCGCGTCAGGACCGTGTGGGACACGAGCGACATCTGGCTCCGGCGGGACTTCGAGATGCCGGCCGGCTCGTTCACCGACCTGCGGCTCGTCATCCACCACGACGAGGATGCCGAGGTGTACATAAACGGCGTCCGGGCGGCGGCGCTGCAGGGCTACACGACGGATTACGAAACGTTTCCGCTCGGCGCCGAGGCGAGGGCCGCCATCGTCCCCGGCAGGAACGTCATCGCCATCCACTGCCGGCAGACGGGCGGCGGGCAGTACATCGACGCCGGGTTCGCGGACATCGTCCCCGTGAAGTGAGGGGCCGAACGCCCCTCACTTCACGGCGGGCGGCATTCCGTGCCGCCCCCGGCATGCGCCGCGCGGCGGCGTTACTTGGGACACTTGTCCTGCGGGTAGTCGCACTCGGTCATCTTGTCCTGGGTCGGGTCGACACCGCACCCCGGGAACGGCGCCGGGAGCGGACCCGTGTTCGCGAAGAGGTGTCCCAGGATCTTGATGGCGTCGGCGATGTCGACCTTGCCGTCATCGTTGGCATCGCCGGTGTCGAGGCAGAGAAGCGTCGTCGTCCCGCCGCCGAAGAGATAGCCGAGCACCTTGATCGCATCGGCGATGTCGAGCTTCCCGTCGGCGTTGGCGTCGCCGCGCTTGAAGAGCCCCTCGGGCGTGACCGTGCCGTGGATGATGTCGTCGATCTGCTGGGGGGTCAGCGCGTAGTTGTAGAGCCTGACATCGTCGATCGCGCCCGAGAACCAGTGGCTCGCGGCCGCCCTGAGGATGCCGCCGATCGTCGTCGTGTCGGTCGTGAGCGCCGTGCGCGTGTAGTTGAACACGGTCGCGTCGGCGACGCCGTCGATGTACAGCGTCGCCTGGCCGTAGCGGTCGACCCAGGCGACGTGGTGCCACGTGTTGTCGAAGGCGATGCCCTGCGAGTGCGTATGGGGAAGCGGGGCGGCGTTGGCGTCGTTCCTGACGTAGGCGTCGAATTGCCCCGTGAGGCCGCCGTTGTGGGTGCCGAGGTTGAAGAGGGGGGTGTTGGTCGTGGTCGAGCCCTCCGAGAACACGCGCTTGTCGACCTGCCCGGCGACGCCCTTCACCCACATGGCGACGCTGAAGTAGAAGTGCGTGTGGACCGGCAGCATGCTGTCCTGGCTGATCGTGACCAGATCGTCGAGGCCGTCGAACATGAGCGCGCCCGACGGCGTGCCGTCGTGGCCGTCGACGAACTGCGGGTTGCCGCCGAGGAACGTCGCCGTGTTGCCCGCCTCGCCCTCGTCCGCGACCTCGCCGTCGAAGGGGAGGTGCGAGATCAGCACCGGATCGTCGAGCTTGACCGTGACGCTCGTCGTCGCGACGGCGCCGGCGGCGCGGTCGCGGCAGGCAAGATCGTCGTCCACGGCGACGCTGATCGTCCACGTGCCGGGAAGGAGGAAGAACTGGGCGCTCTCGAACACATCGGGGCCGGACTGCAGCCAGTAGCCGTCCTGGTTCTGCGCCGTGAAGGTGTAGATGATGGAATCCCCGCTCGTGTCGATCGCGCTCCCGGCCTGCACCGTGTACAGCCCCGGCAGGTTCCCGGCGGGCGCGTCGATGATCGACACGCCGGTCACCGTCGTGTCGCCGTCGGCCGGGCAGCCGGCGGGTTCGGGGACGAGCGCCAGGATCTCGTTTTCGGCGAGCGCGTAGTTGTAGAGGCGGACGTCGTCGATCTCGCCCGCGAAGAAGTAGCCCGCCGTCGCGCGCAGGACCGCGCCGATCGCCGTCGTCGTGGGCGACAGGAACGGCCGCACGTAGGTGACGTGAGTCGCATCGCGGATGCCGTCGATGTAGAAGGCGGCGTCGCCGCCGTTGTCGACGAGCGCGAGGTGGTGCCACGTGCCATCGAAGGCGCTGCGCGCGGAATGCGCGTGGTTGACGGGAGTCGGCCCCGGGTCGCCGCGCACGAAGTAATCCGCGGCTCCCGTCGTCCCCCCGTTGTCCGTGCCGAGCGTGACGAGCGGATTACGTTCCGCTGACAGGCGGTGTCCCTCGCAGAAGACCCGGCGGTCGGCCTGTGCAAGGCCCTTGACCCACATCGCGATCGTGAACGCCCTGTGCAGGCTCACGGGAAGTCCCTTGCTCTGGAACACCTCGACGTAGTCGTCGAGGCCGTCGAGGCTGATCGCGCCATCGATCGTGCCGTCGTAACCGTCGACGAACGCCGGGTCGAGGCCGCCGACGAAGACGCCGTCGTTGCCGAAGACCGCGTCATCGCAGTGCCCATCGAACGTGAAATGGGCGACGAGCTGGGGGGGCATCGCGCCGACGACCACCGATGCCGTCTTGGTCGCATCGGACGCTGCATCGCCGCAAAGGGGGTTGTCATCCACCGTCGCCGACACCGTCCATGTGCCCGCGGTCAGGCCGACCTCGACGGACGCGGGGTCGAGCGCGTTGAGCATCGTGCGCGGCCCGAGAGTGACCCGGACGTCGGCGCCGTTGTCGACCGTGAACGTGTACTGGATCTCGTCGCCCGAGTCATCGGTCGCGCCCTCGGCCGTCAGGCGGTAGATGCCGGGCGTGTTGTCCGCCGGTCCCACGACGGCGAGCGAGGCAAGATGCGTGTCGCCCGCCGCCGGGCACGTGGCGACGACCGTCTCCGTGCAGACGGCATCGGCGGCCGTGTCCGGGCAGCCGGCGTCGTCATCGACCGCGGCCGTGATCGCCCACGTGCCCTCGGTGAGCGTGAAATCGACGAAGTTGACCTCGAGCTGCGGTCCGGCCGAGAGCACCGTCCCCGCGCCGTTGTCGGCCGTGAACGTGTAGTAGATCGGATCGCCCGAGCCGTCGGTGGCGCCGTTCACCGACACCGTGTAGATGCCGGGCACGCCGCCGGCGGGGCCGGCGATCGCCAGGCCCGCGCAGTGCGTGTCGCCCTGGTCGGGGCACGGCGCGACGGGGAGAAGGGCCCAGATCTCGGCGCCGGTGAGCACGTGGTCGTACACGCGGATGTCATCGATCGCCCCCATGAAGAACCACCCTACCGGTGTCGTGTGCGAGTCGCGGACGACCGCGCCGAACGTCGTCGTGTCCGCCACAAGCGCCGGCCGCACGTAGTTGAAGTCCGTCGTCTGGAGCCGGCCGTCGATGTAGAGCGCGGCCGTGCCGTTGGCATCGACGTAGGCGATGTGATGCCACGTGTCGTCGAAGGCATCCATGTTCGACTGGCGGTGGTTGACGGGGTTCGTGTCGCCGCGGACGTAGATGTCGGCCAGCCCGCCGATTCCGTCGGCCGTCGTCGCGTCGGTGCCGATCGTGAAGAGGGGCGTGCCGCTCAGGCTCGACGACTCGGAGAAGACGCGCTTGTCCTGCTGGCCGCTCGGGCCCTTGACCCATGCCGTGACCGTGAACGCGGCGTTGCCGTAGGCGGGCAGGCCGCTGCCGTACATGAGGCGCACGTAGTCATCGAGCCCGTCGAACCAGACGGCGCCTCCGATCGTGCCGTCGTAGCCGGCCACGTAGACCGGGTCGGTCTGAACGCCGCCGTCGAAGAACGCGCCGTCGTTGCCGCCCGGCCCCGCATCTTCGAGCGTGCCGTCGAACGTCCAGTGCGAGATCAGCTCGCCGCGGGCGCCCGCGCACAGGATGCACAGGGCCGCGGGAACGACCACCAGCAAGAAACGGTACGTGCAGAGCATGGCATTGTCCTCCCTTGTGACTCGATCGCCGCGTTCCTACCCAGGTCTACGCCGCCGCCTATTCCTTCACTCTACTCCGAATTGCCGCGAATTACAAGACCTACGGTACGCATGCGTCCGGACAGCCGGGCACGCTCGTGCAGGCGGTTCCGTGCGCGTGCGCGGGACCATGTGCAAAAAGAAATCTGAGGCTGGCGATGGCGTCGGAAATATCCACGCGCGCATCGCCGTTGAAATCGAGCACGATGAGGTTGCCCTCGCCCGGGGCGGTGCCGCCCTCGCAGGGCAGCGTGTCGATCTTGCCCCCGAAGAGGTAGCCGAGAACGCCGATCGCGTCGGCGATATCGATCTTCCCGTCCTGGTTGAGATCGCCCGGAATCTGCCCGCCGCTCGGCAGCTCCACGTCGTCGCGTCCGGGCGAGCCGCCCGGCACGAGGCTCGCGCGCCAGTAGGCGGCCTGCGAGGGGTCGGCCGCCGAGCTTTCGTCGACCGGGACGAGCGAACGACCCCCGCCGTCGGCCTCGGCCGGCCACGGCCAGGCGTCGCTGAACGCGATCTCCGAGAGGAGCTCGCCGTCGGCCGCCGCCAGGGTGAACGCATCGCCTGAGTTCGAGAGGTTGCGCGCATACACGCCGGCGAGCGGCACGCCCGGATAGCGCGCGGCGAACGCCGCGGCGTCGATGGCGAGCACCATGAACGCGCCGGCCTCGGCGACGGTTCCCTCGGGGAACTCGTAGCTGATGCCCCCGTCCAGGCGCGCGCCGCTCAGGTCGAGCGGCCCGGCGCCGGTGTTCTTCAGCTCGATGAACTCGTAGGCGTCGGCATCGAGCCCGGCGCCCGGAAGGGGATGGTACATGATCTCCGTGACGCGCAGCGCATCCTCGGCCCGCGCCAGGCGGAAGTACGCCTCGGTGCACGCGCTCCACAACGCGCCGTCCAGCACGCGCGCGCGCACGAGCGCGCTCCGCGCCAGCGTCACGGCGCCCGTGTACTCCAGCGCGCCGGGCGCGACTTCCCCCGTGACGCTCACGCGCACATCGCTCCCATCGAGCGTGTAGAGCACGCGGCCCGAGCCCTGGGGGTTGGCGATCAGGAGCCTGAATCCGGGCTCGACGTACCCGCCGTGCCGGTTGAACTCGGGCGCCTTCACCGCCGGGTACAGCCCATCGGCGCGGAACTGGTTGAGCACCACGGCGGTGCGGAACGGAAAGAATTGGTTGAGCGTCCAGTCCCGCCACGTGACCCACTCGACATCGCGCGTGTAGGCCGGGATGGGCGGGACCTGCAGCGCGGCGCGGTAGCCGGCCCACATGGCCGACTCGCCCACGACGGCGCGGTCGATGATCGTTGCGAGACCGCGGTACAGATCCGCGCCGCCCTCGGGCGACATCACGCCGCCGTTGAAGAGGTGGCGCCGCACGCGGTCCGCGAAGCGCAGGCGGTACTCGGGGTTGGCGCGCAGGCGCAGGTGCAGCCTGGCGGGGGACCTGTCGTAGTCCTTCTCGGAGTAGTCGCGGTCCAGGACGTCCAGGACGATCTCCTGGTCCCAGGTGAAGAAGCGGAAGCCCTCGCCGGGCGCCCGCCGCCGCCCCGCGCCCCAGTTGTGGTGCGGCCAGTCCTCGGCGCCGCCGTACTGGTGGAGAATGATGTAGTCGATGAAGCTGTCCATGTGCAGGTACTCCTGGATCTGGCGGTAGGCCAGATCGCTCGTGAGCCCCGCGTTGGCGATCGCGAACATCGTGGTCCATGCCGTCCAGGTTCCGTCCAGGAGCTCGGTGAGGTCCTTGATGACGTCGTACTCATCCTCGGTGCCGCCCAGGTGGGAGGCGCAGAACTCGGCGTCGATGTGCTCGGCGACGTTGTACAGGCCCCAGTAGAGGCCATCGACGAAGAGGCTCACGTAGAGGCCCTGACAGGCGAGGTTGCCCGTGGCGATCTGCGCGTCGCGCATCCACTGGTCGCGCATGTACTGCGCGCGGTCGGGGCGGTAGCGCGGCTCCATGTAGCGGCAGGCCCAGGTGTCCGTGTAGCAGGCCCTGAGGAC
>DHGK01000391.1:0-205 GCA_002402755.1 Planctomycetes bacterium UBA4800
TGTCCCCGAAATCCCCCCCCTACTTCGCCGGCGCGAAGTCGATCGACTTCAGGTTGATCGGCTGCCAGCCCTCGACGACCGGCTTCACGGCGAGGGTCGCCTTGCCGGCCGCGCCGATCGTGAGCGTCCCCACCGGCACGGTCGTGAACTTCCCGTAGTTGCCGGTCGCGGGCGTGCTCACCCTGATCTTCTGATCGCCGAGGAT
>DHGK01000391.1:375-12453 GCA_002402755.1 Planctomycetes bacterium UBA4800
GTCGAGGAGATCGCGTCCGGCGCCGCCGCGGGCACATCGATGACGACGCCGTCCGGCGTCGCCGCCGCCCGCAGCTCCTTCCGCGCTGCGTCGGCGAGCAGGTACGCCGTGTCGACCGCGCTCTTCAGGCCGGGCACGACGAGCCTCCCGTCGGCCGGCCAGTTGAAGACATGGAGGTAGAGCGTCGCGCCGCCCGGGGCGAGCTTCTTCGTGCAGCGGCCCCACGGCAGCTTCTTGAAGGGGCTTGCCGACGTCCCGTAGATCGCCTCGCCGTTGACCCTCATCCACGCGCCGACGGCCTTCAGGCGCTCGACCGAGGGCTCGGGAATCAGGCCCTCCGAGGTGGGCCCGACGTTGAGGAGGTAGTTGCCGCCCTTGGACGCGATGTCGACCAGGTTCCGGACCATGGTCTCGACGCTCTTCCAGTTCCGGTCGTAGCTCTTGTAGCCCCAGGTGTCGTTCATCGTCATGCAGGTTTCCCAGTCCCGGTCGCCGTAGCCGGTCGCGGGGATGTGCTGCTCGGGCGTCTCCGTGTCGCCGGGGTAGACGCCCAGGCGGTTGTTGTGGATGATCCCGGGCTGGAGCCTGAGGAGCGGCACGAGCATGTCCGCGCGCTCCCTGGTCATGTCGCACGGCGTGTCCCACCACAGAATCGCGAGCGGGCCGTAGTTGGTGAGAATCTCCTTGACCTGCGGCACGGCGACGTTGCGAATGTAGTCGTCCATGCTGCCGTCCTGGGCCTTGTCCCAGTGGCCGCCGTAGGCGGCGCCGCCGGGATTGTTCCAGTCCTGGGCCTGCGAGTAGTAGAACCCGAGCCTGAGGCCGTGCTTCCGGCAGGCCTCGGCGAGCGGCTTCAGGAGATCCCTCCCGTACGGCGAGGCATCGACGACGTTCCACCTGGACGCCTTCGANNTTGGCCATGCGCACCCACGCATCGGCGTCGTACTTGACGGGGTTGAAGCTCTTCGCGAACTCGCGGTACTCGGCCACCGGGATCCTGGCGTCGTGCATGATCCACTCGCCGATGCCGCCGATCCGCTTGTCCTTGTAGGTTCCGGCCGGCACCGAGTAGACGCCCCAGTGAATGAAGAGGCCGAAGCGCGCCTCGCGCCACCAGGCCATGCGCGCGTCGCGCTGCTCCTTGGTCTCGCCCGCGTACGGGTCCGGGCTCTGCTCGGCAGCCCGGAGGCCGGTTGACAGTGCAACGCCGGCGAGCGCGCACGCGGCGATCAACGTCGTGATACGGATACGCATCGGAGGCTCCTTTCCCTCTTCGCGAGAGGTCTCTTCATGGATCGCGATACCTGACGCTCTCGCAAGTGTACCCGCGGGCGGGGCGGCCGGACAAGGGGACGGCCCGGCTCACCACCCGAGCATCGACAGCAGCACGTGCGCGGCCGCCGCGTACGCGAGGATGACCGCCCCGCACGGGAGCAGCATGCGGAGCACGCCGCGCAGGGAGGCCCCGAAGTACTGGTTGGTCACGAGCAGGCACAGGTGGACGGGCGAGTACATCATGCCGATGTAGCCGAACCCGTAGGCGAGGACCAGGGTCGCGAGCGGGGTGAGCCCGGAGCCCGCCGCGTGCATGATGCCCACGACCAGCGGGAACGATGTCCCCGTGAACCCGAAGGCCACGCCCGTGACGAGCCCGGCGAGGCACGGCAGCCCGGCCACGGCGATCTGGACGGGCACGCCGCTCGCCTTGAACTCCTCGGACGCGAGCGGCAGGAGCCCCGAGCAGTCGAGCATGAACTTGAAGATGAGAACCCCCGCGAGCGTGAGCTGAATGGCGAGCGCCTTGCGGGTGAGGACGGCCTTCAAGGGCCGCAGCTTTCCGCGCCGCAGCTCGTCCCCGTAGATGATGGCGAGCGCCGCCCCGAGCCCGATGAGGAGCGCCCCGAGCCGGTGCACCTCGGACGCCGCGGCGGGAAACAGCGCCTCCAGGACGTACTGGCAGGGAA
This sequence comes from Planctomycetes bacterium UBA4800, assembly GCA_002402755.1. Lineage (GTDB taxonomy): Bacteria > Planctomycetota > UBA8108 > UBA8890 > UBA8898 > UBA8898. The sequence goes on from DHGK01000391.1 coordinate 2,340, forward strand.
AGAGCGCCGCGATGAGGACGAGGATCGGGGACAGCAGAAAGAACGCGCGCCGATTGGTGCCGCGGTTCTCGGGCGGGGCGTGCGCGGCGCCGCGCCTGACGTGCGGCCGGACGAGCACGAGGTACCCGATGCCGAGGGCGACCGGCGTGAAGAAGATCTGGGCGGCGATGTAGCGCCAGGCTTCCATCCGGAACACCGACATGCCGATGATCACGCCGGGATACAGCGGCCACCAGTACTCCCACAGGTGCCGGAACCAGTAGTTGACGCTCGCTTTCCAGTCGGGGCTGCCGCCGAAGCGCGCACCCGCCTGCTCGACGAACGGCGCGGAGAACACCGCCCCGGCCGGCATGGGAATCAGCCCGATGACCGCCGGCGGCGCGATGAGCGCGGTCGCCTCGCCGTGCCGCCCGCCCCACCGGCGCGCCGCGCCGATGATGGTCTCGGCGTTGTCGCCCTCGCTCATGAAGCGGCCGAGCTCGATGATGAGGGCGGTGATGACGAGGAACAGCCACAGCTCGGCCTGGAGGAACGCGGCCCCCAGGTTGCCCGCGACGCCGCGCTCGCCCTCGGCCCCGCACAGGGGAATCCCCGCCCAGAGCTCCAGGCCGATGCCTCCGGCCGCGAGCGCGGCGCCGAGCGGCACGCGCACGCGCGCGAGGAACAGCATGCCCGCGAAGACGATCAGTATCTTGAAGACGGCGGGCATCGCGGCATGTCCGCGGGCTATACCGCGCAGTGCGCCAGGAACCCGATCTTGTCCAGCGCCCGCACCAGCTCCTCGTGATGCGCCGCCGAGATGTCCCTGAGCGGCGCCCGCACGGGACCGAGATCGAGGCCGCGCAGGCGCATGATCGCCTTGGCGGCGGCGAAGAACGAGCAGCGCACGTGCTGCATCACCGCGATCGCCTCCATTGCCAGGAACTGCAGCCGCCGCGCCTCGGCCATGTCGCCCTTGTCGAAGGCCGCGATGAGCTTCAGGTAGAGCGGCGCCGCGAAGTTGTACGTGCTCCCCACGGCGCCGCGCGCGCCGAGCGCGAGCGCGCACAGCAGGATCTCGTCGCGGCCGAAGAGCATGTCGAAGCGCCCGCCGTCCACGTGCCGGCAGCGCTCGAAGTCCATGAGGTCCTCGTGCGTGAACTTGAGGCCGGCGAGCGTCGGGATGCGGCCCGCCGCCGCGCCGAGGAAGTCGACCATCGGAAAGTCGACGCCCGTCAGGCTGGGGATATGGTAGTAGTAGAAGGGCCTCGTGGGGGCGGCCGCCGCCACGCGCGCGCAGAAGTCGGCGAGCGAATCGATGCCGTCCGGCTTGAAGAAGGACGGCGCCATGGTGCCTATGGCGTGCGCGCCGATCTTCTCGGCGTGCTGCGCGAGCTGCGTGCTCGTCTCGATGCTGTTGTGGCCCACGTGCACGATCACGGCGAAGCCGGGCGGCGCGGCCTCGACCCAGGCCTCGGCGATGGCCTTGCGCTCGCCGGTCGTGAGCGAGAGGCTCTCGCCGGTCGTGCCGCAGATGAAGGCGCCCTTGACGCCGTCGCGCACCAGCATCGCGGCCTGCGCCGGGATCATGTCGAGATTCGTGCCGCCGTCGGGCCCGAGCGCGGTGAGCGGCGCGGCGATGAGTCCTTCAATGTGCGTGGTCATGGGCCTTCGGCCTCCCCTGTACGCGGCCTGCGCGGGCGCGACGCTACGGGACGAACACGCTCTCGAGCATCGCGCCGGTCGAACCGTCGGGCGCCGCGCTCCTGAGCTCCTTGCGCAGGAGCCGGCCCTCGTGGTCGAAGACGAGCGCGACGACGTCCGTTCCCGTTTCGCTTCCGCGGTAATTATAGCTGGCCATGCCGCCGTGACTCATGAAAAAAAGCGGCTTCACCAGCAATCGCGTTTTCCTATCATACACATAATAGTACTCCAGCGCCTCCTCGGTCGGGGTGCGGCGAAACCGGTGCGGCGCCCCGAGGGCCGCGAGCGCCTCGCCGAGATCCGATGCGCCGGGGACCAGCCACGCGAACTGCTCGGCCGCGACCGGCGTGCCGTGGCGCATGATGTCGACGCGGATGCCGATGGGACTTCTGTAGGCGAGCGAGCGATTGACGCCGTGGTCGTAGAGGCTGAAGAAGCTGACGCAGCCCGTCGACGCGAGCAGCGCGCCGGAGAGCAGCATGCGCAGGAGCACCGCGGAGCAGCGTGCGGACACGGTTATGACCCGAACGGGCTGTAGCTCACCTGCGCGGCGTTGAGCGACGCGCCCACGTTCGTCACGCGGCCCGCATCGTCGAAGAAGACGAAGAGATCGTCGTACTTCGTGTCGTGCGAGACCATGCTGAACACGATCACGGTGAAGCCGGACGTCTTGGTGACCGCGTAGCGGTAGTGGTAGGCCCGGACGAACAGCTCCTCGCCGCCGGTCACGTACGTGTTGATGATGCCGGCGCCGATGCCGGCGTCGAGCGGCGCCGTGACGCCGTTGGACCAGATGATCTCGTTCGGAGAGCCGAGCAGCCGCGCCACGTCCGCGATCGTCGCCATGCCGGGCCTGATCTCCCCGATCGCGGCGGGGCAGAGCGGCACGCGCGTGCGGTCCTTCTGGAGAAAGCAGCCCGAGCCGCACGCGAGCGCGGCGCCGCACAAGGCCAGAGTGATCCGTCGCATCGAGGTTCCTCCCGAATCGCGCGCCGGGGCTCCTCCGCCTCGCGGCGGGCGGGGCCCCGGCGTTCTCCGTCACGTCCATCATCGGCAGGAACACATCATATCCTGGAACGCGCGCCGCCGTAAGGATGGGCGGCGGCCCGGAACGGCGTTCGGCGCGCCGCGGCGGCGGTCCCCGGGGCCGGAGGCCGCGCGGCCGGCGGCGCGCCCGCCGGATTATCCGCCCCACGATATCGGAAAGAACCACCCCAGGCGCAGCTCCTTGCGGCCGCCCTCCGTGCTCTTCCAGTGGAGCAGGTCCAGCACGGCGCCCCAGTGCGTCGAGCGCTCGTTTCTCGTCGTGCCGTCGTCCCGCACGACCTTGTGCATGCGGTCGGAATTGAACAGGAGGTGGTACAGCAGGCAGAAATGCCACCCGGCGGGCTCGCCGCGGTACCTGATGATGTCGAACACGTTGAAATCGCTCCGCCCGCGCGCATCCTCGACAACCTCGATCGGCAGCTCGAGCTCCCTCCCCGCCCGCCGCACGGTGAGCACGGTCTCGCCGTCCGGCTGCGCCGCATCGACGGCGTTCCCGTACTCGGCGGCGCCCGCGACGGGTTGCCCGCCGACCTTGACGACGTGATCGCGCACGCGCAGGTCCGCGAAGAACCCCGGACCGCCCTCGAGCACCTCGACGACGAGGAGCCCGCCCGCCGGCGCATCCGGCCCGAGCGCCGCGGCGTGCGCTTCGGACGTCAGCTCCGCGAGCTTCAGCCCCGTGCGATCGCGGTCATCGACCATCCGAAGCTGCTGCTGGAGGCTCTTGCCCTCGACCACCCGCTTCTCCGCGCCCAGGGTGACCGGCACGTCGACCCGCGTGTCGCCCCGCTGGTAGACGATGTCGACGCGCGTGCCGGGAGCATCCGCCTCGATCAGCAGCTCGAGGCGCTCGACGCTCATCACGTCCTTGCCGCCGTAGGACACGATCACGTCGTCGGCCCGGAGACCCGCGGCTTCCGCGGGCCCCGGGGTGCGGATGCCGCGAATCAAGACGCCGCTGAAGGGCTCCGCGCCCAGGCGCTCGGCATCGCCCTTCGAGAGCGGCACGAAGTCCGCGCCGAGCGTGCCCACTTCCTTCTCGACGCTTCGATTGAACGTGAACTGCCCGTCCGCGATCGTGTACGACTGGCGCACGACGGCGCTCTGCCCGCCGCGGGCTTCGCCCGGCAGGGTGAAGCTCGGATCGACCGCGACCGATCGCAGCGCGTCCGCCGATTCGTTCCGCCCCTTGATGTCGCACGAGTAGCATCCGGACAGCCAGGCGGCCGCGGCCGCCGCCGCGACGACCGCCGCATTCACGAGAGACTTTCTACGCATGGCTCACTCCTTGGAGCGTTCTTGTTCCCTGCGCCAGAGATCCTCGAGCTCCGCGAGGATCCGGCGGCGATCCGGCGTGCCGCCGGCCGCGTCGCGCGCGTCCTCGCCGCCCGCACCGTCGAACCGTTCATTGAACCAACCCATAATGCCGTTCCGCCGCGCCGCCGGGGCGGCATCCGCTCCGCCGCGCGCGCGCCCGCCGAGGAGGTTCTCGAGCGCGCTCAGCGCCAGATCGGCGGTCGCCGAATTGGCGTCGTCGGCCGCGACCGCGAACAGCTCGGCAACCACCCGATCGCGCGGCCCGCGCGTCCGCAGCTCCAGCTTGTCGCCGTTGATGACGAAGATCACGTTCGCGCGCGCCTGAGCGGCCGTCCCAGCCGCCGCAAGCTCCGCGGGTTCGACCGCGGGGGGCGGCGCCGCATCGCCCGGCGCCGCCCCGCGGGTCTCCGGAGCCGCGCGCTCGGCCGCCAGCTTCGCGATGGCGGCCGTGAGCCGCTCGGTCTCGCGCCGCGATGCCGCGAGCGATGCCTTCAGGGCCGCAAGCTCTCGTTCCCGCTCGCACGACGCATCATCGAGCCGCTTGAGCGCGGCTTCGTGTTCCTGCCGCTGCTCCCGCGCGGACGCGAGCGCCGCGGCAATCTCGCCGGCGGCCGCCTCGGCGCTCCGATGCGCATCCGCGAGCTCGCGGCGCAGCGCATCGCCGTCGGCGCGCGCGGCGGCGATGCGCGACTCCGCGCCGTCCGACCACCGCCGCCAGCCGTGCTCGCGCAGGGCCGCGAAGACGGCCAGACCGAGAAGAAGGGACGCCGCGATGGCGGTCGCCCACCGCATCGCGCGCGCCGAGGCGGCGCGCCCGCGCTCGCCGGCGGCGATCGCCTCGGCTTCCGCGCCGAGCCTCGCGACCACCGCCGCTGCGAGTCCGGGAGGCGGCTCCTCGCGCGGGGCCGCGCGCACGAGCGCGAGCGTTTTCTCGATGCGCCGCGCCTCGGTCGCGCACGCGCCGCACGCCTGCACGTGGGCGGCCACCGCCGCGCGCGCGCGCGGCGGCAGGGACGCCTCCAGGAAATCCGAGAGAAGCGATCGGCAGCGCATGCAATCCATACGAATCACCTATGCATCGAACCACGCCGGCCGCAGCGCGAGCATGGCCTCCTTGAGCTCCATGCGCGCCCGATGGACGCGCGACTTCACCGTGCCGACGTTCACGTCGAGCGCTCGGGCGATCTCGGCGTACGAGAGGCCCTCGATATCGCGCAGGACCACGATGGCGCGGGCGCCGGGATCGAGGCGGTCGAGTGCGTCCTCGAGCACTCCCGCCTCTTCCCTTGCGACGAGGACATCCAGCGCCGGCCGCTGCCGCTCGTCGCGCGGCTCGAACCGGCCTCCGTCATCGCCGCGCGGGGCGGCGACGATGCGCCGCACCTTGGCCCGGCGCGAGAGGTCGCGCACGAAGTTGTACGCGATCGCGCACAGCCACGCGCGGACGCTGCTCTCGGGGTCGAGGCTCGCGAAGGCGCCGAGCGCGCGCGCAAACACTTCCTGGGTCGCGTCCGCGGCGCTGTCGCGGTCGCGCGTGAGCCGGAGGCACAGCCGGTACACGACCGGCATGTGGCGGCTGACGAGCTCGCCCTGCGCCTCCCGATGGCCGTCCCGCGCGAGCGCGAGGCACTCGCGATCGCCGAGCCCGCGCAGGCCCGCCGCCTGCTCCCGCGGCCATTGGGGGTTGCTCGCCATCGTCATCGCTGCCATTACCGGATGAAACGCGCCGATCGGAAAAAGGTTCCCGGGGCGCGGGGCATCGGGATCCGGCCTTCTCGCGTCCGGCGCCGCGTCAGTACGTCCGGTCCCCGCTCACCGGAATGACCCAGAGCAGGCGGTAGCGGTAGGTTTTCCGCGTGTAGTTGCAGTCCCGGGCGAAGAGGCCTCCCAGGATCTGATACCCGGCCGGCGTGCCCTCGCCGCCCGACTCGGACCACCAGAGCGGGCTCACCGCCAGTTGCGAGCGCGCGCCCATGCGCCTGACGTGGAACAGCCTCCACAGGAAGTTGAATTCGTAGTCGTCGCCCGCGCGCTGGTAGACGAAGGGCTTGAGCTGCGTCGACCACGAGCGGTCGAGCGCGCTCCCGCCCGTCCGCGCCGCCGAGAGCGGCCACAGGACCGAGCGCGTTCTGCCGCCGTCCTCGTTGGCGTAGCTCACGTAGAGCGGCGGGACAAACGCCCGCGTGTCGCCGGCGCGCCAGTACGCCGGGAACAGCGTCTGGAAGCGCTCGGTCTCGAACCAGTTCAGCAGGTGCCGCGACTGGAGCGCGCCATCGGCCGCGGTGCGCTGGTGGAAGAGCGGCGTCACCCATGTCGTCCTGCCGCCGTCCTTGCGCCGCCACGAGGCGCTGAGAGCGAGCGGCACGCTGCATGCGGTCGGCGTCTGGAAGTACAGCGGTATCACGCCGAGGTGGCGTTCTTCGGGCGAACCCACCGAGTAGAAGAACGGGAACAGGAGCTTGTGGTTCGGGCCCTGGAAGTAGTTGAGAAGATGCCACCACGAGCCGCCGGCGCCGTCGCGCGTGCGGTGGAAGAGCGGCGTCACCCAGAGGCTGTCTCCCCCGTCATCGCGGCGGCGCCAGCCCGAGAGAAGCGGCGGGAGGCAGAGGTAGTCCTTGCCGCCGAAGTACCCGGGCGCCAGCCAGAGATCCCCGTCGTCGGAATGGTAGAAGAACGGGAAGAGACAGCGCGAGTCCGGGCTCTGAAAGTAGTTGAGCGCGTGGAACCACGTCCTACCCTCGCCATCGGTCGCATGCCGGAAGAACGGCGTCACCCAGAGCGTGCGGCCGCCCTCCGCGTTCCGGTACCAGCACGAGAGCGCGGGGGGCAGGTAGAGGTAGTTCTTGCCGCCCGCGAAAAGCGGCGCCACCGCAAGCCCGCCGTCGTCATTGACGAAGACCAGCGGAAAGAAGCTCTTGTACCCCGGCCCCTGGAAGTAGTTGAGCACGTGGAACGAGGGGGCGTTGACGCCGTCGTCCGTGTAGTGAAAGAGCGGCGTCGCCCAGCACGTGCGGCCGCCATCGCCCTTCTTCCACCACCCCGAGAGCAGGAACGGCGCGCAGCCCATCCCCGGGCTCTCGAAATACAGGGGCACAATGCCGCGGTAGCGCTCCCCCTCCTCGCCGAACTCGTAGGCGAGCGGCGGCAGGAGCTTGTAGTCCGGTCCCTGGAAGTAGTTGAGGACGTGCCACCAGCTCCGCCCCTCGCCGTCCGTCATGCGGTGGAAGAACGGCGTCACCCACGTGCTCCGCCCGCCGTCCTCGTGGTCCCAGCGCCCGAAGAGCGCCGGCGGAACGACGATGCTCCGCGGGCTCTCGAAGTACAGGGGCACCACGCCGCGGTACTTGCGCCCCTCCTCGCCGACGGCGTAGACGAGCGGCAGCAGGAACCGGTAGTCCGGGCCGTGCATGTAGAAGGGCAGCGCCCAGAGGTGCTTCTCCCCCGGCTCGCCGAACGAGAACACGAACGGCGCGAAGGAGTTGTAGGTAGGCCCCTGGAAGTAGTTGAGGGCGTGCATCCACGCGCGCCCCTCGCCGTCGTGCGTGTAGTGGAAGAACGGCGTCACCCACGTCGTCCGGCCCTTCTCGCCCCAGCGCCTCGATCCGGAGAGCAGCGGCGGCACGCACACCGTCGTCGGGCTCTGGAAGTACAGCGGAACGATGCCGGCGTAGCGCTCGCCCGGCTGCCCCACGCGGTACGCGAGCGGGAAGAGGACGTCGTAGTCCGGGCCGTGGAAGTACGAGAGGGCGTGCCACCACGACGTCCCCTCGCCGTCGTGCGCGTAGTTGAAGAACGGCGTCACCCACGTCGTCCGGCCCTTCTCGCCGTAGGGCGTCGAGCCCGAGAGCAGGAGGGGGAGGCACGCCGTCTTCGGCCCCTGGAAGTACAAGGGGATGATGCCGCCGTAGCGCGCGCCCTCCTCCCCGCCGAGATAGGCGAGCGGAAAGAGGAACTTGAAGCGCGGCGCGTGGAAGTAGTTGAGGAAATGCCACGACGTCGCGCCGTCCGCGTGCTCGGAGTGGTGAAAGAGCGGCGTCACCCACAGGCGGTGCCCACCCTCGTCGGGCCGGCGTATGCCGGACATGAGGAGCGGCAGGCAGCGGTAGCCGGGGCCGTGGAAGTAGAGCGGAATGATCCCGAAGCGCCTCCGGCCTTCCTCGCCGCCCGCGTACGCGAGCGGCAGCAGGACATCGTAGTCCCGGCCGTGGAGGTAGTTCAGGACGTGGAAGGACCGCGTGCCCTCGGCGTCGCTCCGGTGATGAAAGAAGGGCGTCACCCAGGTCGACCGCCCGCCGTCCTCCTCCTCCCAGCCGCCGGAGACGAGCGGCGGCACGAACCAGCCCTTCGGCGTCCGCTGGTAGAGCGGAAACAGGCCGGCGAGCTTCACCGCGGCCTCGCCCTCCGGGGTGCGCGTGTACACGAAGAGCGGCGTCACCCACGCCCTGCGCGTGCCATCGTCGATCCACGAGCCCGTGAGGAGCGGAGGCAGGCACCATCCGTTCGGCCCCCTGTGGTACAGGAGCGCCACGCCGAGGTGCGAGCCCTCCTCGCCATCGACGTTGTAGAACAGCGCGGGCGGGACGACGTCGTAGCCGGGGCCGCCGAAGTACAACGGCGCCACGCCCGTGTGCTTCCTGCCGGGCTCGCCGCCGCGATACGCGAGCGGCAGGAACGCCCAGTAGGTCGCCCCCTGGAGGTAGTTCAAGACGTGGAACTCGGTCGATCCGTCCGGATGCGTCGTCGTGTGAAAGAACGGCGTCGCCCAGAACGTGCGCGAGCCGTCGCTCGACGTCACGGACTCAAGCAGCGGCCAGGCGCGGATCGGATACCCCTCGTCGGCGCCGCGCGCGGCCTCGTCGCGTGCCGGAGCCGCGCCGTCCGCCGCGGGCGCGGGAGCCTCGCGTTCCGCGGCGGGCGCCTCCTGCGCGCGCCGCCCTCCGCCGCTCCCCGCGCACCCCGCGAGTGCGATCAATGCCGCAAGCGACCGCAGCGTCCTCGTCATTCCTGCCCGCCTCCGGCGCCGGAGCCGCGCCGCGCGCGCCCCGTTCCGCCCATCATCGTTATCGGCATGCAAAGGCGCGCAAGTCAATTACATCGTATTCCCGCCGGCCCGGAAAAGCAACCGACCGCGCCGCCGCGCTTGACAGCAGGAGGGCCGCCTGCCAGAGTTATAGGCGCGCCGCCGCACGGCGCGCACAAGGAGACACGAGCATGAAAGCTTACTTCACGACCGCGAAGGGCACGGGCGTCCTGGCGACCGCGGACAAGGCCGGCAACGTCAACGCGGCGATCTACGCCCGGCCCTACGTGATCGACGCGAACACCGTCGCGTTCGTCATGGCCGACCGGCGCAGCCACGCCAACGTGTGCGAGAATCCGAGCGCGGCCTATCTCTTCATCGAGGAGGCGGAGGGATACGCGGGGAAGCGCCTGTACCTCACGAAGACCGGGGAGGAGACGAATCCCGCGCGCGTCGCCAAGCTCAGGGCGGAGTACGCCAAGGAGCACGGCCGCGCGTACTGTCCGGCCGACGACGCCGGCACGGTCTTTCTCGTGTATTTCCGCATCGACGCGGTTCGCGCGCTCGTCGGCGACGCCGAGGAGCAGCCCTGAGCGCTCACGGAGGTCCCATGCCGCTCTCAGTCATCATGTTCAACGGGTCGCCGCGGCCGAACGGCAACACGATCCTGTGCCTGCGGCGCATCCAGGAACGCATCGAGCGCGCGGGCATCGCGACCGAGATCGTGTCGCTCGCCGAGCTGCGGGTCGAGCCCTGCCGCGCCTGCGGCGGGTGCCGGGGAAAGCGCCGCTGCGTCCAGGACGATGACCTGAACGCGCTGCTCGCGAAGATGATCGCCGCCGATGGCATCATCATCGGATCCCCCACCTGGTTCGGCTCGGTCACGTCGTGGGTCAAGAATCTCATCGATCGCGCCGGGTTCGTCTCGCGCATGAACGACCACCTCTTCAAGCACAAGGCCGGCACGCCGGTCATCGCGGTCAGGCGCGGCGGCGCGGTCCAGGTCTACAACGAGATCATGTCGTTCTTCGCCATCAACCATTTCTT
>DHGK01000360.1 GCA_002402755.1 Planctomycetes bacterium UBA4800
CTGTCCCCGGTTTCCGGCCCGGATTTCGGCTACAATACCCTGCATGGAGACGGAATCCTGGAGCGATGAGCACGAATGGGCGCTCTTGACGCCCCAGCAGCGCTTCGCGGCGACGCTGCGGCTCTGGGATTTCTTCCTTGCGTGCGGCGGTTCCCTTGACCCAGAACCCGATTCTCAGAGTCCTTTCGACTTTCCGGAAATGCGGGGTCAGGTCGCTCCTGATGGGGGGACAGGCGTGCATCCTGTACGGCGCGGCTGAGTTCAGCCGCGACACGGATTTCGCTGTCCTCCATTCCGACGAGAATCTCGAGAGGCTGAAGGCGGCGCTCCGCGAGCTTGCGGCCCGCCCGGTGTTCTTTCCGCCCCTGGAGGCCGCGTATCTCGCCCGGGGCCACGCGTGTCATTTCCGCTGCGGCCACCCCGACGCCGACGGATTCCGCGTGGATGTCATGTCGGTCCTCCGGGGCTGCGATCCTTTCGATGCGCTCTGGTCGAGGCGCATGCTGATCGACCTTCCGGACGCGCCCGAAGTCGCCGTCCTGTCGCTCGCCGATCTGGTCCTGGCCAAGAAGACGCAGCGAGACAAGGACTGGCCCATGATCCGGCGTCTGGTCGAGGCCGACTACGAGCGGCACAAGTCGAATCCGAACGACGAGGCGCTGGGATTCTGGCTCCGCGAGAGCCGCACGCCGGCGCATCTGATCGAAATCGCGGGCGCCGCCGGGGCCGCGTTCGATCGCGAGATCGGAGGACGACCACTCCTGGAGCACGCGCGGGCGGGCGACCGCGATGCGCTGGAACGGGCGCTTCTCGACGAACAGGAGAAGGAGCGCGCGCGGGACAGGGAATACTGGGCGCCGCTCCGGGCGGAGTTGGAGTCCTTGCGGCGCGCGCGGGGGCAGTCCGGGGACAGTCACTGATGGGAAAACCGGGGACAGTCACTGATTTGTCACCCCAGGCCCGGGGACCTGCCGCCCATCCCAACTGACAAATCAGTGACTGTCCCCGGTTTTCCCGCGTCCCCGGTTTTCGCGCGCAGCCTGCGCAGGATATCCCAGAAGGCCCCGCGTTCGCCCCGCGCGATCGCCGCGGCGAGGACATCGTTCATATTGTAGTTGTAGTCAAGCGTCGGGTCGCCGGCCGCGGGCTGGAAGAAGCGCGCGTCGCGATCGATGAGCCGCGCGACGAGCGCGCCCGGCTCCGGGCCGAGCTTCCAATCGACGTAGAAGAGAGGCCTGAAGAAGTTCTCGTTCTCCGTCACGGCGCCGCGAAGGTTGGGATTGCCCGCGATCGGCCCCTGCGATCGGACGAACGCGGCCAGGCGCGTTCCCGGATACACGCGGACGCCGACGGCCGCACCCGCGCAGTCCGGCGCGGCGCGCTTCACGAACTCGATGCTCTCCCTCGCCGACGACTCGTCCTCGCCGGGGCCGCCGATCAGGAGGTCGAGCATGACCGCGATGCCGGCGGCGCGGCAGGCCGCAACGGCGGCGGCCACGTCTTCCTTCCGGTACGCGCGCCCGAGCACGGCAAGCATGCGGTCGCAGGCGCTGTCGGCGCCGAAGTTGATGCCGATGCATCCGGCCGCGCGCATCGCGTGCGCGAGCTGTTCGGTGAACGGCTGGATCGCGGCGTAGCAGTACCACCTGACGCGGCGGCCGAGCCCGCGCCGCGCGAGTTCCTCGGCGGTCGCCAGGGCATGCGGCATCGGAAGGTTGAACTCGGCATCGCACAGGTGCAGGACATCGACGCCTTGCGCCGCGAGCGCTTCGAACTCGCCGGCGATCTCCCCGGGCGGCCGGCAGCGCGCCCGCACGCCCTTGGCGAGCGGATCGGCGCAGTAGATGCACGCGGCCGGGCAGCCGCGCTTCGTCTCGACGTTCCCCATCGCGCCCTCGCGCAGGTACCGGGCGTTGTCGATCCACGCGCGCGCGGGCGAGACCGAGAGCGCATCGGCGTATTCGGGCGGGTTCGCGACCGTTCTTCCGGCCTCGTCCCTGTAGACCAGGCCGGGGATCGTGCGGCAGTCCTCGCCGCGCGCGACGCGCTGCGCGAGCTCCAGGAGCGGCGCCTCGCCGTCCCCGGCAATGCCGAAGTCCGCGCCGCAAGTCTCGAGTATCTCCCGAGGGTAGATGCTGAATCCGCAGCCGCCGGCGACGATCGGGGCGCTCGTCGCGGCGCGCGCCGCGGCGACGAGCGCCCCGAGGCGCGGCACGAACCACGCACCGCTCGGCCAGAAGCAGTCATCGGTGTTGCGAAAGGAGATGCCGACAAGCAGCGGATCGATCGCGGCGAGCCGGCGCCGGATCTCGGTCGCGGGATCCTCGCCGAACGAGCAGTCGATGACCTCGACCCCGAACCCGGCCGCCGCCAGCGCCCCGGCCAGGTACTCGATGGCGATCGGCGCCACGGGCGGCTTCATGTCGTTGGAGTTGATGAGCGCAATCGTGTCCATCGTGGTCCGTGTTCTCTCGGCGCGCGGAGCCGCCATCGTACCCAATCGGGAGCGGTGCGGGAAAGGCCGCCCGCGAGCGGGAGCGCGCCCGGGTTCCGGCGGCAAGGAGACTGCTTGAGTCTCCCCACCCGCCCTCGTACAATCGTCATCACCGGTACCGGGGAGTCAACGCCGTGGTGCGAGCATGCTGGTGCGGCTTCATCGTGTCGGTGATCATCGTCGCCGCCCTGTCGATCGCCCGTGCCCATCGAGAGCTGTTGCGCGAGCATTCGTCCGCGCCGAGCGCGGACGAGACGCCCGTCCCGGCCGCCGCTCCCGCGGCACCTGAGCAGGACGCCGCCCCCGCCGTGCCGCCTGCGGCGCTGCCGGCGGCGGATGAAGACGAGCTCGACATCGCCGCCTTCTCTCCTGCGCCTCCTCCCGTCGAGAGGCCGGCTCCCGAGGAGTTTGTGAGTCGGCTCATCGACCTTGCGTGCCTCGGCAAGCTCGACGAGTTGGCCGCGCTCATCAGCCCGGGCGCCGCACGCACGACGGCGGGTCTCGCCGCGGAGATCGCCATGGTGAAGTCCGGGCAAAAGGACGCCGCAGAATTCGAGCGGAATCTCCGTGGTCTCAGCTTCGAGTTCGAGAGCCTGCCGGGCGGCGCCGTCAAGGTGCGCGTCAAGGAGCCCGGCGATGATGGGAACTCCGAGGACTTCTACCTCCTCCCCGACGGCGACGCCTGGAAGCTCGCCGCCGAGAGCGACCTCGAGGAGCGCACGAGCCGCGAATCCGCCGGGAGCCGCCTCAAGCTCCTCGCGCTCTGCGAGGCGGTCTTCCGCGGCGAGGAGATCGGCGGCGCCGCCGTGTACGCGCCGTCCGCCGCCGTGCTGCGCGAGGGGCTCGACGGCACCGATCTGTATGCCGGCGTGCTCGACGCGGAGTTCGCGAGGGCGGTGGATGGCGGCGCACCGTACGGGGACTACATCTACGGTCGTCTGGAGACGGGCGACGGCGGCATCGCGCACTATGCGACGCCCGCGGCGTACGGCGCGGCGATGGAAACCCTGATCATCGATGCCGCCGGCAGGGTCTGGGTCAAGGATCTGGAGGGCGCGCCTCCGCCCGCCGCATGGCCCGGCGCCGACCCGGCGGCGGACGGCTGGAGAAGAGGAGGCCGGCAATGACGCTGCGCTCGCCGGCCTGGCCTCTCGGCGGCATCGTGCTCGTGTGGGCGTGGTACGGGCTCTCTACGGCGTTCGAGAGCGCGCCCGATGCGCGACGCAGGGCGCCGGCGGCATCCTCCGTCGTGTCCGCGAACAAGAAACCCTCGACAGGGCCGCTGCGGCCCCGAGCCGCCGAGACCGGGGAGAACGTGCGCAGCCCCGGGATTCCCGAGGGCGCTGCCACGCCCGCGACGCCCGCCCCCGCGGATGGGAATCCCCTGGCTCCCGACGACGAGGCGTTGCTGTCCGCACTCGACGATGCCAAGACGGACGAGGCGCAGATCGCAAGTCTCGAGGACTTCGTCGCGTCGCATCCGGATCACGCCTTGGCGCGCGCGCTGCTCGTGAGCGCGCTTCTCCGCAGCGAGGCCCGCGCCGCGGAAGCGCGGCCGCACATCGAGGCGCTGCTCGCGCTCATGCCCGACTCCGGCGTGCCGCATCTCCTGCTCGCGTCCCTGGAGCTCCGCGAAGGCCGCGCCGATCTCGCGCGCCGCTGTCTCGCGGAGGCGGCCGCGAAGGATCTCGCGTGGTCGCCTGATTCCGCGCTGCTCGAGTTGAGGATCCGACGCGAACGCCTGAGGGGAGCGACGCCGCTGGAGAGCTTGACGAGCATCATCGGCACGAACATCTCGTTCTGCCCCTTCGTGCGGAATCTCGCACGACAGTTGCTCCCGCGCGTCCCCTCCGAGGCCGGCGACGCCGCTGCGCCCGATCCCGCACTGGAGCGCGCCGCAGCCCGGGCGCTTTTCAACACAGGAGCCGCCCTGCACGCCGGCGGCCTCTCCATCATCGAGAATCTCGTCGGCTACGCCGCCATGCGACAATCCGCCGGAGTCCTCCGCGCGGCCGCCGACTTCGGCTCCGAGGACGAGGAGCATCTCGCGCGCGGGGAGACGATGCACGCGATCCTCGGCCTGCTCACGGCAGTCTCGCCGCACTGGGACCAGGAAGTCCTTGCATCGCCGGATGCCGTGCGCCGCTGCGTCTCCGACATGGCCGCCTACGGCGAGCTGCGGGCGGCGCTGCGCGCCTCGATGGACCGCCTCGCCGGACAATGCATGCCTCGCGACGCGGAGCCGGCGCGATAGCGGCGCGGTCCCACGAAAAAAGCCCGTCGTACGATCTCGACGGGCTTGCGTGTATGTCTGGCGAGGCCGATGGGACTCGAACCCACAACATCCGGATCGACAGTCCGGTACTCTAACCAATTGAGCTACGGCCCCGCGGGCAGTCCAAGAAGTATAGCAGATCGCGATTGACCGTCAAGCCCGCCGATCGGCGCCGCGGGCCGCGCGCCGACCGCGACCGCGCGGCGCCCCCGCCGCCGCTCAGTTGACCGGCACGAGCAACCGGTAGCGCTGGCTGTCCCAGTCGAACAGCGAGTTGAGGTGCTTCTTGAGCGTCGCCGTGACGCGCTGCGTCAGGCCGTCCTGGTCCAGATCCGTCTTGTACCCGGCGATGAGCGCGCGGCTCGCGATCTCCGATGCCTTGAGCGGCGAGTTCGCGTGCTTGAGCACCGCCACGATGAAGTCCTTCAGGCTCGCGTTGTCCTCCGCCGGCTGCTCGACCGGCACGCTGTCCTTCAGGGAGTACAGCTTGTCGTCCTTCTGGAAGCAGTCGTAGCGCTGGAGCGCCTGGAACACCGTGTTGTAGAACGAGCGCGGGTTGCTGCCGCGGCCCATCACGCCGCGGTCGACGAGCCGCTTCTGGATGTCGCCGGCCGCCATCGGCTGCCCCGCGTCCCGCATCACCTCGATGATGTGCTCCTTGAGCGTCTTGCGCTTCCGGACGACGATGGGCGCGAGCATCCGCTGCCCGTTGTCATCCATGCGCCGCTCCTCGATCGTCTGGATGCGCTCGTTGACCGCATCGAGCTCGCGCGCGAGCCGATCGCGCTTCTCCATGAGCTCGTGCAGCTCCTCATCGCGCCGCTTGGAATCGAGCAGGGTTTCGAGATCCTTCACCGAGAGAAGCTTCAGGTACTCCTGGGGTATCTTCGAGAGCATGGGCATCCTTTCCTTCACTTCGCGCCGTACGATCCCTCATCCAGCGATCCGGGGATTCTCTCCGCCGCACGATCCGACGCAACGGGCTTCTCCACTTTCCTTGGCCTTCGCACACACGCGCAGGCTGCGCGCACATGCACCGGTACGCTCCATGCCGCGGTCTGCGATCCTACCCGCCGGCCTACTCCTCATACGCCTCGCCGCGTCCGTCCCACCCGGCAGGACGAGCGTGCCCATAGCATACACGAAAGCCCCGCCCGTGAAAATAGGGTCCCCAAAAAAAATTCCGGCCTCCCCGCCCGCCCTCGCGCCGGCCCTTGCCACGGGGCCTGCTCCTGCCTATCATGTGGGGGAGTTTCCGCGCCCCGCCCCGGCGGCGGAGTTCCGGCACGTGAAGAAAACCCCGCGCGCGGCCGCGCGGAAGCCAGTGGAGCGACCGATCATGCGATCACTTTCGCGGCTTCTGTCTCCCGAACGAATCGTGTGGCTCTCGAGCCGCGACCGTGACGCGATCCTCACCGAGCTGGCGCGCGTCCACACGTCGCTCGATGACACCGTGCCCTTCGACGAGACGCTGCGGGCGCTCGTCGAGCGCGAGCAGCTCAACAGCACCGGCATCGGCCAAGGGCTGGCGCTTCCGCACGCGCGCATCCAGAAGGCGCGCAATTTTTCGGTAATCCTCGGCCTGCACAAGGAAGGGGTCGATTTCGATTCATTCGACGGCGAGCCCGTGCACCTCTTCCTGCTGATCATCGGCCCCACCAGCGAGAACGACATGTACGTCCAGATTCTCGCGCGCGCGAGCCGGTTCCTGCGGAGCAAAGCCGCGGACATCCTCACCGCGAAGACCTCGGACGAGATCTACGCGATGACGCTCGAGTTCTGAGCCCGCGCCCCTCCCCGTCCCCGCCGCCCGATCACTTCCGCCGCAGGATGACGACGTTCTGGTGGGTGATGTTCGGGACGAAGCAGCTTCCCACGGCGTAGGGCCTGAACGGCCGGAGCGTGGCCTTGTTCCACCAGACCTTGAGCCCCTTCCACTCGAACCCCGCCGGGCGCACCGCCTCGGCCACCTTGACGCCGAGCGGCAGGTACTCGCCCTGGTGGTAGCGATCGCCGATGAGGATCACGAGGTAGCGCCCCGGCCGGAGCAGCCGGCGGGCCTGCTCCCCGAACTCCCGCATCAGCACAAGGTAGTCATCGAAGGTCGCCGCGTTGGCGAAATCGCGCGCGTCGCCCGAGGACATCGCGAAGTTCGTCTCGGCAGCGAAGCCCTTCGGCTTGTGCTGGACGCCGTAGGGAGGGTCGGTGATGACCGCGTCGAAGCTCTCCGCCTCCTGCGCGGCCATGTACTCCAGGCACGACGCGCACACCATCTCGGCGCCGATGGGACGGCAGCCGGCGCCGTCGAACTCGTCGCGCGCCACGAACATCCCGTCGCGCACCCCGAACTGCCGCCGCAGCCGGTTGAAAACGTCGACCCAGCGCGCGTCGATCTCGACGCCGACCGAACGGCGGTCCTCCAGTTCCGCGCCGAGCAGGATCCCCCCCACGCCCGCGAACGGGTCGAGCACCCGCTCCCCGCGCCGCGTGAAGAACCGCACCAGCTCCGCCATGGCCGCGGGCGGCTTGATCGCGCCGTGGCACTTCCGGAACGCGTGCGTCCGGTCGGGCGGCGCGTTGGTCTCCCACACCGTGTTGGTGAAGAAGAGCCACTCCCTCCCGCTGAGGTCGTTCAGGGTGTTCCGCACCATCCTCTTGCCTGCCATGGTCCCGTAAGCTTACGGGCCCCCGCCCCCGCGCGCAAGACCGGGCGCGCGGCGCTTGACCGCGGCCCCCGGCGGACTACAATGGCCCGATTGCCGTCCGGCCGCACGGTCCGCCGGGACGGCGCCCGGCCGCCTGAAACATCGGGCCGCGATCCGGCGTCTTCTCGTGTACGTGTGCATGGGGCGGAGTGTACCCCCCCGCGCCCGATTCCGACGCGGCGTGCATGCCGCAGGCGCGACAAGGAGCCCTGTATGGAAGCCGACATCACCAGAGCCAAGGAACGCATCGCCGAGCAGTCCAGGTCCATCCGCAGCCTGAAGCAGGAGGTCGCCAAGGTCATCGTCGGCCAGGAGTACATGGTCGACCGCATTCTCGTCGGCCTGCTCACCAGCGGCCACATTCTCCTGGAGGGCGTGCCGGGGCTCGCCAAGACCACGGCCGTCAAGAGCGTCGCCGACGCGATCGCCGTCAAGTTCCAGCGCATACAGTTCACGCCCGACCTCCTGCCCGCCGACCTCATCGGCACCCAGATCTACAACCCCAAGGAGGCCTCCTTCACGGTCAGGAAAGGCCCGATCTTCGCGAACATCATCCTCGCCGACGAGATCAACCGCGCGCCCGCGAAGGTGCAATCGGCGCTGCTGGAGGCCATGCAGGAGCGCCAGGCGACGATCGGCGAGGAGACCTTCGCGCTGCCGTCGCCGTTCCTCGTCATGGCCACCCAGAACCCCATCGAGCAGGAAGGCACCTACCCGCTTCCCGAGGCCCAGGTCGACCGCTTCATGCTGAAGCTCAGGATCACGTATCCGACCAAGGCCGAGGAGAAGACGATCATGCAGCGCGTCGCCTCCGGCCGCGCCGAGAAGATCGCCGCGGTGATCACCCCGGCCGACCTCGAGGCCCTCAGAGATCTGGTCAACGAGGTCTACATCGACGAGAAGGTCCAGGACTACATCGTGGACATCGTCTTCGCCTCGCGCGCACCGAAGGACTACAAGCTCGACGCGCTCGCGCCCCTCATCGAGTACGGCGCCTCGCCGCGCGCCTCGATCTACCTGAACCTGGCCTCGCGCGCGCACGCCCTCCTCCAGGGCCGCGCCTACGCGACCCCGCAGGATGTCAAGACGATCGGCCCGGACGTCCTCCGGCACCGCGTGATCATCAGCTACGAGGCCGAGGCCGAGGAGCTGACGTCGGATGACGTCGTCGCGAAGATCTTCGACGGCGTGAAGGTGCCGTAGCATGGACCAGGCGGAGCTGCTGCGCAAAGTCAGGCAGATCCAGATCCACGCGAGCCGCTTCGTCAACGACGTGCTCGCCGGCGAGTACTCCTCCGTCTTCAAGGGCCGCGGCATGGAGTTCGACGAGGTCAGGGAGTACGTGCCCGGGGACGACGTCCGGACGATCGACTGGAACGTCACCGCCCGGACGGGCCGGCCGCACGTCAAGCGCTACGTCGAGGAGCGCGAGCTCACGGTGATGCTGCTCGTCGACCTCAGCTCGTCGGTCAAGTTCGGCACCGTCAGGCAGCTCAAGAGCGAGGCCATCGTCGAGATCTGCGCCCTGCTGGCCCTGAGCGCGATCCACAACAACGACAAGGTCGGGCTCATCATCTTCACGGACGCGGTCGAGCGCTACATTCCTCCCAAGAAGGGCAAGAGCCACGTCCTGCGCGTCATCCGCGAGCTGCTGCACCACGAGGCGCGGCAGACGAAGACCGACATCGCGGCGGCGCTGGAGTACCTCCTCAAGGTCGCCAAGCGCCGCTGCGTCGCGTTCCTGGTCTCGGACTTCCTCCTCGATCAGGAGGCGTTCGAGCGCCAGCTCAAGCTCGCCGGGACGAAGCACGACCTGGTCGCGATCACGGTGACCGACCCGCGCGAGATCGCCCTGCCGCCCGTCGGGATCATCGAGCTCGAGGATGCGGAGACCGGCGAGCTCATGCTCGTCGACACCGGCAGCCGCAGCCTGCGCGCCGCCTTCAACCGGGAGAGCGGAGCCGATCTCGCGCGGCGTCGCGATCTCCTGCGCCGCGCCGACATCGACCACATCGAGACTTCGCTCGACAAGCCCTACCTGGACGCCCTCGTCCGGTTCTTCCGCATGCGCGAAAGGAGGTTGCGCTTCGCATGAGCGACGAACTCAGGCCCGATCTCTCGCTGCCCGAGGCCCCGCCCGCGCCGCCGCGTCCGTCGCGCGGCCGCCTGGGCGGCAGTCTGATCATCGTTGCGCTCGGCGCGATCCTGTTCCTCCAGTACAGGATCCTCGTCCGGCCCGCCGCCGCGCCGCCCGAGGCGCCGGCGTCCTCGATCGACTGGCGCGCGCACGCCCTCAAGCTCGGCCAGCGCAACCTGCATGACGCCGCGGCGCGCGCCTGGCAGCGCCACCTCGACACGCTGCCCGCCTCGGACCGCGAGGGCCGCGGGAAGATCCTCTACCAGATCGCGGGCGAGCTCATGCTCGCCGGGGACTACCAGGAGGCCGTGTCGTCCTTCTGGCAGGCCGAGCGCCTGCTCGGCTTCTCAAGCGAGCTCGCCCCCAAGATCGCCGAGGCCGTCGGCGAGTGCCTGGAGCGCCTCGGCAAGTTCGACGAGAAGGACCGGGAGATGCGCGAGCGCGCCGTGGGCGGCGCCGTCGCGGACGCGGCCGGCGAGATCGCCGCCGAGATCGGCCTGGAGAAGATCACCATGCACGAGCTGGAGCGCCGGATCGCGCGCGACGCGGAGCTCCAGCTCTCCTGGCAGTACGCCCTTCCGCCCGAGCAGGAGAAGGAGATCAGGAAGCAGCTCGCCGCCCAGTACGAGGACCCGAGCAAGAAGCTCGGGCGCCTCTACGAGCTCGTCGCGCAGCAGCTCCTGTACCGCCGCGGCCGCGAGCTGGAGATCGACAAGGCCCCCGAGCTCCAGGAGCTTCTCGGCCGCACGAAGGCGCAGCTCGTCGCCGCCGCCGTCGTCGCCCGCGATCTCAAGGACAAGATCAAGCCCTCGGCGATGGACCTCGGCGCGTACTTCTCGGCCAACCGGGAGAAGTTCCAGACGCCGCCCCGCGCGACCGTGCGCGTCGTCCCTCTCCCCTCCAAGGAGGAGGCCGAGAAGCTCATCGCCGCGGCGACAACCGAGGATGCGCTCGCGGCGGCGGCCGTCAAGGACGGCAAGGACGGGAGCATCGTCGCCGAGCGCATCGCGCCGCAGGACCCGATCGGAGGCCTCGGCCCCGTGCCGGCGCTCTCCAAGGCGATTTTCGCGGCCAAGGAGCCGGGCCTGCTCCCCGCGCCCGTCGAGGCGGGCGGCGCTTTCTTCGTCGTCTTCGTCCGCGCGCTCGAGCCGCCCGCAACGCCGGAGTTCGAGGCCGTCAAGGGTCAGGTGCTCGACGCGTACTACCAGGAGAAGCAGCGCGAGCTGCAGGAGACGCTCGTCAAGGAGCTCTTCGCCAAGTACGGCGCGCTCGTCCACGACGATGTCGTCCTCAGGAAGAAGCCGCCCGCGGCCGAGAAGCAGCCCGAGGAGCAGCGCGCGCAATGAGACGATTCGGGGTCGCGCTCATCCTTCTTGCGGCCGGCTGCGGCGACAAGCCGGGCGACGCGCCCGCGCCGCCGGCCGCGGGCGAGCCCGCCCGGACCTTCGAGCGCGGCCCGCTCAAGGCGACGCTCGCGGTCGAGCCCAAGGAGCCCGCGCTCACCGACATCATCACGCTGTCGATCGAGGCCGAGATCGAGGACGGCTACACGCTCGCGATGCCCGAGTTCGCCGAGGGGCTCGGCGATTTCGCGGTGCGGGACTACCACGCCGATGCGCCCGTCGCCGCGGCGGGAAAGACGATCCACCGGGCGCGGTACGAGCTCGAGGTCTTCGTCTCCGGCGAGTACAAGATACGCCCGATGGTGTTCTCGTTCACGGGCGGCGAGGGCGAGGCCGCCGTACCCGAGAAGACCGACGCCGCGGCCGGAGAAACCTCGCCCGCGCCGGAGAAGTCCCCGCCCGCCTCCGACGCGATGGACGCGGCGCCGGAGGACACCGAGCCGGCTGCCCCGCCGGCCCCGCCCGAGGAGAAGGTCTACAAGCTCAAGACCGAGGNNCCCGCGGAGATGCCCGCCCCGCCGAGCACGATCGCGTACTACGCCGCCGGCGGCATCGCCGCCGCCGCGGCGATCGGCCTCGCGCTCTTCTTCTTCCTGAGGGGGCGGCTCGGGCGCGTCCCGGCGGCCCCGCCGATCCCGCCCCACGAGCGCGCCTTCAGGGAGCTCAGGGCGCTCCTGGACGAGGAGCTGATCGCCAAGGGCAGGATCAAGGAGTTCTTCTTCCGCCTGACCTTTGTCGTGCGCACATACATCGAGCGGCGGTTCGGGCTGCGCGCGCCCGAGCAGACGACCGAGGAGTTCCTGCCGACCGCCGCCGGCTCCGGGCTGCTCTCGCCCGCGCACCAGCAGCTCCTCAAGGACTTCCTCGACTACGCGGACCTGGTCAAGTACGCCGCGTACATGCCCGGCGTCAAGGACATCGAGAACAGCTTCAACGCGGCCAGGCGGTTCATCAACGAGACCGTCCCGGCGCCGGCGCAGGGAGGCAGCCATGCACCTGCGTGATCCCTGGTGGCTGCTCCTCGCGCTCGTCCTGCCGCTCGTGGCGTTCTTCTTCCTGAGGCGCCGCCAGTTCGGGTCCCTCAGGTTTCCGAGCCTGCGGCACGTCAAGCGCTCGGGCGGGAGCATCCGGCTGATGCTGCTCCCGGTGCTCCCCGTCCTGCGCCTCGCGGCGCTCGCGCTTCTCATCGTCGCGCTCGCCCGGCCGCAGCTCGGCACCGAGATCCAGCAGGACTTCTCGCGCGGCGTCGCCATCGTGATGGCGCTCGACATCTCGGGCAGCATGCGGGCCATGGACTTCACGCTGCGCGGCACGCGCGTCACGCGCCTCGATGCCGTCAAGGATGTCTTCCGCAGGTTCGTCCTGGGCGACGACGCGGGCGCGAGCGCCGCGCTTCCCGGCCGCCCCTACGACGAAATAGGCATCGTCGCCTTCGGCGGCTTCGCCATCAGCCGGGCACCCCTGACGCTCGACCACGCGGCGCTCGGCGACATGCTCGGCCAGATCAGGATCCCGAGCCAGATCGTCGATGAGGAGGGCCGCCCGCTCAACGCCGAAGAGCTGCGCACGTCGATCGGCGACGGCCTGGCGCTCTCGGTCGCGCGCCTCAGGGACAGCATCGCCAAGTCCAAGCTCGTCATCCTGCTCTCCGACGGCGTCCACAACGCCGGGGACGTCACGCCCGAGCAGGCCGCACGCGCCGCCAAGGAGTTCGGCGTCAAGGTCTACACGATCGGCATCGGCTCGACCGGCTACGCCCCCGTCCAGGTCCAGAGCCGCATCACCGGCCAGCTCATGCTGGACCGCATGCTCGTCGAGTTCGACGCGCAGACGCTCCAGGACATCGCCGAGACCACGGGCGGCGCGTACTTCCACGCCGAGTCGACCGGCGCGCTCGAGCGGATCTACGCCGAGATCGACCGCATGGAGAAGACCGACATCCGCAGCCGGGTCTTCATGCGCTACAAGGAGCTGTTCATCGGCTACGTCCTGGCGGCGCTCGCGCTCCTCGTTCTGGAGCAGGCGCTCGCCCACACGTATCTCCGGAGGATCCCATGACCGGCCTGCGATTCGGCGACCTCGCGTGGGCCCACGCGTTCTGGCTCCTGCCGGCGCTCGCGCTCCTCTTCGTCTTCTCGTTCTGGCGCAAGCGCCGGGCCCTGCGGGTCTTCGCGGCGAGCGAGCTCCTGTCGCATCTGGTTCCGACCGCGAGCCCGGGCAGGCAGTACGTGCGCGCCGGCCTGGTCCTCTGCGGCACGGCGCTCCTCGCCATCTGCCTCATGCGGCCCCAGTGGGGCCGGCAGGAGATCGACCTGGCGGAGCGCGGCATCGACATCATGGTGCTGCTCGACGTCTCCCGCTCGATGCTCGCCCAGGACGTCGTCCCCAACCGCCTGGAGCGCGCCAAGACCGACATCCTCGACCTTCTCAACGCGCTCCAGGGCGACCGGATCGGGCTCATCGCCTTCGCCGGCGCGGCGCAGACCCTCTGTCCGCTCACCTTCGACTACGGGTTCTTCCGCTCGCTGCTCGCCGACGTGGGCATCGGCACCGTCGCCCTCGGCGGCACGGCCATAGGCGATGCGATCAGGAAGGCGGTCGAGGCGTTCCAGGACGAGGTCCGGAACTACAAGGCCATCATCCTCATCACGGACGGCGAGGACCACGACACCTTCCCGGAGAAGGCCGCCGAGAAGGCCGCCGAGAAGGGCATCCGCATCTTCACGGTGGGCCTCGGCGCCGAGGCGCCCTCTCCGATCCCGATCACGGACGAATCCGGCAAGACGGCCTTCGTGACCGACGAGGACGGCAACGCGGTCAAGACCCGCATGGACGCCTCCATGCTCGCCAGGATCGCGACCGCGACGGGCGGGAGCTTCTTCCCGGTCGGGACCTCGGCCTTCGACATCGAGGAGTACTACGCCAAGAAGATCGCGGCCGCGGTGCCCGAGCGCGAGCTCGCCGAGAAGCGCGAGGAGCACTACGTCGACCGCTACCAGATCTTTCTGGCCCTGGCCCTCGCCTTCCTCTTGATCGAGCCCTTCGTTCGCACCCGGAGAAAGACGGCATGAACGCGCTGCTTTTTCTCGTCCTCCTGGCCGATGCGCGCGACCTCGTCGCCGCGGGCAACGCGAGCCTTCTCAGGAAGGAGTACGACCTCGCGGAGAAGAAGTACCTGGACGCGCAGGTCGATGCGCCCGACTCGCCGATCATCCAGTTCAACCTGGGAAACTCGTTCCTCGGGCGCCGCGACCACGCCAAGGCGCGCGACTACTACCAGAAGGCGCTCCAGACGCGCGATCCGGCGTTCGAGACGACGATCAAGTACAACATCGGCCACACGTACTTCGGCGAGGCCGAGACCGGCCTTGAGGACCTGAGCGACATGGAGAAGGTCAACCGCACGGTTGAGCTTCTCCAGCAGGCGATCCGCAGGTGGCGCGATGTGCTCAAGCTCGATCCCGGGCACGCGGACGCGACCCACAACATCGCGGTCGCGACCGCGGTCCTGAAGGACTACCTCGATCGCGTCAAGCGCCGCCAGGAGGAGCTGGCCAAGCAGCAGGAGCAGGAGAAGGGCAAGGACCTCGCGCAGGTGCTCGAGGACACCAAGAAGCGCCAGGAAGCCGAGAAGACTCGCACCGACGGCATCGGCGCCGCCATCGACGAGCGCGCGCCGCTCGCGGCCGCAAAGGACCGCTACGCGAAGGCCGCCGCGCCGCTCGCGGCGGGGCCGCTCGACGCCGCCGCCAGGGACGCCGCGCTCGCCGCGCTGCGCGAGCTTCTGTCCGACCCCTCGGTCGTCGAGGGCGCCTCGTCGCTCCAGGAGGCCGAGCGGGCGCTCGCCGCGCCCGAGCCCGATGCCGCCAAGGC
>DHGK01000192.1 GCA_002402755.1 Planctomycetes bacterium UBA4800
CCGAGATCGACGATGTGCGGGATGCCCGCGAACCAGCCGTACCCGAGCTCGCTCTGAAAGTCCGCGGCGGTCTCGTGATCGGTCCTGAGCGGGCTGCGCGTGACGTAGCTCGGCACGAGGCCCCAGCGCAAGCCCGCCGGCCCCGCGAATGTGTCGAGTTGCGGGGCAACGGCCCCGAACCCGCCCGTCCCGTCGACCGAATCGAGCGGCCCGGAGGGCAGCATGCCGCCTTCCACCGGCGGGCCCTCCTGCGGGGGCACGGCGATCTCGGATTCCTCGATGGGATTGCGCGCGTGCTCGAACCCGACGGTGTCCTGGCAGGGCAGCTCGATCGGGTCGTAGGTCGGGTCGAGGCCGAAGCTTGAAAATGGCGCGGGGGGCGCCGGAGAGCCGTAGGCCAGGTAGTTCGCGATGGCGGTGATGTCGCCCATGTCGACGACGCCGTCGTCGTTCACATCGGCGGCATCGAGGTTCTGTGGAACGGGCGACTGGTAATAGTAGTAATAGCTCAACGCCGAGTAGTCCGCCCAGTCGCAGTCGCCGTCGCGATCGACATCGCCCCGCTTGAACATGCACAGCCACGAGGGCACGGGCGGCGGGGGCGGCGGCCGCGGGGCCAGCACGCCCGCGCCGCCATCGGCGGTCTCCGAGGAAGGGAGCGGAAGCGATGCGAGGTACCCGGAGATATCAACAATCCCCGGGCTGGACAGCGGGCTGTTCGCGATCGCCGCCGCAAGCAACAGGCTGAGGTTCTCGTCCTTGCTCCAGCGGTCCTGTTCGGCCTTTTCCCAATCAACCACTTGCCCATCGCCGTCGAAATCGACGAGCACATCGCCTGGCAACGTCTCGCTCACCTCCTCCTGAGCGAGGCAGGCATCAGAGAGAGAGAGAGAGAGAGAGAGAGAGAGAGAGAGAGAGCAAATCCCGAGCCAAACCCACGTCGTGCGTCCCATGACAACCTCCTTGTCTGCGCTGCAACCGTTGCCTTCGAACGTCGTCATGGTATACATCGAATCTGGCGCCGTGGCAAATACTATTTCAGGTTTCTTGTGAGAATTAATACTGTGTCGCCGGGCGGTCTTCGGCCTGGACGGCGCGGCAGAGATCACGCACAGGGAGTGGTGCGGCCGCACGTGCGAGGGCCTCAGCGCACCGGCAGACCGCACGGGCCTCTTCCTCAGTTTCGCTCGCAAGGGAGCTTCTGCGACAGGCTCCGATTCTCAATGAAAGCGCTCACAAACGCATCGAGCTTGAATTTCGCCGGCAGGCATCGAAATGCGTATTGTAGGGTAAGGTCGCGGTTTCGCAGCGCTCTCCCGGACCGCTGCACGCCGTTCCGGCGAGGTGTTCCATACCCCCGCGTGCAGGGGAACGGTCAGGGCGTGATCGCCTGGTAGACGCGGCCGACGCCGCGCAGGAAATCGATATCGCCTGCCTCCGTCCGTTGCGCGATCTGGTCGAGCCACTCGAGGGTTGCGGGCTCCAGGCATGCCTGAGAGGGATCGTCCTCGGGATAGACAACCTCGACCTCCACCTCGACGGCATAGCGGCCCCGTTGCACCCAGCGCACGCGCCTCTCTCTCCGTTCCGTCATCGCAGTTCACTCGGCATCGAGAAAGTACACGGTGACGAGCTTCGTTCTGCGGCTGCGCGAAAGCCACGCCCACACCGCCTCGATGGAAGTCCCGTCCGCCAGGATCTGCCGAACGACAACCGTTGCATTCGGCGTTGCATCCGAGCGCTCCTCCAGGACCTCGCCTTCGTCGAGCCCGGCAACCACTTGCGTTCCTCGCAGCGCTCGTCTGCGTGCCAGGAAACCAGGCAGTTCTCATTGCACACCGCAGCCCCGATGTCGCCAAGTAGTTGCCGGGCCGGACCGACAGTTGCCGCGTGGGGTTTGCACCCATTGGATCCAGACAGCATCGTGACGCACTGCCGAAAAGACAGGAGACTCCTCATGGTGAGTCGAGAGCGTAGGTACACTCCAGTTGAAGCAATTCCCAGAACGTGAACAGCTCGCCATCCTCGCTGATCGACTCCAGAATGTACGGCAGATGCCGTCCCTCGGCAATACAGTCGTAGGTTCTGCGCGCAAGGTCCCTTCCCAGATCTGTGAAGTTCTCATCCTTCGACAGGCGCAGAAGCCTTGACAGGCCGGTCCGTCCTCCGAATCGCCACGCCCAGTCTTCAGGGGCCCAGGGAACCACACCTTCGGTGTATAAAACGCGAAAGTGATGTTCGGAGACGCTGGCGTAAACGTGAACGTACGCATTTCGCCAGCCTACGAGCAGCAGACACAGAATCGCTGCTAGCGCGCTACCGGCAATCACCCACCGCCTACGACGGAGCATCAAGCGATTCTCCCACTGAACGTCGTCTTGGACAATCGCCGCGAGCGGGTCATGCGCGCGGGGTCCCACCGGCGGCGCGCGCCGCCGCCCCTCATGCTACAATACCTATCGGGATCTGGCCAGTCGGGATTCGGCCGCGCGGGATTCGGCGCGGCCGGGGGCGCCGGCCGCGCGCGGCATCGACGCTCTTGCGCTGAAAGGAACGCATGCGCACCAGGTTTCTCTTCGCCGGACTCGGATTCTCCCTGACATTGTCCGCGGCCTTTCTCGCGGCGCTCTGCTGCCGTGCGCCGGCGCCCGCCGGCGCGGCCTTTGCCGCCGCCGCGGAGAGCCCGAAGAGCAAGGGCCGCGTCGCGCGCAGCACGGCGGAGGTCGCCGCTCTCATCGAACGCGAGGGCAAGACGCCGCCCGCGTGGTGGGACTCCATGCCCCTCGAGTATCCCCCGGGCCTCGATCTCTCCTGGCCGAAGGATGCGCCGGGGCCGTGGGATGCCGGGAAGAACGTCGGGCAGTACATCTGGAGCGTGATCAACGAGAACCCGGGCAAGTGGCGGAGCGGCGTGCGCTTCCTCCATCACCTGCTCACCGTCCACAAGGACAACACGGCCGTGCTGTGCAAGGTCGTGGATGCGCTGGCCCGCATGTACTGCGACCTGCACCAGGACTACGCCCGGGCGGCCTTCTGGTGGCAGCAGGCCGACAAGCGCGGGACGCTCGACGTGCGCGCGGTCGCGCGCCTCGCCGACTGCTACTGGCAGCTTGGCAACAAGAGCATGGCGGTCAAGGCGCTCGGCCGGACGCAGCGCTACATCCTGCTCGAGGCGGTGAAGCTCTGGTCGGAGATGGGCGAGATCGCGAAGGCCCTGGCCCTCGCCGAGGCGCTGGCGCGGGCGGGCATGGCCGCGGAGGCCTATCTCGCGGCGGGCGATGCGTGCCGCCTCCACGGCCGTTCCCGCGACGCGCTGGCCTACTACAATAAGACGCTCGCCGTGCCCGCCGCCGGCAAGAGCAAGGAGCACATGGCGCGCTTCCACGCGCGCGCGCAGGCCAGCATCGAGGCCGTGCAGGTCATCGATGCGCTCGACCTCGGGCGCGTGCCCGACGGCGCGTACACGGCGGAGAGCGTGGCCTACGAGGCGCCCCTCGCGATCGAGGTCGCCGTCAAGAAGGGGCGCATCGAGTCGGTCAAGGTGACGCGGCACCGCGAGAAGCAGTTCTACTCGTCGATCGAGGCGATGCCCCGGCGCATCGTCGAGCGCCAGGGCGTGAAGGGAGTCGACGCCGTCACCGGCGCGACCGTCACCTCCGAGGCGATCCTGAACGCGACCACGAAAGCGCTCGCCGAGGCCATGAAGGCGGGCGCCCGCCGCTGAGGCCGATGCGCCCGCGCCCCGATTCTCCCACGCCGCTCGATCGCGCGGCCGGCGCGCGGCGCGGCCGCATCGCGCATCTGCGGCGGCGCATCCCGCTCCGGCGCGTCGTCCAGGCCCTGTCGCTGCTCGTTTTCCTCTACCTCTTCTTCCACGTCTGCTGGCCCTACGGATCTGAGCACCACGCCGATGCGATGCGCGCGCGCGAGCGCATCGAGGCCGAGAGCTTCCTCGCGCTCGACCCGCTCGTGAGCATCGCGGCAGCGCTCGCCGCGCGCGCCTGGGTCTGGTCGCTCCCTTGGGCGGCCGCGCTGATCGCCGTCTGCCTTGTCATCCCGCGCGGGTTCTGCAGCTACGTGTGCCCGCTCGGCACGTGCATCGACATCGTCGACCGGGCGGTGGGGCGCAGATTCGAGCGCTTCCGCGTGCGCCGGCGCGGCTGGTGGGTACACCTCAAGCACTACCTCCTGGCGGGAATCGGCGCCGCCGCGCTGTGCGGCGTCATGTTCTCCGGCTACCTCGCGGCGATGCCCGTGCTCACCCGCGGCATGCTGTACATCGCGGGGCCGATCGAGCTCGGCCTGCGCCGGGGCTGGTATCTCGTCCCGCCCATGCACGCGGGCCACTTCGTGTCGATGGGGCTCTTCGCGCTGGTGTTCGCGCTGACCCTTCTCGGACCGCGATTCTGGTGCCGGTGCGTGTGCCCGACAGGGGCGCTCCTCTCGCTCGCGGCGCTGCTCAGACCGGCCGAGCGGAGGGTGAAGGCGTCGTGCAGCGCCTGCGGCAAGTGCCGCGCGACATGCGCGTTCGATGCGGTCGGCGCCGACTTCGCGACGCGGACGCTCGAGTGCACGTTCTGCCGGACCTGCGCCGCCGCGTGCCCTTCGTCGGCGATCGAGTTCGCGCGGCGGGGAGCGGCGGGGCCGCTCGGCGCTCCCAACTCGGCGTTCGGCGAGGGCGCCGCGCTCTCGCGGCGGGGATTCGCGGCCGGCGTGCTCGGCGCGGGCGCCGCGGCGCTCGGCATCCGCGGCCAGGCGGCGGCAGCCGATGGGGACCCCGCCATCGTGCGCCCCCCGGGCAGCGTCCCCGAGCGCGAGTTCCGCCGCCTGTGCGTCCGCTGCGGCGCGTGCGTCAAGGCGTGCCCGTTCAACATCCTGCAGCCGGCCGGGTTCGAGCACGGCCTGGAGAACCTCTGGACGCCGCGCGTCGATGCCGACTGGTCGGGGTGCGATGTCACCTGCACGAACTGCGGGCAGGTCTGTCCCACCGGCGCGATCCGGGCGCTGCCGCTCGAGGAGAAGCGGGCGGCGCGCATGGGGCTCGCCATCGTCGACGCTCGTGCGTGCCTGCCGTACGCCGGCCGCGAGGAATGCCGACTCTGCGAGAACGAATGCACGGCCGCCGGCTACCGCGCGATCGAGTTCCTGCGCGTCGGCGTGGCCGTCGACGAGCGCGGCGCGGCCGTGCCGGGAACGGGGTTCGCGGCGCCGGTCGTCCTCGCCGAGAAGTGCGTGGGCTGCGGACTCTGCCAGACGCGCTGCTTCAACATCAACGTCGCCGGCAAGAAGCTGCTCGCCGAGAGCGCGATTCGCATCGCGGCGGGCCCCGGCAGGGAGGACCGCATGCGCAGCGGCTCGTACCGCGCGCTCAGGGAGGCCGAGCAGGCGGCGCGCGAGAAGGAACGGCGCGCACGCGAGGCGGCGGCGGGAAGCGGGGAGTACCTTCCCGACTTCCTCAAATGACCGCGCCCGTGCCGGGCGAGGCGGCGCGCGCGACGCTCAGCGCCCGCGTGAGCCGCGCGTTCTCGGCGATCTCGTCGCGGGCCTTCGGGAACATGCCGAGGCAGATGCCGTCCTTCCGTCCCCCCTTCAGGGGAAGGGGGGAAACGCCGGCTACGGCCGGCGCCTGCAGGGCCACGGTTTCACCGAATATGTACGTTGCGTTCCTCCGACTGTGACGCGGGCAATTGTACCATGCGCACCGGCACACCTATAATGGACGCGCAGCGGCCCGAACAGACCGCGAGAGACTTCCCGACCGACGATCGCCACGGAAGGAGGAGCACCATGCAGTGTGTGTGTATGCGTCTCGGCGGTGCGCTGCTTGTCGTGCTGGCGGCGGCGGTGTGCGCGTCGGAGGGGACGCCGGGCGATCTCGGCATCGCCGTCCTGAAGCGCGCCGCCCCCATGGGATCGGTGAGCGCCTTCTGGAACGTGGATCTCCAGTACCGCGACGCGCCGACCTTGACGCCGCACGCGGCCGTGACCGTCGCCGACCTGCGAGGGCCGGCCGCGATCACGCTGCTTCGCATCTCGCACGTGCCGCGGATCGGCAAGGCAGGCCTCATGCGCGGCCTCGTCCTCGAGATCACGTTCGACGGCGCCGCCGAGCCCGCCGTCCTCTGTCCGATCCCGGACTTCTTCTGCGACGGGCTCAACGGGAGGAGCAGCGAGTTCGCGTCGCGGTTCGTCGAGAAGGTGCCGGTGGCCCTCAACGCGTATTTCCCGATGCCCTTCAAGGAGTCGGCCAAGGTCATCATCCGCAACGACACGGATGTGAACGCCATGGCGTACGCGTACCTGGAGTGGGAGGCGCTGCCCGCCTGGAATCCGGAGCTCGGGTACTTCCACGCCACCTGGCGCAGGAAGGCCTTCATGCTCGCGAACGACACGCGCGAGGAGTTCTTCCGCGTGCAGGGGCGCGGCCACTTCATCGGCAGGCAGTTCAGCGTGGCCTCGGACGCCGCGCGCTTCCGCGGCTTCCATTTCATCATGGAAGGGAACAACGAGGTCGACATCGACGGCAGGCGGCGGTGCTTCGATTACCTGGGGTCGGAGGACTCCTTCACGTTCAGTTGGGGCTTCAACAAGCTCTTCACGTCCCCGCGCGTAGGCATGAACTACCTGAAGATGGACGGCGCGACCTCGCGGCTCTCGATCTACCGCTTCCACGACCACATGCCGATCCGCTTCGACCGCGAACTTGTCTGGACGATCGACTGGCGCAGCGAAGACCCGGGTTTCGGGGCGCAGTCCGGCTGGGTCGACTACGCCTCGGTCTTCTACTGGTATCAGGACTCGCCCGGCGGCTTCCGGCACGAGCCGCTGCCGCCCGTGGCCGAGCGCTGCCGCGACATCACGCCCGCGCCCGAGAAGACGCCGGACCTCGGCGCGGCGCTCGCGACCCTCGCCGCCGACCCCGTGCTCGAGAACGAGTTCGCGACGGACGAGGACATGCGGCGCGTCACCGTCCTGCAGGCGTACGCCGGGACGCATCCCTTCAGGATCGACGAGCCCGAAACGCGCGGAGGCCATCCCGGCCAGCCCAATCCCGGCCGCCGCGGCATCCTGGCCGTGCACGCCGAGGGAGACTACGCGCCGTGCTTCGTCCTGCGAAAGGCGGCGCTTCCCGCGGGCGGAGCCTCGCGCCTGCGCATCGTCGTCTCGGGCGATCCGTACGAGGGCCCCGGCCGGAGCGATTTCGTTCTGCGCGCGGGCCTGATCGCCGGCGGGCCGCCCGAGTGGTTCCCGGAGGAAATCATCGACGCGGGGAGCGAGGCCGCCGAGAGCAACTGGAAGACGCTCGAGTACGCCGTTCCCGCCCGCCTCGCGGGGACGACGGTGGGCATCGCCGTCAAGGTCGCCTACGGCGGGCCGAAGGGAATCCACAACGAGGAGGCGTTCTTCGACGCGATCTCCGTCATCACGGAGCCGAGGTGATTCTCATGCGCAGGCGAAGGGCGTGCATGGTCGCGGCGGCCGCGCTCGCGCTTCCGGCCTGGGTGTGCGCCGCCGAGCCTGGGGCCTCCGCCGCCGAGCCTCCTGCCGAGGCGGGCGTCGAGAAGATCGCGCTCTTCGCCGAC
>DHGK01000410.1 GCA_002402755.1 Planctomycetes bacterium UBA4800
CGTCCTTGCCGGCCCCGATGCACGGGGACCCCGGCGCGAGGAGTGAAAGGCGGTACTCGAGCGCCGGCCCGAGCTCCCGCAAGGGCCTCTCCGCGCTTCCATCGCCGCCGCTGGGGCTTTCCGGGTCGACGAACACGTCCCGCGGTCCCGCGAACCCGCAGAAAAGCGGATCGATGTTGATGTTGCCCTCGCCCGGCCATCGCTCCTCAGCCTCGATGCAGGAGAAGGTCACGATGATACGTTCATTCGACAGCGCGGGATCCCAAAGCGAGTACTCCGCGTTACCCCAGACGATACAGCTCGTTAGGGTCATCTCGCGAGGATCGCCAGCCACTCCGGATGAGTTCCCCGAGATCGTGCAGTTCGTCAGGCTGGTGAAGGAATAATGGCAGGCAACCCCGCCGCCGCCGCCTGCGGCACAGTTCTCCGAGATCGTGCAGTCCCTCAGGGTCGGGGAGGACTCCCACGTGCAGTATATTCCTCCGCCGCTCCCAGTCGATGCGTCGTTCTTCTTTGCTGACGAGTTCATCGTAATCGAGCATCTCGTCAGCGTCGGAGAGGATTCCCGACAGTACACGCCGCCACCGCCGTAGTTCCATGTCGTATTCCCGCAGATAATGCAGTCCGTCAGAATCGGGCTGGAGCCGGTGTCGCAGTTGACGCCGCCGCCGTTCGATGCCGAGTTCCCCAGAATCCTGCAGCGCGTCAAGGCCGGGGAAGATGCCCCCTCGGCGTACACCCCGCCGCCACCTGTCAGCATGTAACTTGCCGAGTTCCCCCGGATGGTGCATTGCGTCAGCGCCGGGGAGGCGTCTGAGCAGTACACCCCGCCGCCTTTGGACGTCGAGTTCCCCGCGATCGTGCAGCTCCTCAGCGCCGGCGAGGAGCCCTGACAGTACACCCCGCCGCCGACGATCGAGACCAAGTCTTTGAAGGTTCCCCTCCCACCCGTCAGCGTGACCCCCTCGAGCACCGATGCTTCGGTCTCCCCGCTCTCGAAGATCACCACGCTCGCCCGGCTCGCAACCGCGGGATTCTCCGCCATCCGGATCACGGTCTCCTCGGCCCCCGCCTCTCCCCGCACCGTGATCGCCTTGCCGCGGAAGGTGATCGGCGCGGTGATCACGTACTCCCCCGGCGTGACGAGCACCTCGTCGCCGGCGGCGGCGGCATCAATTGCCGGCTGGATCTCGGCGAAATCGCCCCCCAACGGGGCGACCACGAGGACCGCGCCATCGATTGGAGCGCATACCGCCGCGACAACGAGTAGCAGAGCCAGGATTCTCACGGAATGACGCATGGCTGGACCCCTTTCTCAACTTCGCCGCTTCGCGGCTTCGACCTCGATGGCTCCGATGAAGGCGCTCGTGCGCACGGGCCGGAACTCGATCTCGAGGACGGCATCCGTTTCGCCGGCGTCGTAAACCCTCCGGTCGGCGGTCGCGACTCCCAACGAACGCGTATCGTATCCTTCGAGGACCTTCTCGCCCTCGAGGCTCACGTCGAAAACCCGGTAGTCCCCCGACTCCGTCTCCGCGAAATGCAGGGTCACCCGGTAGTCGCCCGGCACCACGGGAATGCGGTACGACCGCCCGGCGGGGTCCCACAACGTGAACTCGCGAGAACTGCGGTACAGGGGATCGCTGCCGGTGCCCGAAACGTCCATCTCCTCGCCGCCGGCGCCGTCGCCGCCCTTCACGCGCCCGCCGAAGAAGAAACGGTCGGCATGCCACACCGTCCCGTCGGGCGCGGTGTACGCCT
This sequence comes from Planctomycetes bacterium UBA4800, assembly GCA_002402755.1. Lineage (GTDB taxonomy): Bacteria > Planctomycetota > UBA8108 > UBA8890 > UBA8898 > UBA8898. Next base: position 1,762 of record DHGK01000410.1, read on the forward strand.
CGCCTCCGCAGTTGATGCGGATCGCCCCGCGCTCCCGAAGCTGCGCCAGCGCCCAGCGGATCTCCTCCGCACAGGCGCGGGTCGATTCGCACGTCTCGGGCGCGGCCGCGCTCAAGACCGCAAGGTCCTCAAGCACGCCGCCCGGGAGCCGCCTCTCAACCGCAAGCGACAGGGTCAGCCACGCGTTCCACACCCGCCGCGGATCCTGCGCCTCCTTCATGAGCTCGCCTTCCAGCGCCTCGCGAAGCTGCCCGAGATACCCCCCGAAGTCGGCAGACCGCTCGCGGGCCAGCAGTTCCACGGTGTCGTCGAGGAGCCCCGCGTAGAACCGGCCCGGCCCCAGGCGCAAGGCGGCGAGCACATCGGCCGCCGACGCCTGCGCATTCCGTTCCCGCCGGTGGATTGCGGCGCGGCTCAAGTAGGCGACGGCGAATGACGGCTCGATTTCGAGCACCCGCGCGAGCACGGAACGGGCCTCTTCGTAGTACCCGTTCTCGCCCAGCCGCGTCGCGAACTCGGTGAGGACGGCGGGATTCGCCGGCCACATCTCCGCGGCCTTCCGGAGGATGGCGAGCCCCTCCTCGCGGATCTCGGGATACTCGCTCCCGGCGGCGAGGGTGTTGCCGACCTCCATGATGTCGTTCTGGTATCGCCGGTCCAGCCGGCGCACGTGCTGCGCCACCCGCCGGTAGCACGCAACGGCGTTCGCCCTGTCGCCGAGGCCCTCGTACACGCACCCGAGGTGCCCGTACAGGAAGTCATCGATGCCGTGCAGCGATTCCGCTTCGAGCAACTTCTGCAGCGCTTCCTCGTGCTTGCCGAAACGCTTGTAGAGCACGATGCCCAAGTTGCCCCAGCCCCGCCATTCCCGCGGATCGAGCGCGACCGCCTCGCGGTAGAGATCGAGCTGGCGCTCGATGTATCCGGGCGGCTCCAGCATCTCCAGGGTGAGCGCCATGAACGTGCAGCAGAGCGCCGAAGGCCCCGCCGCGTAGCTCTTCTCGAGGTATGCGAGGCCGTCGGCGGGTTTCCCCAGCCGGGCCAGCGAGGCGCCCAGATTCATCAGCGTGCTGGGGTGGTCCGGTCTCCGCTTCAGCGCCTCCTGCGCCCACGGGATGGAGGCCGCGAAGTCGTGCCGCGCGTACTGGATCGAGCCCATCTCGTGGTAGGGCGCGAAGAAGTCCTCGTCCAGCCGGAGCGCCTCCCGGCAGGTGACCTCGGCCTCGTCGAGCTTGCCTTGGAGGCGAAGGGCGGAGGCCAGCGTCAGGTGCGCCATGCCGTTCCCCGGATCGAGCGCGACCGCCTCCCGCGCCGCATCCTCGGCCTCCCGGTAGCGGCCCAGACGCAGCAAGTAGTAGGCGCTCATACGCCGGCTGAGCACCCGAATGCCGATACGCTGCACCCACGAGAGGCACCGCTCAAGATCGCCCAGTTGCGACAGCGTGACCGCCGCCCACACCGCGGCCAGATCCTTGGCCGCGGGAGGCCGGCTCTCGTGGAGCCGTTCGAGCGCCGCCGCGGCAAGGCCTCGGTTCTCCACGCGGTAGTAGGCCCGTGCGAGCAGCAGGTAGGGCTCGATCGCCTCCGGCCGGGCGAAATTGGCTGCGCTGAAGTCCGACAGCGCCCCCTCGAAATCGCCGGTCCGCAGCCGGGCTTGCCCCCGCCGGAGCCGCGCTTCCAGGACGCTGCCGTGGTAGGCCTCGCCGCCCGCGTTCAGTGCATCGAGAAGGCGGTTGCAGGCCACTGCCACGGCCTGCCACTCTTGCTCCCGCTCCGCGCGGCGGGCATCGAGCCACGCGTTCTCCCACGGCTCTCGCGCCGCTTCCGCGGCGCGGCGTTCCTCCTCGGCGGCCCGCGGCTCGTCGCCTCCGGACCGGTACAGGTGCGCCGCGAGGGTGCGCGCGGGGACGAAATCCGGTTTGATCGCGAAGAGCCTGTCGAGCATCGCGCGCGCACCGTCGGCGTCCCGCCCGAGCTCCAGAGCCCGCGCCCAGTGGTAGTAGGCCTCGTACTCGCCGGCCGGAAACGGTTCGGCGCTCTCAAGGATCTCGATGGCGCTCTCCACTGGTATCAGGGGGGATTCCTTGACCACGCTCTCGAAGCGGTACACGCTGAAGAGCCCCTGGGGATCGAGGCGGTTCTCCTGTCCGGAGGTTGCCGCCAAGTGCATCTCGCCCAGGTGGATCTCCGACGCGGCGCGGGCGATCTTCGCGTGGTAGTCCGCCCGCAGGCGCGCGTCGAGGGCGGCGCGGGCGGCCCTCGCGCCGATGACGTGCTGGTGGACGAGAAGCGCGGTGGCCGCCAGGGCGATGGCGCCCAGGAAGGCGATGCCCAGCTTGACCGCGTGACGATTCAGCCGGCGTAGAAAGCGCTCGAGCGGCGGCTGCGGCCTGGCCTCGATCGGCTCGCCCCGCGCACACCGCCGCAGGTCCTGGGCCAGGGCCTCGGCCGTTCGAAAGCGGTCTTCCGGGTCCTTCTCCAGACACTTCAGGACGATGATCTCCAGGTTCCGCGGGATGTCCGCCCGCAGGCGGCGCAGCTCCTTCGGCTCGCGCGTCATGATCTGGCTGAGCGTGTCCTGGTAGTCCCGCCCCTGGAACGGCGGCTGCCACGAGAACATCTCGTACATGGTGGCGCCGAGTGAGTAGATGTCCGTCCTGTGATCGATCCGGACCTTCTGCACCCGCGCCTGCTCGGGGCTCATGTAGAACGGAGTCCCGAGGAAATCTCCGCTGGCGGTGAGGCTCTCCTGTCCTTCCAGATGGGCCAGGCCGAAGTCGAGGATGCGCACCCGCCCGTCTGCATCCAGAATGAGGTTCGAGGGCTTGATATCCCGATGCACGATCCCCTTGCCGTGGGCATGGTGCAGGCCGTCGGCGACGCCGGCGAAGGCGCGGCTCCAGCAGGCGTAGTACTCCGCGGCGGTGTCCTTCTGCAGAGGCGCGAGGCGAGGCGAAGGCGCGGCCGCATCGGCGTCACGGCCGGACGCGATATCGCCGCGATCGGTCGGCCTCAGCAACCGCGAGATTGACTGGAGGGTCGTCCGCTCGTCCCGACCGTCCCGCCGGGCTGCCCGGAGCCGATCGAGGATCTGCGCCAGGGTCTCGCCCTCCACGAACTCCATGGCGAAGTACGGCGTATCTCCGTCCTGCCCCACGGCGTGGACGGCGGCAACATTCGGGTGGCGGAGCTTCCCGGCGGCGCGGGCCTCGCGCATGAACCTGCTGAAGGCCCGGTCGTCCGCGGCCAGGCCGGCCGGCAGCACCTTGAGGGCCACCTGCCGGTCCATCGAGCGCTGCCACGCGTCGTACACGACGCCCATGCCGCCGCGGCCGATCTGGCGGCGAAGCGTGAAGTCGCCGAGAGTGCCCAGCGCGCTCTCGGGCGCGGTCGCGTCCGAAAACGCCTGGAACGCCCTGAGTTGTTCGATGAGCTGCTGCCCGATCGTCGGATGGGCGGCGAGGACCAAGTCCTGCGAGAGCCGCTCGCCCCGGTTCAAGCGATCGATGTAGTCCCCCAGGATCGCCTCCTTGAGGTCGTCGGAGGATGCGCCCTCTTTGTCCGGAGTCAGGTCGCCGGGGTCTCGGTCACGCATCGTCGCCGTCCATGGTTCCGAGGGAGCGCTCGGGCAGGTGCAGGCTCCCGGTTTCGCCGAAGAGATGCCTGAGGTCCCGGAGGGCGCGCCACAGGAGCTGGCGGGCGGCCTTGGGCGACCGGCCCATTCGCCGCGCCGCCTCCTCGATCGGCAGTCCCTGAATGCGCGTCAGCAGGATCACCTGCCGGTGATCGGCGCTCAGGGCTCGGAGGGCCTCCTCAAGCCGGTCGAATCGTTCCTCGCGCCTGAGGTGCCGGCTGGGCGAGACCCCCGATCCGGGGACTTCCGCCTGCAGGACCGCGCGCTCGGCCAGCCGCCCCCGGCGCGCAAGGTGGAGGATGAGGTTGTTCGCGATGCCGGCAAGCCACCGGAAGAAGGACTGCTCTCCCTCCCACGAGAACGCCGGCAGCGACCGGAACGCCTTGAGGAAGACCTCCTGCCGGATGTCGCTGATCTCGGTCACGCTCCTGAGTGCGGCGCCGAGCCGTGAGGCGACGAAGCGGTCCAGTTCCTCGCGGTGGCGCTCGACGAGCTGCTCGAACGCCGCGCGGTCGTTCTCACGGGCCCGCTCGATCAGCTCCTGGTTCGAGATTTCGTTCGTCATCGCGCAGTCCATTTCACCCTGTAAGTGCGCGAGACCGCGATTTGCTACGCGAAAAACCCGCGCGAATCCCAACTCCGGCAGGCACTTGGCGCTCGCGGCGTGTGAGACGGGAAACGCTCCCGTGATGCCGTTCGCGTTTCCCTCATCCATGATCCTATTCGCGGGCCGCCGGGCTGTCAAACGACGGTCGCGCAAGCCCCGCGACGCCGCACGCGCGTTCTCGAGGCCGATCCGTCCTCGCCCCGCACGGCCGCGCCGGGCGGCTCGAACGGAACGGCGCCATGGTTTATCATGAGGACTATGGGAAGCAACCGAACCCGTGCTCTCCGCGCGCGCGCGGCCGCCGCGCTACTCCTCGGCGCAATCCCCGCGATCGCCGCCGCCGGCGCCCGCGATGTCGGTCAGGAAGTGCGCACCATGGTCCGGGCGCAATGGCTGGCCGAGGATCCGCGGGCCGATGCGGCGGCGGTCGTTGCGCGCGCGAGAGCGCTTCTCGCGCGGATCGCGGCAGACCCCGCGCCGAAGCTCGACGCGCTGGAAACCGAGCTCGATGCGCTCGATGCGCGCGTCGCGGCGCAGGCCTCCGCGGGCGAAGACCCGGAAGACGCCCGCCGCGAGCGGTATCTGGAGGCCCGCGCGCTTCTCAGGAGAATCGCGTTCGCCAACCCGCTCCTCGCCATCGACAGGCTGCTTCTCATCACGCGGCACGATTCGGCCGGCGTCTACCACATGTGCGATCAGTACTACGGGTGCAACGCGCGGCCGGGCGGCGCGCTTCTCGTGATCGAGGACCCCTTCACCGACCGGCCGCGGCTCGCCGACCTGCTCGAAGGCGCCGCGGTCGAGCGCGGGCGCCTGGCCGGCCGGCGCCTCGCGGGCGGCGCGTTCCTGTCGCCCGAGGTCTCCTTCGACGGCAGGACGGTCTTCTTCGCCTGGACGGAGGCGGCGGCGTACGCGAAGACGAAGGGCGCCGAGACGTACCTCTGGGGCCCCGAGGTGAGCCACCACATCTTCAGGGTCAACGCTGATGGTACGAATCTCGTCCAGCTCACCGACGGCGCGTGGGACGACTTCGACCCGTGCGTCCTCCCGAACGGCCGCGTCTGCTTCGTCTCGACGCGCCGCGGAGGCTACCTGCGCTGCGGGCGGCACTGCCCGGTCTANNCCACGAGACGCACGAGTGGCACCCGAGCGTCGGCAACGACGGCATGCTCGTCTACACGCGCTGGGACTACGTCGACCGCGACACGAACATCGCGCACCACATCTGGACGTGCTTCCCGGACGGCCGCGACCCGCGCAGCTTCCACGGCAACTACCCCGAGCGCCGCGAGCGCCGGCCGTGGATGGAGATGGCCATCCGCGCCGTGCCGGGCTCGCCGAAGTTCGCGGCGTCGACGGGCGCCCACCACGGCCACGAGTTCGGCTCGCTCGTCCTGATCGACCCGCGCGTCGAGGACGACAGCGCCATGGCGCAGATCGAGCGCCTGACGCCCGACGTGCCGTTCCCCGAGGCCGAAGGGCGGCCCATTCCCCCGTACTCGGCCTACGGAACGCCGTGGCCGCTCGGCGAGGACGACTTCCTCTGCGTCTACGACGCCGCGGCCAAGAACCGCGGCGTCTGGTGGATCGACCGCGCCGGCAACAAGGAGCTCATCTGGCGCGACCCGGCGATCTCGTGCGTGAGCCCGATGCCGCTCGGCCCCCGCCCCCGCCCGCCGGTCATCCCATCGCGCACGGTCCAGACCGCCGAGGACCTGGCGGCCGCGGGCGGCGCGGCGCCGCCGGCGACGATCGCGCTCGTCAACGTCTACGAGAGCGATTTCGCCTGGCCCGCGGGCGCGGAGGTGGCGCGCCTCAGGATCGTGCAGGTCCTGCCCAAGACGACCGCGCCGCCGAACGTCCCCCGCATCGGCATCGCCGAGCAGACCAACGCGCGCGCGGTGCTCGGCACGGTGCCGGTCGAGCGCGACGGCAGCGCCTACTTCGAGGCGCCGCCGGGCAAGGAGATCTACTTCCAGGCGCTCGACCGCCGCGGGCTCGCCATTCAGTCGATGCGCTCGGGCACCTACGTCCACCCGGGCGAGCGCCTCGTCTGCCAGGGCTGCCACGAGCACAAGCAGCGCACGCCGCCGCCGCGCGCATCGGCGCCGCTCGCCTTCGCGCGCGCGCCGTCGAAGATCGAGCCGGACGCCGACGGCTCGAATCCCTTCAGCTTCGTCAGGCTCGTCCAGCCGGCGCTCGACCGCAACTGCGCGGCGTGCCACAGGGAGAAGAAGGCGCTCGACCTCTCGGGCGCGATCGAGGGGCCGCACGGCTGGACGCGCTCGTACGCGAACCTCGCCCCCGAGTACGGCTTCTACTTCCACGTCACGAACGGTTCGATCGGCGCGGGCGCGCGCGGCGGCAGCCGCACCGTTCCGGGGAAGTTCGGCGCCATGGCCTCGAAGCTCCTCTCCTACCTCGGCCCGGCGCACCACGGCGTCGAGTGTTCGGAAGAGGATTTCCGCCGCGTGACGCTGTGGCTCGACTGCAACTCGGAGTTCTTCGGGAGCTACGAGCGCACCGATGCCCAGTCGCGGGGCGAGATCGTGCTCCCGTCGCTCGACTGAACAGAGCCTGCCGCGGGACGCGCATGGAGCCGTGCAGCGGACGGAACTCCCTTCGCGGCATTCGGCCTCTCCTTGGCGCCATCGAACGTGACGGATATACTGGCGTGCATGGACTCACGGCAGCAGCGCATGTGGATGGAGCAATGGCGCGCGGCCGCACACGCGCTCGCCCAGGTGCGGCGGGAAGAGCTTGCGGCCGATGCGCGAGGAGGACTCCGCCGCAGCCGCCTGCGCGATCATGGAATTTGCCTGCCCTGAGCAGCGCGGCGAGCGCGAGGAGGACGCAACCTCCGGTCTGGTGATTCAACAGGCGATCTTCGCCAGGGCCGGACGCCGGTGATCAGCGGCAGGGTACTCGGCTCGATTTCCGCCAGATCCGGACGGAACTCGATCCGCTCCTGGCGCTCAAGGAGGATGGCGAGAGCGGGCCCCGCCTGTGGGCGCTGTGCCGGAAGTGCGGCCTGCGCGTTCCCTGAGCGGAGATGCCGGCGCGACAAGGATCGGCGGCGACGCGCTCCACGTGCGCGGCCGCTGCACGCGCGCCGCGGGGGAACCCGCGCCGCCGCTTGACGGACCCCGCGGCCCCGCGGCACAATTGAGATATCGGCCGGCCCCGGATACGCAACCCTTTCGCGAGGAGACACCGCCATGCTCCGCTGCCGCCATGTGTGCGCTCTTGCCGCCGCCGCGCTCGTCCTCATCCCCTGGGGCATGCCGCTCCGCGCCGCGGACGCGCCGCCCGCCTACTGCCCCCCTTCGCGGCGGCCCGTCGACTTCTCCGGCTCCGAGGGCCGCATCAACGACGAGATGCTGGCCGCGTTCCGGGCGATGGTCGCCAGGGACCCGCGGGCGGCGCCCGTCACCAACGCCGTGACGCGCAACAGCGTCAAGGACCTGACCGTCGACCGCAACAAGCTCACGGCCCACGACCGCGGCTTCAGCCACACGATCAAGACCGGGGATGTGACCAATCAGCGCGCGAGCGGCCGCTGCTGGCTCTTCGCCGGGCTCAACACGCTCAGGCCGCAGATCCTCAAGAAGCACAACCTGGCCAACTTCGAGTTCTCCCAGAACTACTCGTTCTTCTGGGACAAGCTGGAGAAGGCGAACCTGTTCCTGGAGGGGATTCTGCGCACGCTCGACCGGAGGCTCGATGACCGCCACGTCGCGTGGCTCCTCAAGACCCCCTTCCCCGACGGCGGCCAGTGGAACATGGTCGTCGACCTCATCGCGCGCTATGGCGTCGTCCCGCTCGACGTCATGCCGGATACGAAGCACTCCTCCGGCACGGGCGAGCTGAACGACATCATGAGCTGTCTCCTCAGGAAGGACGCCGCGCGCCTGCGCGCGCTCAAGGGCGAGGGCAAGAGCATCGAGGAGCTGAGAGCGGCGAAGGTCCAGATGCTCGCCGATGTCTACCGCGTGCTCTGCTATCACTTCGGCGAGCCGCCCGCCTCCTTCTCCTGGCGCTTCAAGACCAAGGACGACAAGCTGAGCGAGCTGAAGACGTACACGCCGAAGAGCTTCTACCGGGAATTCGTCGGCGTCGACCTGGCCGAGTACCTGCTCTTCTACAGTTGCCCGGCGCACGAGTTCGGGAAGCTCTACCGGATCGAGTTCGACCGCGATCTCTCGGACGGCAAGGACATGACCTTCGCGAACGTCCCCATCGATGCGCTCAAGCGCATGGTCCTGAAGCAGCTCCTCGCGGACGAGCCCGTGTGGTTCGGGTGCGACGTCGGCCAGGAGCACCTCGGCGAGTCGGGCATTCTGCGCCTCGGGATCCACGACATCGGCGGACTGCTCGGCATCGACCTCGCGATGACGAAGGCCGAGCGCGTCCTGTACCGCGAGAGCATCCCCACCCACGCCATGGTCTTCATGGGCGTCGATCTTGCCGGCGACACGCCGGTCAAGTGGCGCGTCGAAAACAGTTGGGGCGGCGAGCGCGGCGACAAGGGCTACCTCTTGATGTACGACGACTGGTTCGACGAGTACCTCTACGCCGCCCTCGTCCACGCGAAGCACGTCCCGGACGACGTCAAGGCGATCTTCGGCGGCGAGCCCATCGTCCTGCCGCCCTGGGACCCGATGTACGACGGCCTGCGCTGAGGACTTCGCGCCCGCCGTTCGGTACGCTGCCCGCACGTCAACGCCTCGATCGACGCTGGAGGAGCCATGGCACGAGCGAGCTTCCTGCGTGCGCTCGTTTGCGGCCTGTGCGCGGCCGCGATCCTGTGCGGGGCGGCGCCGCCCCGGCAGATCGAACGGCTCGGCCGCGGCATGGTCTGCATCAACTGCGGCGACGGCAAGGTCTACGTGGGCTGGCGCCTCCTTGCGACCGATCCTTCCGGCATCGCCTTCAACCTGTACAGGAAGAGCGGCAACGATGCGCCCGTCAAGCTGAACGCGGCGCCGATCGCGAACTCGACGAATCATGTCGACGGCGCCGCGGCGCTCGACATGCCCGCGGCCTACTTCGTCCGTCCGGTCCTCGACGGCGCGGAAGGCGACCCGTGTCCGCCGTGCGTGCTGCCGGCGCAGTCGCCCGCGCGGCCGTACCGCTCGATCCCGCTCCGAACGCCGCCGGGATACACCCCGAACGATGCGTCGGTCGGGGACCTCGACGGCGACGGGGAGTACGAGATCGTCCTCCACCAGGCCGGCCGCGGCCGGGACAACGCGCAGCGCGGCACGACGAGCGAGCCCATCCTCGAGGCCTACAAGCTCGACGGCGCGTTCCTGTGGCGCATCAACCTCGGGCGCAACATCCGCGAGGGCGCCCACTACACGCAGTTCATGGTCTACGACCTGGACGGCGACGGCGCGGCCGAGGTTGCATGCAAGACGGCGGACGGCTCGCTCGACGGCACGGGCACCGTCATCGGCGATGCCGCGGCCGATCACCGCAACGCCGATGGCTGCGTGCTCGACGGCCCCGAGTTCCTGACGATCTTCGCGGGCAGGACGGGCGCCGCCCTCGCCACGGCCGAGTACGTTCCGCCCCGCGGCCGCGTGGCCGCCTGGGGAGACGACCACGGGAACCGCGCCGACCGGTTTCTCGCGTGCATCGCCCATCTCGACGGCGAGCGGCCGAGCCTCGTCATGTGCCGCGGCTACTACACGCGAACCGTGCTCGCCGCCTGGAACTGGCGGGACGGGAAGCTCGCGCGTCTCTGGACGTTCGACAGCGCCGATTCTTCGAAGGACCTCCGCGCGTACGCCGGCCAGGGCAATCACGGCATCAGCGTCGCCGATGTCGACGGCGATGGCCGGGACGAGATCGTCTACGGCGCCATGGCGGTCGACGACGATGGCCGGGGGCTCTACACGACGGGGCTCGGCCACGGCGATGCCATGCACTTGGCCGACCTCGACCCCGACCGCCCCGGCCTGGAAGTCTTCGGCATCCACGAGAAGGCGCGGCACCCGCACGGCATCTCCTTCCGCGACGCCGCCACGGGGAAGATCCTGTGGAGCAGGCCCTCGGCCGACGTCGCCCGCGGTCTTGCCGCCGACATCGACCCCCGCCACCGCGGCGCCGAGTGCTGGGCGGCGGGTCCCGGCCTCGATGTCCTCTACACGTGCCGCGGCGAGGAGATCGGCCCCAAGCCCCGCTCGTGCAACATGGCCGTGTGGTGGGATGCCGATCCGCTGCGGGAACTCCTCGACGGCACGAGGATCGCCAAGTGGGATCACGAGCACGGCCGCGAGATCGCGTTGCTTTCGGCCGGCGCGCACGAATGCGCCTCGAACAACGGGAGCAAGGCGAACCCATGCCTCGCCGCCGACATCCTCGGGGACTGGCGCGAGGAGGTGATCTGGCGGACGGGCGACAACCGCGAGCTGCGCGTGTTCACGACGACGATTCCCGCGGAGCGCCGCCTTCCCACGCTCATGCACGACCCCGTGTACCGCGTGGCCGTCGCCTGGCAGAACGTCGCCTACAACCAGCCGGCGCACGCGAGCTTCTTCATGGCGGTCGGCGAGAGCGCGGGAACAAGTTCTCCGTAGGTCGCGGAGCCCGTGCTATAAAGAAGCGCATCAGGCACGATAATGCCGGATTCGGCGCGCAAACGCCGGGAAGGAGCGGTGCCGCGACGCCGCGAATCGTCGTGCTGATCTGCTGTCTGGGGGGCCCGTCCTGCGATCCGCGCCCGCGGAGAGCGAGCTGGGCTCGGAGAAGGGCCTTCCAGGCGTAGAGTTCGCACGAATCTTCGACGGATTGCGCCCCTTCTGGGGAAGGCGGGAACTGGAACTTCTCGGCGCGGTGCTCTATCATTATGCATGTGCCGAGGGGCGGCGCGACATAGCCGAGAAACTGCACGATGTGCTCCGGCCGAAGGAGGTCTTCATGAGCAGCCCCGAGGTGGTCCGTAAGCGTTTCTGGGAAGTCTGGGCCGACGAGGGCCGTCAAGAAGGCCGTGTCGAGGGCGAGGCCCGCAAGGAGCAGCAGCTCCGGCGCGAGCAGCTCGACGCGGTCAAGGCCTTCTTCGCCCGCAAAGGACTGCCCTGGGATGCGTACGCAGCGGACGTCGAAGGCCTTCCCAGCCACCACGAGGCAACCGATTTCCTGGTCGATCTCGCCACGGCCGCCGACATGGGCGCTTTCTTGAAGCAGCGCTTCGGACACTGACGAGAATACCGCGACAAGGTTGGAAGCAACCGCTTCGAGACGCGCGTGGATTCCGCGCGTCCGGCGTGCGACGCGCCGACTGCCCAACCGCGGCGACTGATGTACAATTGAGGGAAACCCGGTTGCATATGGGTCGCGAACACGGAGAACGACATGCGCGGCGAGAATACGCTCTTCATCGTGTGTGCGGCGGCGGCGGTCCTTCTGGCGTGCGGCCCGGCGGCGCCGGCCGCCGGCGCGGCCGAGATGGCGCCCGCGGCGGCGGACGCCATCGCCGCGGAGCTGCGCGTGGATGCGTACGCGCTCTGCGACATCGCACTTCCCGATGACGAATTGCCCGCGGCGTTCAGCGTGACGGTGCCCCGCGAGGGCCGGATCGAGACGCTGGCCGTGACGCGGACTTCCGTGCGCGGGCGGCAGTTCCAGGTGCTCGCGCAGGTCGCGGGCGGCGCGTTCGTCGAGCTTCCGGCCCCGCCCGCGCGCACGTGCCGCGGCGCGGTCGAGGGCGCGCCGGGAAGCATCGTCGCGGCCTCGCTCCTCCCCCACGGACTCTCGGCCTGCGTGCTGCCGCGCGGCGGCGGGGGCTGGGCGGTCAGGC
>DHGK01000040.1:0-1729 GCA_002402755.1 Planctomycetes bacterium UBA4800
GGTACGCGCACCAGGTGCGCGAGGTTTATGGTCCCGACGCCTGCATGTACTTCAACCTGGCCGACTACACGACCGCCGGCCATCAGGACTATGCGGAGAGGATCTACGAGTACTGCAAGGACCGCCGTGTGTTGACGTTGGAAGCGCGCGCGGCGAGTTGCTGCTCGGGCGGCAACGGCGGCGTTTATACATACCAATGGTACCTCGGCTGGGACCAGGGCAGCCCGGACCCGCAGGCCGACGATCCCGGGGTCGAGCACGTGCTCATCACCGTGGACCAGCCGCACGGCGACGAAGCCGCGAGCGTGCAGCGGATGCTCGCCTACAACACCTACGGCCAGATCACGCTTGACGGCTTGGCGGTCGTCCAAGGGCAGAACCCGGAGCTTTACTGGCTGCGGGTAGCGGCGTACGAGGGTGCGGCCGGGGACACGAAGTGGTTTCCCCGGCATTTCTGGTGGCCGGAGGCCGTGGACACCGGGGTGGCATTCGACTTCAGCAATCCGGTCGTCTGCGGGACGACCGCGGCGCCGCCCTTCTGCACGACGGACAGAGCGAACGTCCCGATTTGCGACACCGTGGGCAAGCACAGGGCGCTCGCCTACTCGTGGACTCCGCCGACTCTGACCGTCCAGGAGTCGTACGGGCAAGGTGAAACCGAAACGACCGTGCCCACGTGGTATCAGAAGCACACGCTTCACACGGATGGCCAGGACGGATACCGGGCCCGCTACCTCATCACGGACAGGGCGTCGTACTACACGAACGTCACCTACGCCCTGGAGACGTACGCCTATGGTTTCTACACCGACTCGGGCGCGTTGCTGGCGGTCAAGGAGATCACGACGACGCGCGAGGCGATTCCAACGGACCAGAACGGCAGCGGCGTTCCCGTGACGCTCAAGCGCTGGTTCGCGCTCTCCGGCGGCCTCATGTGGGAACGCGACGGCAGGCTCGACGCCGGCAACGGTTACCTCAACTTCTACGCGCAGGATCCCGTGACCTTCCAGACGGAAGTCGAGGTCATCGACTTCGACACGTCCTTGCCGCCCATCGAGATGACCGGCTTTCCGATGCCGTACACCTCGCGTGCCGGCAATCATGCCAACGCCGTGACGTTCCACACGCACGACGGTCTGGGGCGCACGATGGCGTCGGACACCGAGGCCGGCCTCAGCGATGACGGCAACACGCATCAACGCCGCACGACGCACTACGTCCACACGAAGATCACGGGCGANNNNAACAAGCTCGGCGAGGTGTCGATCTCCGTGAGCACGCCGGGCGGCAAGAGCCACATGAGCGCGAGCGGTTGTCCTGCGGGAAGCGCGGCGCCGTTCTACGATGCCGAGTGGAACCCGGCGGCCGAGACGCTCGGCGATGCGTACGAAGGGGTGCTCATCTCGCGGTCGCAAAGCGAATACGATCAGTCGACGGGCAAGCTGACGGAGTCGCGCGTGTGGCTCTTCCCGGACGTGGATCTCACGGGCTGGAACTCCGAGTTTTCCACAAATTACTACTATGATGCCTGCGGCCGGCTCGAGAAGACGGAGGGGCCGGACATCGACTCAAGCACGTCCACGTTCAGGCAGATCGACAAGGTGGTCTACGACGCGCTCGGGCGCCCGGCGGAACGCTGGATCGGGAGCGACGACACGGACATGGTGCGCGTGTCGAAGAGCTTCTACGACGGCGCCGTCGACGACACGCTCGCCGTCGGCAACGGCAA
>DHGK01000040.1:1887-8801 GCA_002402755.1 Planctomycetes bacterium UBA4800
TTCGGCAACCTCTACGGGACGGATTCGTACGGAATGGAAAACGGCGCGAGGCTCGATGCCGACCGCAGCCGCACGTGGCGCGACGAGGCGGGCAATGGCATCAAGACCAAGAATTCCAACGGGACGTTCAGCAAATCGCAGTTCGACGGGGCCGGGCGGGAGACGATGAGTTTCCTCTGCTTCGACGCGGACGAAGCGGACTCGAACTACGCCGCCGCCTCCAACGTCGATGGAGACACGGTCATCACGCAGAGCGCGACCGTGTACGACCGCGCCGGGCAGGCGATCATCAGCGCCTCGTTCGAGCGGAGGGAGGATGCGCAGGGCGAAGGTGTTCTCACGGATGCCACCGCCCTCATGTACGTCTCGGAGAGCTACTTCGATCTTCTCGGCCGGCTCGACACGACAGCGGATCTTGGCAACGTCACGATGCCCACGGCGCGGATCGTACCCAAGCCGACCACGACGACCGCAACAACGCTCGTAACGCGGCACAAGATCGGCGCGAGCCTTGTGACCGTGCGCGGGCTGAGCTGCCGCTGGTCCTACGTCCAGAACGTCGACGGCACGGTGTCGGGAAGCGAGAGCGATGCCCTCGGCCGCACGGTCCGGCAATGGACGAAAACCCGCGATGCGACGGGGAAGTTCAAGGTGCGGGAGTTCACGCACGACGCGGCCGGCCATCAGGTCACGGCATGCGTGTACAAGGAATACCTCACGCAGGTCGACTGGCAGTTCGGGAACACTCCCCCCGAGTGGGCGTGGATCCTGAAACTGGTGGCGCAGCCATGCACCACCAAGTACGTGTGGCGTGTCAAGCGGGGCGAGGGCGAGGAACTCTGGGAGCAATCGCAGATCTCGAGTGCGAATCTGCTGCGCCAGATCCATCGCCCCGATGCCGCGGGCAACGATGCATCCGAAGACTGGCACAGGCGGTTCGCCTACAACGCCCAAGGGCAGATCATCGGCGAGCGGTTCCTCGTCGTCGGAGGCGAGACGAAAGTGTTCATCGGCCGCCTCATGGAGTACGATATGCAAGGGCGCACCCGCCGGGACGCCGTCGTCGAAGGAGATGGGGCCTTGCCCGACGACGCGCGAGCCCTCGAATGGGATTACGATGTGGCGGGGCAGCTCGAGTCGGCCAGGACACGCGATGAAAGCGGGGCAATCCTGAACGAAGTCCTCTTCCAGTATGATGGCTACGGACAGCGCATCAACGCATGGGAGAACCACGGTGGCGACGTGGACCCTGAGAATTCCTTCAAGGTGACGACGAATTACTCTGCTCCGGCCGTCCAGGGCGCCCGCTACGTGGGACGCCGTCCCGTCAGCCGCACCGTGAATGTGAACGCTCAATCCCCTCATTACCCTCTCGCTGTGACGCTCGGGTACCAGGCCAACACGGCTTCCGATTTCCTGTGCAGAGCCGAAACCCACCAGTGGTGGCACTGGGATATCGCCGGCGATCCAGACTGCTGGTTGGGTTACCAGACGGCCGAGAAGTTCGCCGGGACGACACGCTGGCAATCGACAGAGGGCCGCCGGTCATACCGAGACGTGTTCGGTATACAAGACTCGCTCCGCCAAGAGGCAAGCGGACGCGACACGTTCCTGCGTCCGGCGACGTTCTCCTGCCAGCAGGTTTACGATCCGCGCCCGATTCCCCCGGAGCACGTGCCGCTCTCGCTCACGCGTACGTATACGCGTGATGCGTCGACCGCCCGTCTGAGTGCGATCAGCGATTCCTTCCTGGACGACAGCGTCACGCTCCCGGACCCACTGACACCGGAGCTTGCCGGACGCACGGCGACATTCAACGGCTTCGGCGAGGCGACGGCATTCACGTCGACGATGGACGGCCGGCCCGTGACGGCGCGCGGGTGGCGGCACGATGCGGCCGGCAACTGGAAGTGCTTCAGCGGGGATTTCACCGAGCCGCCGAGTCAACTTCCCGAACGGAGCAGGTGCTACGACCGTCGCAACGAGATCTTCCGGATAGACGATGAGAATCTTGACTGCGGCGCGCTCCCGGATGGCCAAATCCAATACGACGAGGCGGGTCGCGTCATCCGACACTACTACGACCCGCACGGCGTCGACCAGAAGTTCTTCTATGATGCGTGGGGGCGGCTCGCGGGGTATGGGCCGGATACGCCCGACGTACGTTACAGATACGATGCGCTCGGCCGACTCATACGCCGAGAAGGCAGCTACGCGGATTACTACTACGGCCCCGGCTGCGAGCTTCTCTGTGCGTGTCTCAGCATCAATGATAACTACCCGCAGTACTACATCCGCAGCTTTTCGTCGCGCCGCTTGCTCGCGCTCCACGACGGCTCGGACACAGGCTGCTCGTGGCACATCGTGGATGCGCTGGGCGAGATGTACGGCCTCTGCGATTTCGAGGTCACGGGCAGCGAGTACCAACGCTACCGTTATTCCGTCAAAGGGAGCCTTGACGAGACAGTAGAAACGACATCGTCTGGATATCACACCATCATCGTTTACGCCGGCACCGCCTTCGGGACGGAGAGTATTGGGCAGGGCGCCACCGAGGCGCTGAACGAGGGGGCGGCCCAGATCAGCATCGCCGTGGGTTGCACGGGGTTTGCCTTCAGTTACGTATTGGGTCAGCAGGTCGAAGAGGAATCGAAATGGGTGCAGATGGAGCCTGACAGAATTGAGGATATTCGGCTCAGATATGCGGAGGGTACGGACGGAGGCATTGGCAAGCGGGCATTCGCCTCTATCAAGTCTTACGCGCAAAAAAGGTACACAAATGCAAAACTCGATGTGAAAGAGTCCGGGAGAATGTTGGGGACTGATCGAGAGACCATCCAGGCGTACGGAAAAGATAATGCACATGTATTCTTGTATAGCGGACACACCTCTGGGGATGAGAACGGGAGAGTAGTGAACGGGCAGTTGTCGATTGCGAACATCGGCAGAGCGAACCTGAAGGAATTCAATGCCCGCCTTTTCGTGGTGTGCGGTTGCAGCGGGTGGCATGTGCTTGGCTATAAGCGCCAAGGCGGCTTCGGACACGATGGCGAGGTTGACATAAACTGCGGACCGGCTTGGAAGACATTGGGATGGCCACCTCCAGCCTCACTCGATGATTACGCCATGAATATAGCGTCAGTAGGTTCTGCATGTGTCGCTTTTCTACAAGGACTGGCAGGCGAACCGGAGGGCACGGAGCCACTGAGCCTGAATGAAGCGGCAGAAAAAGCGACGGCCAAGCTCAGGTATGTCACAAAGACAACGGGGAAAGAGGCCGTGTGGAGATGCAGTTTCAAGAGCACGGACTGGAACGGGACGCATAAGCTGAGTGATATCTTCGAATGGTATAAGAAGTAACGGTGCAGGAGCTCACGGTGATCAAAGCGGCGTATAAGTTTCGATATACGGACGCAAGCACTCCATATCGATATACAGGAGTGGAGGATACCCCGCGAATCGTTGAAAAGGGGGCATCCACTTTATTCCAGCTTCCCTGCGTGGCCGGACAGAAGGAGGCTTCGGTAAGGCACAGAATCCACGGCAATGGCCTGCTGGGCCAACCGATAGAACCGGAGACCCCGAGACGTCGGTCGGCGGCGGTTGAACCGGAATGTGAACTCATCGAGGTAGTAGTAGTCGATCCCGGCGACGGCGCGACGGCGTGTTTCTCGGCTCTCACCCCCGGGTTTCTATGTCAGGTCGACACTCGAGTAAAGTGGATAGCCCCTCGTTGAAATCACAGAATGGGGCGGCTCCAATGGCCTTTCTGTGGCAAGCACTTGAATGGTCTAAGGTGCGATGTCGTTTCTGCAGAGGATCGTGAGGTCGCGTAAGACGCTCGGACTCTTGGCAGGTCTTCTGCTGATTGCCGTGCTCTTGTGGGGAATGGACAAGTGGCCTAGTCTTTATGTGCACGTCTACGCGCGTATGAGTGCGAGGACCTTTCGGAGCATCTATAGTCGTACCTACGACATTGTCTCGCGCGAAGATTGGGCATGGATGCTGGGGGGACGCACAGGTCTTCCAGTGCTGAAGAGCCTGTCAGAAGATCCCAGTTTGTCACTGGAGGGTAGACAGCTCGCCCGCGATGTGCATAAGTACGTTAGTGAGGGGAGACATCTTGGAGACATTGAGGAGTTTCTCAAACCAGAGTATCAGGACGGGCTGACATGCTGGCAACGTATGCAGATGAAGTACACGTATTCGCTTGATTCACAGTGACAGCGTCCTTGTCAGCCCACCCAGTTGAATGCTAACTCTCAGATTATTTGTGTCCTTTCGGTGAGGGTGCGCAGCCCGGAGAATTCTCCGTAATCTCGGGCGCCGGCGGGCGGAACGCGGCGGCGATCCGCAGCGGTCGATGGTCGCGGGGCCGGCCGTTATCCGGTCGACGGCCATCCCGGCAGGTCAGCGGTTCCGATACCTCGAACTTACGTTGCAGAGCCCCGCGCGCGGCCAGTTATCCGACGCTTCGCCGGAGCTGTGCTCCTTACCAAAACGATTGCCGTTGAGAAGCATCTATCACGTAGAGTAATGACCTCCTCCTTACGGGTGGCGTAAGCCACCAAGGAGGTCGTATGGAATGGGAGCTGATGCGCGGGACGGCCGACGGGCAGGAGCCCGGAACGGAGGGAGGGCGAAGCCCGACCGGAGGTCCGGGCTCCTGCCCGTCGGCGGCGGTCCGGGGGCCCGGCGATGGCCAAGGCGAAACGTGTCCCCCGGCGACGATTTCGACGCCGGAGGGCCCTCCCGACATGCCGGAGGAGCCGCCGGCGCAGGTGGCGCAGGAGCCTGGGTCGATGCTGACAAGACGATGCGGTTGGACTTACTTGACGCACAACGAAGGGAACGCGGATCGATGGGGCTGAAGCCTGATGGAACGCTGTTCTGGCGCGCGGTGGATCCCGAGGACGCGCCGGCGCAACCTGCGGCCGAATCCGCTCCCGCCGAATCCCGATAGACGGAATGCTGACAGCCGCGGTAGCATGTACGCCGCCTGCGAGCCGCCGCCGTGTCCATGCGCGCGCAATCCCGCGGCCGGCGCAGCCGGATAGAACAGGAGGACCCCATGCGACGAAGCTTCCTGCTGCTCGCGGCGATCGTCGTTTCGTGCGCCGCGTGCGCGACGGAGCGGCCGAGGCCGAACGTCCTGCTGATCGTATCCGACGACCTCGCGGCCCGGCTTGGCTGCTACGGCGATCCCGTGGTGAAGTCGCCCGCCATCGACCGGCTCGCCGCGCGCGGCGTGCGCTTCGAGCGGGCGTACTGCCAGTACCCGCTCTGCAACCCGTCGCGCACGTCGTTCCTGACGGGGCTGCGGCCCGACACGACGCGCGTCTGGAACAACCAGACCCAGTTCCGCGACACGACGCCCGGCGCGCAGAGCCTGGGACAGACGTTCCGGAAGGCGGGCTACTACGTCGCGCGCATCGGCAAGCTCTATCACTACGGCGTGCCCGCGCAGATCGGCACCGACGGCCTCGATGACCCGAACTCGTGGCAGGACCGGTTCAACCCCAAAGGCCGCGACGTCGACGATGTCGGCCTTATCGAGGGCATCGCGGCCGGTCCGGACGGACGCTCGAGCTGGAAGACCGGCTGGAAGCTGAACCAGCTCGGCGCGCGCCTGTCGCGCCTTGCGGCCGAGGGCGAGGACATCGAGCAGACCGACGGCAAGATCGCGGACGAGACCATTCGGTTGCTCGAGAAGAAGAAGGACGCGCCGTTCTTCATCTGCGCCGGCTTCTTCCGGCCGCACACGCCGTACGTGTCGCCGAAGAAGTACTTCGGCCTCTACGAGCCCGAGCGCCTGGCGCTGCCCGCCGTGCCCGAGGGCTACCGGAGCACCGTCCCCCGCCCCGCCCTCGTCTTCAAGAACGACGAGGAGGGCATGACCGACTCGCAGCGCCGCGAAGCCATTCAGGCCTACTTCGCGTCCGCGTCGTTCATGGACGCCCAGGCGGGGCGCATTCTCGATGCGCTCGACCGGCTCGGGCTGACCGAGAAGACGATCGTCGTCTTCCTGAGCGACCACGGCTACCACCTCTACGAGCACCAGCTCTGGCAGAAGATGACGCTCTTCGAGGAGGCCGCCCGCGTGCCGCTCGTCATCGCCGCGCCGGGCTGCGCCGCCGGGAAGACCTGCGCGCGGACCGTCGAGCTCGTCGACCTCCACGCCACGCTTGCCGACCTGGCGGGCATCGAGATCCCCGCCTGCCTGGACGGCGTGTCGCTGCGCCCGCTGGTTGAGAACCCCCGTGCGGCATGGGACCGGCCCGCGGTCACGCAGGTTTTCCGGGGCGGCGGGCGGGGCGGGGCCGGCGAGGCGCGCGGCTACAGCCTGCGCACCGAGAGGTGGCGATTCACCGACTGGGGCAAGGCCGGGTGCGAGCTCTACGATCACGACAAGGACCCCGCGGAGCTCCGTAACCTGGCCGCGGAACCGGAGTTCAAGGCCGTCGTGGACGAGCTCCGCGCGCGGCTGAACGCCCTCGCCCCGGGAAGCCGCCGCGCCGACTGAGCGCCCGCGTTCGGACAGGCGGCTCCACCCCCGCGACTCGCGGGCTTCTTCGGTGTTTAATACGGAAGGAGCCGGTATCGGCTCGGGTCCCGCAGTCATCACGGTTGAACGTCGCCACGGGAGATGCTCGCGATGATCACGGTGGTCCTCATGGCGGCCTTGGCCGCCCCCGACACTGCGCGGGCCATCACGCGCCCGTACGAGCGCGACGGCGCGGCGGTTCCGCAGGGGCGCATCGACGAGCTCGTCTTCGAGCGGCTCAAGGAGCGCGGCATCGCGCCCGCCGCGGTGTGCTCCGATGCGGTCTTCGTGCGCCGGGCGTATCTCGACCTCGCCGGCACGCTGCCCGCCGCCGCCGAGGCGCGGGAGTTCCTGCGCGACAGGAGCCCGG
>DHGK01000100.1 GCA_002402755.1 Planctomycetes bacterium UBA4800
GAGGCCGCCGCCATCGCCGCCGCGATCGAATCGCCGCGGGGCGCCGACCTCTACGTCACCCTGGAGCCCTGCGGGCACTTCGGGAAGACGCCGCCGTGCGCGCAGGCGATCATCGCGGCCGGCATCGCCCGCGTCTTCTACGGCTGCCCCGACCCGAATCCCGCGACCGCGGGCAAGGGCCCGGCAATGCTCCGCAAGGCCGGCATCGCCGTCGCCAAGGGGCCGCTCGCCGCCGAGGCGCGCGACTTCAACGCACCCTATCTCACGTGGGTCGGGGCGGGCAGGCCGCTCGTGACCGCCAAGTGGGCGATGACGCTCGACGGGAAGATCGCGACGCGCACGTCCGATTCGCGCTGGATCAGCGGCCAGGCCTCGCGGCGCATCGCCCACGGGCTCAGGAACACCGCCGACGCGGTCATGGTCGGGAGCGGCACGGTTCTCGCCGACGACCCCGAGCTCACCTGCAGGCTGCCCCGCGGCCGAACGCCGTTGCGCGTGATCCTCGACCGCCGCGGCCGGGTGCCCCTCGATGCCCGCGTGTTCGCCACGCGCGCGAAGGGCCCGGTGCTCGTCTACACCGCGCGCGCCGGCCATGCGCGGGCGCTCGCGGCGTTCGGCATCGACGCCGTCCGCGTGAAGCCCGCGCGCGGCCGCGGCGCGCTCGCGGGCATCCTCCGCGATCTCGGCGGCCGCGGCATTCACCACCTGCTCCTGGAGGGCGGCGAGGCGCTCCTCGGCGCCTTCTTCGACGCCGGGCTCGTCGACCGCGTCGTCGTCTTCGTCGCGCCCAAGATCGCGGGCGGCGCCATCGCGGCGGGCCCGGTCGGAGGCCTCGGTGTCAAGAACATGGACGATGCCCTCCCCCTCAGGGTGCGGCGCACCCTCCGCGCCGGCCCGGATATCGTCTGGTGGGCCGACGTGATCGGCTGACGCCGCTCTCCGTTTGCGCGCGTTTCCCCTCGATGATAGCTTTCTGTGAGGGAATTACCGGCAGTTGGGGAGATGCGACGAGCAATCCTGGTTCTTGCGCTGGCGCTCTGCGGCTGCGCCGACACGAGCGTGCTCACGTACGGGCGGTACCTTCTCGACGCGGGACGCTACGCCGAGGCCTATCCCCACCTCCAGACGGCGGCGTCGCGCGNNCGCGCGACGCCTGCGCCGCGCGCTGGAGCGCGCAGCTCCTCGCCGAGGCCCGCGCCGCGCTTGCCGCAGGCAGGGACGCGGCCGCGCTCCCCCTCCTCGTCAATGCGTACGACCTTGTCGCGGCGCCCGAGACGGCCGCGCTTCTCCGCACCACCGACAACCGCCTGCGCGCCATCGAGGACGGCACGGCGGAGATCGAGCGCCTGCTCGCCGATGAGAACTGGCCGGAGGCCCTCGGGCTCGGCATCGCGCTCCTGCGAGCCGCGCCGCACGACGGGCGCCTGCATGCGCTCTGCCGGGAGGCCCGCGACCGGAGCCGCGAGCACGCGGCGCGGCACGCGGCGGAGTCGCTGGACGCCGGCCTGGCCGCAGAGGCCGCCTCGGCAATCAGAGACGCCGATGCCCTGTGCGCGCTGCTGCCGCTGCCCGCGCCCGATGACCCGGAGTACACGATGCGGATCGCGTTCCCGCACCGGTACCGGCGCGCGCTGCCCTGGGAAGGCGACGGCGCCGCACCCTTCTCGCCCGAGGACGCGCTGCTCAGGGAAACGGCGGCGCAGGCCACGGACACCGAGCGCCTGCTGGCCGAGTTCGACCGCGCACTCGCGGAGCAGCGCCTCCTCGATGCAGCCGCCGCGCTCTCCGCCGCCGAACGCGTCGCGCCGCCTGCAGCCGATTTCCGGTTCCGCGTCCGGCAGGCGCGCGGGCGCCTCGACGCGGCCGCCGATCAGGCGCTCGACGCGGCGTTTCTCTCGGGCGACATACGCCGCGCGCTGGCGCTCTTCGGCGAAACGCACCTCGGGCCGATCCCCGTGGCCGAGGAACGGCGCGCGCAGTTCGAGGCGCGCCTGAGCAATCTCCTGTCCCAGAAGCTCAAGCAGCACCTCACCGACAACATGGCGGCCAACGCGCTGCTGCTCCTGAGCAGCGCGCGGGCGGTGTTTCCGGAGATGTGGACGGACAGCGAGCGCAAGGCGCGCTTCAGCTTCCTCGCGCGCTCGCCCGCCATCGCGGTCGCCGGCGAGGGCGCCGAGGAGATCGCGGCCTGGCTCCGGGACGCGCGCCTGCCGCTCGGCGACGGGCAGGCCGTCCTCAAGGTCGACGCAACCAGGCCCGAGCTCGTGCTCGCCGAGTCGCCGCCGTCGGTCGGCATCGAGGAGAAGGAGGTCCCGGCGGAGCTCCGGCGCCGCCCGCATCCCGCGCGCGACGGGCTCCTCGCCGAGATCGCGCTCGCCGGCACGGCGTGCGCCGCGGCGCCCGAACCCGGCGACCCGTGGGAGCGCGAAGTCCTTCGGCGCAGGACCGCGTTCCTCGACGAACGCCGGCGGGAGCTCGCGCGGCAGCTCGAATCCCTTCCCGCCCACGCGTACCACTTCGAATGGAAGAAGGCGCAGGTCTCCGTCGTCTATCACCAGGTGAGGGCCGACCTCGGGGTGACGCTCGCGTTCTGCCCGGCGTTCGGCAGCGCGGATATCCCGCCCGAGACGCTTGCCGTCAGCCGCAGCTACACCGCCCAGGCCCCGCCCGGCGTCGATCCCTACTCCCGGGGATACTTTCCGTCCAGGGATGCGATGAGGACGGAGCTCGGCGCGCTCCTGAGCCGCAAGGCGCGGGACCTGATCGTGGCGCGCTTCGACGCGGCCCTGAAGGACATGGTGACGGAGGCGCTGAGACGCGCGGGCGACGGCGACGGCGAAGGCGCCGTCGAGATGCTCGCGCACGTGTACGTCACCCGGGGCGAAGGCCTCACGGCATGCAAGGACGCCGAAACCCTCCTCGCCCGCACCTGGGGCCGCGCGCAGGTCGAGTCCCTCCTCGCCGCGCCCGCCGGCGGGCTCGCCGAGAAACCGGTCAAGTAGGGGCCCGCCCCCGCAATCGCCGTTTTCTTGTAACATTTCCCCCCCGCGCCGCGTCTCTTCTGCCTTGCGGCCGGTCGAGCCGCAGTGCATCCGGCTCTTGAACGCACCTGTGACACCCGCTATGATTGCACACTCTAAGTTCCGAACGGTTCGTGGTTTGCGGGCGCCGGACCCCTTCGGGGCGGTCCGGATTCGCCGTTCCACAAGGAGTCACGTATGATTGACGTCAAGACCATCTCGAAGCGTTTCGGGGCGACCATCGCGGTCGACAACGTCACTTTCGGCGTCGAGAAGGGCGAGATCCTGGGCTTCCTTGGGCCCAACGGCGCCGGCAAGAGCACGACGATGAAGATCCTGACGACGTACCTGGTCCCGGACGAGGGGACGGCCACGGTCGAGGGCTTCGACATCGTCGCGCAGCCGCAGGAGGTCCGCGCGCGCGTGGGCTACCTCCCGGAATCGGTGCCGCTGTACAACGAGATGCGCGTCGAGGAGTACCTGGCCTTCATAGCCCAGGCCCGCCGGATTCCCGCCGCCGAGCGCGCGCGCCGCGTCGGCCAGATCATCGACCGCGTGGGCCTGCGCGCCGTCACCAAGAAGAACTGCGGCAATCTCTCCAAGGGCTTCCGCCAGCGCGTCGGCGTGGCGCAGGCCCTGATTCACGACCCGCCCGTCCTGATCCTCGACGAGCCGACGAGCGGTCTTGACCCCCAGCAGATCATCGAGATCCGCGACCTGATCCGCGACATCGGCAACGAGAAGGTCGTCGTCTTCTCGACCCACATCCTCCAGGAGATCGAGGCGATCTGCAAGCGAATCATCATCATCAACCAGGGGCGCATCGCCGCCAACGGCACGCCCGCCGATCTGGCCCGCAAGGTGCTCGGCGGCATCCGCTTCCGCGGGCGCGTCCAGGGCAGCGCCGACGAGGTCAGGGAATCGCTGGCGCGCCTGGAGGGCGCGCGCGATGTGCGGGTCGAGCAGCGCGACGGCACCGCCGCGTTCCACCTCGTGTTCACCACGGCCGGCGACCCCGGCCTCGCGTTCGGGAAGCTCGCGCACGAGAAGGGCTGGCCGGTGCTCGAGGCGTCGACCGAACTGAGCTCGCTCGAGGACGTCTACCTGGCCATCACGCGCACGCGATAGAAGGAGGCCGCCATGAACATATGGACCATATTCAAGCGTGAGTTCAAGAACTACTTCCACTCGCCGATCGCCTACATCTTCATGATCGTGTTCCTCGGCTTCATGAGCTTCGTCTTCTTCTTCTTCCTGCACTTCTTCGTGGCCGACGACGCCAACATGAAGCTGTACTTCCAGGCCATGCCCTGGTTCTTCACCGTCTTCACGGCCGCGATGTCCATGCGGCTCTGGTCCGAGGAGAAGAAGCTCGGCACGCTGGAGCTTCTCATGACCGTGCCCATGCGCAGCCACGAGATCGTGATCGGCAAGTACCTGGCGGGGCTTTCGGTCCTGGGCATCACGCTGCTCCTGACCGTCACCGTGCCCATCACGGTGGCCATCGTCGGGGACCCCGACTGGGGCAAGATCGTCACGGGCTACATCGGGGCGTTCCTCGCGGGGGCGCTCCTGCTCGCGATCGGCTCGTGCATCTCCGCGACGACCGAGAACCAGGTCGTCGCGCTCATGGTGACGAGCGTCGCGGGCGTGGTGCTGATGGCCCTCGGCATCCAGTACGTCGGGGCGGAGGTCAACAACTTCTTCGGCGGGTGGAAGGTGGGCGACTTCCTGGCCTACTTCTCCCCTCTCAACCATCTCGAGACGCTCGGCCGCGGGGTCCTCGACCTGCGCGACATCATCTACTTCCTGAGCATGACCGTCCTGGCGCTCCTTCTGAACCACATCGCCGTCGAGCGGCGCAAGTACTAACGGAGGTCTCCCGTGAGTAAACGCAAAACCTCGTTCCTGCTCTCGAGCATCGTCTTCGTCGCGGTGCTCCTCGTGATCACGGCGATGCTCAACCTGATCGTGGGCCAACTGCCGTCGCGCGCCGTGCGCATCGACATGACCCAGCACAAGGAGTACACGCTCTCGGACGCCACCAGGCAGATCTTCAGCCGGCTCAACGACCTGATCACGGTGACCTACTACGTCTCCAAGGAGCTGCCCGGCCAGTTCGCGCCGCTCAGGCAGGACACCGTCGATTTCCTGAACGAGGTCAAGCGCCTGGCGCCGCCCGGCAACTTCCTGATCAACGTCGTCGACCCCGAGGAGGAGGCGACGAGGATCGCCGCCGAACGCGAGGAGACGAGCGCGAAGGCCAAGGGCGCGGCCGCGAAGGACGGCGCCGAGGTGAAGGACGACGATGACGACATGCAGTTCGACCCCTTCACCGGGCAGATGTCGACGCGCAAGCGGACCGGGCGCGAAAAGGTCCTCGATGAGTTCGCGCAGAAGGGAATCCGGAAGCTCAGCGCGCAGATCATCCGCCAGGACAAGGTCGAGGTGTCGAGCCTCTACTCCGCGATCGGGGTCGCCTACAAGAGCGCGGAGGAGATGATTCCCGAGCACCAGACGCTCGAGAACTTCGAGTACGAGCTGGCGAGCCGCGTCCTCAAGCTCACGATTCCCGAGAGCGAGAAGCCCGTCGTCGCCTTCTTCAACGGCCAGCCCAAGCCCGCCCAGCCCAAGCCGCCCGATCCGCGCCAGATGTTCCCGCAGCCTCCCGAGGGCGAGGAGGAGGAGTACCAGGTCCTGAAGCAGGCCCTGGGCGAGCTCTTCAGCGTGCAGCAAACCAAGCTCACCCGGGACGACCCGATCCCCGCCAAGGCCAAGACGCTGATCCTCGCCCAGCCCAGGGATCTCGACAAGCGCCAGGTCGCCGAGATCGGCAAGTTCGTGTCCTCCGGCGGCAACCTCATAGTCCTCGCCGGCAACTACTCGGCCGACATGCAGATGGGGCGCGTGATGCCGCTGAGCACGGGCCTGGAGGACCTCCTCGGCGGGTGGGGCGTCAAGGACGACAAGCGCCCGCTCAATTCCCTCCAGTGCGGCGTGATCAGCACGACGCGCAGGGAGAACACGATCTTCGGCCAGATGCCGGTCAAGCGGCGGTTCCCGATCCCGCTGCACGCGCTCGCGCGGGAGAACCAGTTCGACCAGAGCTCGCCCTTCCTGCGCGGCGTCGAGACCATCGTCTGCCCGTGGGCCGTGGCGTGGTCGGTGGAGGCGCGCGAGACGCTCGCCGAGAAGCAGATCGACGCCCAGGTGCTCGTCAGGACCGAGGACCGCACCTGGTTCGGCAAGACTCCGGCCATGAACATCGGCGACCTGCAGGCCAACGGCCCGGAGCGCGAGGAGCAGCTCGAGACGTTTCCCTGGAGCGGCGCCCAGAACCTCATCGCCCTGCTCAGGGGAACGTTCCCCTTCGCGTACGAGGGCAAGGATCTGCCCGCGTGGCCCGACAAGGACGCCGATGCGGCGGGCAAGGACGACGCCGAGAAGCCCGAGGCGCCGCCCGAGAAGGGGCGCGTCGCCGAGCCCAAGGGCGCGAACGTGCTGGTGGTCGGCAGCCCCGATTTCTGCAAGGATGTCTACTACCGCGAGCACGATCAGCGGTTGTACGTCGGCAACTACTTCTTCCTGCGGAGCATCGTCGAGGCCTTCTCGCTCGGCAGCGAGCTGATCTCGATCCGCTCCAAGCAGTCCTCGCGCCGGCCGCTCGACCCCGCGGTCTCGGCGACGACGAAGAACCTCCTCAAGTGGTTCAACGTGCTCGGCATGCCGCTCATGGTCGCCGCGCTCGGCATCATCTACGCCGCGTTCAGACGGCACGGAAGCGGCGTGTACGAGCGCCGCGTCCAGGAGGAACGGGGGCAGCGAGCCTTCGGCAACGAACGGGAAACGAGGTGACGGACCATGCAGCCCTTCAAGAAATCTCTCATCGCGCTCGTGATTCTGGCGGTCCTCCTGGGCATCTGGGCGATCGTCAACCGCAAGGACGCGGACTACACGCCGCCGCCGCGCGACGTCGTCTTCTCCGCGCTCAGGGCCGCGATCAGCCCGAGCGACGTCGGGCGGATCACCGTCACGGGCGACAAGGACAAGGAGATGGTCGTCGCCCGGAAGGACGGCGAGTGGGCCCTCCCCGCGCTCCACGACTACCCGGCGGACAAGAAGTTCGTGGACGAGCTGATCCTCGACCTCATGAAGCTCGGCGAGGAGCGTCTCGAGGCCCGCACCGCCGCCTCGCACGCGGACTACGAGGTCGACGCCGAGAAGGGCAAGAAGATCGCCCTCGCGGATGCGCGCGGCAAGGACCTCTGGGCGCTGGTCGTGGGGAAGAGCGTCTCCGGCTCGATGAACCGAGGGTTCGTGCGCCTGGACGGCAAGGATGAGGTGTACAGCGTGGCGCCGGCGCTGTCCTGGAAGCTCAAGACCTACGGCGACAACTGGTCCAGGAACTGGCTCAACTCGACCCTTGTCGAGTTCAACAAGGACAAGGGCGAGGATGTCGCCAAGATCGAGGTCATCCGCGCGGACGGCGAGCGCTTCACCGTGGAGAAGGTGGAAGAGGAGAAGCCCATCGAGGAACCCGGCGGCGACAAGGACGATGCCGGCGGGCAGATGCCCAAGACCGTCAAGGAGACGAAGTGGTACGTCGTCGCGGCGAACGGCGAGCGCTTCGAGGCCGATTCGTCCGCCCGCTCGGGTTTCACGAGCCAGTTCGACCGCTTCACGGGCACCGATCCCGTGAAGCCCGCGCCGCTCGCCGACTACGGCCTGGAGCCTGCCTACCTCACGCTCAAGGTGACGACGAGCTTCACCAAGGAGGAGTTCAAGTCCGAGAAGCCCAGGACATACGAGATTCTCGTCGGCGCGCAGGTGCCCGAGGAGGAGAAGAAGGACGAGGCGCCCCCGGGACCCGCCGCTCCCGAGACCGAGGCGTCCCCGGAGCCCGCCGTTCCCGAGACCGGAGCGGCTCCGGAGCCTCCGGCGCCCGATGTCGACCCGGCTCCCGCCGCGCCGACATCGACCGAGAGCGGCGGATCCAGCGCGATTCAGGACGCCGCCGAGCCGCCGCCTCCTCCGCCCGAGCCCGCGGCGACCCCGGCCGCGCCCCCCGTCGCCGAGCCGCCGCCTCCGGCGCTGCCTGCGACCGAACTGCCCGCAGAGGCGCCGCCTCAGGCGCCGGCCGGCGAGGTTTTCCAGCCCGAGGCCCCGGCCGAGGCGCCCGCCGCCGCTCCCGCGCCCGCCGAGCCGCCCGCGCCGAAGTTCAAGACCGACAGGTACGTCACCGTGCGCGGCGACCGCAGGATCATGACCATCGCCGAGTGGAAGCTCAAGTCGATCGACAAGAAGGCGGAAGACTTCAAGCCGAAGAAGGAGGAGCCCAAGCAGGAGGAGCCCGCGCCCGCCGAGGCCGGACCTCCGGAACCCGCCGAGGCCGGTCCTCCCGCGCCCGCCGAGGCAACGCCCCCGGCGCCCGTCGACCCGCCCCCGCCGCCGCCTCCCGCGGAGAAGCCCGCGGCCGTCAAGTACGGCGCGCGCCACATTCTCATCGCGTACCAGGGCTCGACGCGCGACGCCGCGGTCACGCGCACCAAGGAGGATGCGCAGAAGAAAGCCGGCGAGCTTCTGGCCGAGCTTCAGAAGGACGCGGGCAAGTTCGCCGAGCTTGCGAAGCAATGGTCCGACTGTCCGTCCAAGAACGACGGCGGCGACCTGGGCACGTTCGGCGAGGGCCAGATGGTGCCGGCCTTCGAGAGCGCGGTCAAGGAGCTCACGGTAGGAGATCTCTCGGGCGTCGTCGAAACCCAGTACGGCTTCCACATCCTCGAACGGACGAAGTAGGCCTGTTCCACCGCGTGCGCACGGTGTAGACTGATCGTGCATGGCGCACGGCGCCGCACGGAACGACGGCCGTGCGCCGTCGCACGGCGCCGCACACGGAAGGAGCCATGGCCCAGGTAGTCGAGCACAAGATCTGGAAGATCATCGAGCTTTTCTACCGATCGTTCCTGGCGTACCGCCACATCCACGATCAGTACGAGGAGAACATCGCCGGGATCTGCGCGAAGAACGGCGCCTCGCGCGAGACGCTCCAGCTCAGCCCGACCGACCTGGCCGGCCTGATCGAGTTCCAGAAGCTCGAGGATCTCCGCGACCGCTACCTCTTCACGCTCAAGGACTACTGCCACGACATCTTCCGCGACCGCGACCGGACCGATCTTCTCGACCGCTACGTGAGCGACATCTTCCACGAGATCTCGATCCTCAAGGAGGAGCACTACACGGTCAAGCACTACGCGCTGTACTGGGCGCGCGCCGACGCCCAGGCCGAGCTCCAGGCGATCATGGAAGAAGCCCTCAGGCTGGTCCCCCACAAGATGCAGCACATCGAGTTCCTCTACCGCACGGCGCGCGAGCGCCTCGAGACCCTGCTGCCGGGATTCCGCGGCCAGAAGATCCTCATCCGCTCGCTCTTTCTCAACCGCGGCGAGTTCATCGCCGCGTGCCACCCGCAGGGCATCGAGGGCTTCTACGAGCTCATGTATCCCGAGCACGGCCCGCTGGAGGGTTTCGTCGAGGCGGGCGAGAGCTTCTTCGCCTCGGCCTTCCACCGGCAGGCGCAGGACGCGTTCGAGCTCGGCCGTGCGTACCACCGCCGCGCCCCGCGGGGCACCGAGGCCGAGGCGCGTTTCATCGCGACCGTCGAGGAGCGCCTCGCGGCCATCGCGCAGGCCCTCGCCGCGGCGCAGGACCGCGAGGGAGCCTGGCGGGCGCCTCGGCAGGCGTCCGAGTGAGTCGAAGGGGGAGCCCCATGCAGGCATTCGCGGACAGGATCGATGATGCCGTGCGGCGCAAGGAAAGCGCCATCGTCGTCGGCATGGATCCCAATCCGGCGCTCTTTCCGCCGGACGCCGCCGCGGGCGGCGCGGAGCCCGAGGCGCTCGCCGAGGCGTTCGAGCGCTTCAGCGCCGGCATTCTCGAGGCCGTCGCCGAGGCCGTCATCGCCGTGAAGTTCCAGAGCGCGTTCTACGAGCGCCTCGGCGCCGCCGGCGCCGCCGCTCTCGCGCGGTCGCTCCGGCACGCGCAGCGCCTCGGCCTCGTGACGATCCTCGATGCCAAGCGGGCCGACATCGGGTCGACCGCGGAGGCCTACGCCGAGGCGCAGCTCGGGGATCTTCCCGGCACGCCCGGGCCCGCGACCGATGCGGTGACCGTCAACCCGTACCTCGGCGAGGACGGCATTCTGCCCTTCGTCAGACAGGCCGCCCCCCGCGGCAAGGGACTCTTCGTCCTGGTGAAGACCTCCAACCCGTCCGGGCCGCAGCTCCAGGATCTCCTGAGCGGCGGGCGGCCGCTGTACCTGTACGCGGCGGCGCTCGTCCGGAAGCTCGGCGCCGAGCTTCCCGGCGCGTGCGGCCTGACCGGCGTCGGCGCCGTCGCCGGCGCCACGTACCCCGGCGTTCTGCGCGAGCTCCGCGACGCCATGCCGGAGACCCTGTTCCTGCTCCCCGGCGTCGGCGCCCAGGGCGGCAAGGTCGAAGACCTCGCTCCCGCGTTCCTGCCGGGACGCCGCGGCGCGCTGATCACCGCGTCGCGCAGCATCATCTACGCCCACCGCGACCGGCCGGGCATGTCGTGGAAGGACGCCGCACGGAGCGAGGCGCAGGCGCTGAGGGACTTGTTCCGGCAGCGCCTCGATGCATAGCGCCCGCGATCGGGCGACGTCGATGGTGCCGTGCAATCCGGAGTCTCCGGCGGCGCGGATCAACTTCAAGCGCTGCGCGCATCCGGCATGGCGGGATCGGCGGCGAATCAGACACCGGCGGCGCCGGCCCTACTTCCTGCCTTCGAGCAGGCGCGCGCGCAGGTACGTGTTGATGAACGGCGCCAGCGCGCCGTCGAGCACCGCCTGCACGTTCCCCACCTCGAGGTCCGTGCGGTGGTCCTTGACCAGCGTGTACGGCTGGAGCACGTACGAGCGGATCTGGTTCCCCCAGGCGATCTCGCCCTTCTCGTCGTACGCATGCTTGAGCGTGTCCTCGCGCTTCTTCTCCTCGATGCCGATGAGGCGGGCCTTGAGCATCTTCATGGCGGTCGCACGGTTGGAGTGCTGCGAGCGCTCGTTCTGGCACTGGACGACGATGCCGGTGGGCGCGTGCGTGATCCTGACCGCCGAGTCCGTCACGTTGACGTGCTGGCCGCCCGCTCCGCCCGCGCGGAAGGTGTCGATCCTGAGATCGGAGTCGCGGATCTCGACATTGATCTCCTCGCTCGCATCGGGAATCACATCGACGGCCGCAAAGGACGTGTGGCGCCGCTTCTTGGCGTCGAACGGCGAGATCCTCACCAGGCGGTGGACCCCGATCTCGGCCTTGAGGTAGCCGTACGCGCGCACGCCCTTGATGCTCAGCGTCATCTGGCGGACGCCGGCCTCCTCGCCCGGCACCGTGTCGACGACCGCCGCCTGGTAGCCCTGGTCCTCGGCCCAGCGCGCGTACATGCGGCCGAGCATCTGCGCCCAGTCGGCCGCATCGGTGCCTCCCGCGCCCGCGTGCACGCTCAGGAACGCCGACTCCTTGTCGTACGGCCCTCCCAGGATCATCGCGATCTCGAGCTCCTCGAGCGCGCCGCGCGCCTTGGCAAGCTCGGGCTCCATCTCCCCCAGGAGGCCGTCGTCGTCCTCCTCGATGGCGATTGCCGCCAGCTCGCGCGCATCCGCCAGGCTCCTGGCGAGCGCCTGGATGTCGTCGTTCGTCCGCTTCACATCGCTCAGCTCGGCGATCACCCGCCTGGCCCGCTCCTGGTCCTCCCAGAAGCCCGCCTGCGCCATCTGCAGCTCGAGCGCCGACTGGCGCTCGACGAGCGCACGGTGATCGACCGCCCGGCACAGCTCATCGAAGCGCTGCGCGAGATCGCCGAGCCTGGTTTTCAGCTCGGCACGAGACAAGACCATGGGAACTCCCGAGTTCGTAGACGCCGCCGCGGCCCACGCGGCGCCGCCGGCGTTCCGAGCAATTATAGGAGCCGGCTCCGGCCTGTAAATACCGGCATCGGGAGCGGCGGATCCGGGGAACATGGTAAGATAGCCCGCCGTTCACATGCACGACGATACGCCCAGCGACAGCGCGGCCCCCGCGCCGCCCCCGGACGGCCGATCGCGCGGCAACGCCGCCGGCGGCGGTCTCCGCGTCGTCATCCTCGACGTGGACGGGGTCATCTTCCGCGGCAATTTCTTCGTGCACCTCTCCCGGCACATGGGAATCGATGTCCTGCTCGCCGCCCTGCGCGACGCGTTCCTGTTCAACATCGGCAGTCTCCCGCTCACGGGGCTTCTCGCGCGCAGCTTCGCGCGGCTGCGCGGCCTTCCGGCGGAGGCCCTGCGCACGGTGTTCGAAGCGATGCCGCGGGCCCCGCACGCGCGCGAGACCGTTGCGGCGCTCAAGGCGGCCGGCCTGCGCGTCCTCATCCTTTCAAGCGGCGTTCCCGACGCGCTCGTCAAGCGGCTCGCGGAGGAACTCGGCGCCGACGAGGGCGCGGGCATCGATGTCGCCGTCGCGGGCGGACGACTCACGGGGGCGATCGGCGGAGACCTGGCGCGCGAGGACGGCAAGACCGCCTTCGTCCAGGCATGGCGGACCGCCCGCGGCCTCCCGTGGCGCGCGTTCGCGGCCGTGGGCGACGATGACAACAACCTCGGGCTCATGGAGCGCGCCGGCCTCTCGATCGGCGTGCGCGCGACGTTCGGCGTCAGGCGCAGGGCCGACATCCTGATCGAGAGCGCCGACCTGCAGGACATCCTGCCCCCCGTGCTCCACGGGCACGCCGGACCGCCCGAACTCGTGCCGCGCAGCGAGCTCGTGCGCCGGGGCATCCACGCCATGGCCTTCGTGTGGCCGTTCCTCGCCCTGCCGAATCCGCCCGCGGCCGCGGCGCTCCTGACGGCGGCCATGCTGGCCTACACCGTCAGCGAGTACTTCAGGCTCAACGGTTTCTCCGTGCCGCTCATCGGCGCCGTGACGCGCCACGCGCTCCGCGCGCGGGAGACCCGGCGCTTCGCGTTCGCCCCGCTGGCGCTCGGATTCGGCGTGCTCACGTGCCTGGAGTTTCCGGCGCCGGTTTCCTACGTCGCGATCGGCGTCGTCGCCTTCGGCGACGGCATGGCAAGCATCGTCGGCCGGTTCTGGGGCCGCCTGCCGCTTCCCTGGAATCGCCGCAAGACCGTCGAGGGCACGCTCGCGGGCTTCGCCGCCTCCCTGTGCGTCTGCCTCGTCTGGCTGCCGTGGCCCGCCGCGCTCCTCGTCGCGCTCTTCGCGGCCCTCCTGGAATCGCTGCCCTTCGGGGATCTGGACAACGCCATCGTGCCCGTGGCCGCGGGCCTCCTGTGCCTCGCGCTGCGGTGACGGCGCCCCGCGTCAGTACCGGAACCGCGCCGCCTCCTCGGCCAGGCACGCCACGTTCTCGGGCGGCGCGTGCGGCGGGACGCTGCAGGCCGAGCTCAGGATGTAGCCGCCGCCCGGCGCGGCGATCGCGAGGCGGGCGCGCGCGTCGGCGCGCACATCGGCGACCGAGCCCTTGAGGAGCGTGCTCACAGGATCGATGTTGCCCTTGATGAAGGCCCGCCCGGCGAGCGCTCGCTTCGCCTCCGCGAGCTCGACCGTGCCGAGCGGCGGCGGGTCGAGGGTGTCGATGCCGCCGGTCCCCGTCGCCAGCATGAGATCGAGCCTGTCGCCGATCGCGCCGCACGTGTGCGTGTACACGACGGCGCCCGCGGCCGCCTTGATGCCCTCGATCAGACGCCGCTCGTACGGCAGCACGAACTCCCGGTACAGCTCGCGCGAGAGGAACCCGCCGCCCGCGTACGCGCTCGAGACGAGGATCGCATCGGCGCCGGCCGCGGCCATGAGCCGC
This sequence comes from Planctomycetes bacterium UBA4800, assembly GCA_002402755.1. Taxonomy (GTDB): domain Bacteria; phylum Planctomycetota; class UBA8108; order UBA8890; family UBA8898; genus UBA8898. The sequence continues at coordinate 13,884 of DHGK01000100.1, forward strand.
GCCTGGCACCGCGCGCCCTCGACCAGGCGCGCGAGGCAGGCGTGCACCTTCCCGGGCTCGGCGAGCAGCGCGAGCAGCCCTTCCCCGAGCGTCACGAGCTCCAGGAACTGGCTGAAGGGCGAGAACACCTCGGCGTGCACCGAGAGCTGGCCGCCCGCCAGCCGCACGACCTCCCGCAGCGTGTCGAGGTGGTACGGCGGAAAGAATCCATCCCCGGGCTCGGCCGCGGCGCCGAACCCCCAGCGGTACGGGTAGCTCACGCCGGTCGCATCCCACGGCTCGACGTAGAAGAGCTTCTCGGGGTCGACCGCATCCAGCGGCGGATGGGGGCTCGCGCCGCCCGCGGGGATGTAGCGCGCGTTATCGTCGTCCGGCAGCACGGCATGGCTCCCGTCGCGAAAGCGAATGCGCCGCGCATTCCCCTCCCGCGTCATCGACACGATGTGACGCTCGATGTCCGGGTCGCGGCCCGGGAGGTTCACGAGCACGCCGTCGAACCGGTAGCGCCGCGCCAGCGCGACCAGCGCCCGCGCGAACCCGCCCGAGGTGTACCACACCGCGAGCGGATCCTCTCCCCCGTGCAGGAAGTAGTGCCCGAGGGCGAGCTGGCACATCACGGGAACGCGGTCCGGGACCTCGCGCCGCATCGCCGCGGCCATCCGTTCCGTCGATCTCATACGCATTTCTCCGCGGGCCGCGCCCGCTCCCCGAAGAACTCGGCGAGCGCCGCGAGCAGCCGCCCGCGGTCCCCCACGACGGCCCGCACCGGCGGCAGCGACCGCATGAAGATCCGCCCGTAGCTCCTCGTCGCCATGCGCTTGTCGAGCACGATGACCGCGCCGCGGTCGGTCCGGCTCCTGATCAGGCGGCCGAACCCCTGGCGCAGCTTGAGGACGGCCTGCGGCAGCGCGAACGCGCGAAACGGGTCCTTGCCCCGCGCCTTGATGTCCTCCATGCGCGCCACCTGCAGCGGCTCGGTCGGCACCTCGAACGGCAGGCGCGCGATGATCACGCACGAGAGCGCCTCGCCGCGCACATCGACGCCCTGCCAGAAGCTGTCCGTGCCGAAGAGAACCCCCCGGCCGCTTTCCTTGAAGCGCGCGAGAAGCTGCGTGCGCGGCAACGCCTTCTGCGCGAGGACCTCGAGCTGCAGGTCCTCGAGCGCCGCGCGGGCCGCGCGGTGCTGCTGCTCGAGCATGCCGTACGACGTGAACAGGACGAAGGCGCGGCCGCGCGTGATCCTGCAGGCCTCGACGATCCACTCGGTGCACTCCTCCGCGAAGAGCGGCGTGCCCACCTCCGCGATGTCCGCGGGCACCAGCAGCACGGCCTGCCGTTCCCAGTCGAACGGGCTCGGCACCTGCAGGAAGGCGAAGCGCGTCCCGCCGAGGCCCGAGAGGCCCAGCCGATCCGCCAGGTACGCGATCTTCCCGTCGACCGACAGGGTCGCCGATGTCAGCACGCAGGTCGGCGTCGTGCGCCAGAGATGCTCTTCGAGCTGCGGGCCGACGAGGAGCGGCGCCGCGCGGCACACCGCGTAGGCGCGCTTCTGGTAGGTCCGCATCTCCACCCACCGGACCTGCTCCGTGTCGCGCGCGTCGGCGAAGAATTCGAGCTCCCGCTGAAGCGCGTCGAGCCGCCGGCAGGCCGCGTGAAGCTCGGTCGCCGCCGGCCGCAGGCTCTCGTCATCATCCCCGCGGTCGCCGAGCGCATCCCTGAGCTTCGCGATGTGCGCCTTGAGGCCGCCCACGCTCGCCGCGCACTCCAGGCACGCGCGGAACACCTCGCCCCACGGGTCATCCTCGCCGCGGTAGCGAAGCGACGGCTCGGGGCCGCCCGTTCCCGCGCGCGCGCCCACGCGGTCGCGCACGAGGTCGAAGAACGACCCGACGAGCGCCCGCGCCCCGTCGATCGCCGGCCCGACCGCGCCCTCGATCTCCGCGGCCAGCGCCGTCTCGCCCGCGCGGAGCAACCTGGCCTGGAGCGCCGGCAAGGCTCCCCGGCCGGCGCGCTTCGCGGACTTGAGCTTCCCCAGGCGCCGCAAGACGCCGTGCGCGGCGAGCGTCGTCCCGAAGAAGGACGAGGCCGCGTCCTCCAGGTCATGCGCCTCGTCGAAGATCACGTGCTGCCAGGGGGGGAGCACGAGCGTCGCCGTGCGGTTGCCGCTCTCGCTCCGCGCCGCCAGGTCGGCGAAGAAAAGGTGGTGGTTGACGACGAGGATGCTCGCGCGCGAGGCCTGCATGCGCGCGCGGAAGTAGGCGCAGGCGCGGAACTCGGGGCAGCGGACGCCGAAGCACCGGTCGCCGTCCGACTGGACGTGCTCCCACACGCCCGCGCGCGGGTGGAACGGCAGATCCGACAGCGTGCCCTCCTCGGTGCGCACGGCCCACGCGAGCACCTGATCGAGCTCGGCCTGCTCGCGATCGTCCTCGGCCGCAAGCGCGAGCTGCTCGGGCTCGGCAAGCAGCTCCTTGACGCGCCGCCTGCACAGGTAGTTTCCGCGGCCCTTGATGAGCGCGTACTGGAACGGCTCCTCCTTCGGCGCATCCCAGAACGCGCCGAACGCGCGCCGCAGCACCGGCAGGTCCTTGCCGATGAGCTGCTCCTGCAGGTTGATCGTTCCGGTCGCCACGATCACGCGCACGCGGTTCGCCTTGGCGTACATGATCGCCGGCGCCAGGTACGCGAACGACTTGCCGCTGCCCGTCCCGGCCTCGACCGCGCAGACGCGCTCCGCGTTGAACGCATCGGCCACGCTTTTCGCCATCGCGAGCTGCCCCGGGCGGCTCTCGTACTCCCCCGCCGCCGCCGCGAGGGGGCCGTCCGATGCGAAGAACCGCTCGACGTCCTCCTCGGCGACCGGCGTCCTCTCCGCCGGGAGCGGCGGCTCCACGACGACGTACATGCGCGATGCGCGGTTGTCGACGATGGCGAAGCCCTTGCCGGCGGAGGCCACCGCGGCGGCGACGCCGAGGTCGGCCTTCGACGGCCTCAGGTCTCCGCTCGGGTGGTTGTGGATGACGAGATCCCAGACGTCGAGCGTGGCGAGCATCGCGGGGACCTCGTCCGCGTCCCCGCGCGCGAGGACCTCGACTCCGGCCACCTTCCCGGCGGCGCTGACCGCGGCGCCGAAGAACACCTCGGCGCCGCAGGCCTCATCGACGGCGGCGATGATCTCGCGCTGGACCTCGGGAAGCAGGGAGAGCGCCATCGAACGCCGCGCGGCGTCACTTCGCCTTCGCCGGGACGTACGATGCGTTCAGGTCGATCTTCACATCGCCCTTGGCGGCGTTCTCGATCGCGGGCGCGCCCGTGAACGTGTTGCCGAAGATGACGGCGCTCTTGACCTTCTCGCCGAGCGCGATGTGCCGCCGCGGGCGCATGAAGGCGCAGCCCTGGACGGTGAGCGCGCCGCCCGAGGCCTCGACGACGGCCGCGTCCTCCGGCACGGGCCCCCAGTCGCGGAAGATGCACTGGTTGAGCGACACGAACGCATCTTCCCCGCGCAGCCTGACGTTGCGCTTCTGGAAGCCCCAGAAGTTCGAGTTGCAGAGCTGCAAGACTCCCTTCCCCTCGACCTCGATCGCGCTCTCGCAGCCGTGGTGCCCCACGAACTCGCCGTTCGTGACGAGAATGCCCATGGGCTGGCTGGCCTCGACCTTGACGCAGGTCGTGCACCAGTCCGCGCCGATGCCCAGAAAATTGCCGTTGGCCATGCCGGCGCGCGTCTCCGTAAAGAGATAGCCGACCTTGGCGCCGAACACGAACGTGTTGAGCACGTACTCCCAGTCCGTGCGGCCGAAGATGAAGGCGTCCAGGTGCTCCTGCATGTACCACTGCGGGTGGCGCGTCTCGGTCTTGCCGTCGGCGCCGGGCACGCGCCACACGCCCGGCGTCCCGGGAAACTCGGCGCGCATCCAGTAGTGCGGGTTGAAGTGGACGTTCTCGATGCGGCCGATGTCGGTCGTGCCGTCGATGAGCACGCCGCGCCTGAGCACGCACCCGAAGACGTTGCGGATGAGGTGCAGCTCGTTCGATCCCGGTCCCATGGCGATGCCCTGGAAGCTGTTGACGAGCGTCACGTTCTCGACCGTGCAGTGCATGCCCCCGCCGCGGATCGCCCACGGGTAGGGCTGCACATCGTCGAGGGTCTGCTCCGGATGGACGATCGTCAGGCCGCGCACGGCGCTCGATGCCCCCATCTGGATCGCGGCCGGCCCGTCTTCCTTGCCGCGGCCGCCGGTCAGGCAGAGGGTGCTCCCCTGCTTCCATGCGCCGTGGTGCGGGCCGGCCCAGGTGCCCTGCAGCGTCACGCCCGTCGGGACGCTCACCGAGCCCGCGATGAGGAACAGGCCCGCCGGCACCGTCACCGTCCCCCCGCCGCGGGCGGCCGCGGCGCTCAGCGCCTGCGCGAAGGCGGCCGTCGCATCCGTCTTCCCGTCCGCCGCGGCGCCGAAGGCGCGCACATCGATGGGCGCGTCGGGGACGATCGCCGGCAGTTCCGCCGTACATACCGCAAGCACAAGCACCATGCACATGGTTCCTCCTTCCGCCGCGCGGCAGCGCGCGCGGCTCAGCGATGCTCCCAGGCCGACTCCCAGAACGCGAGCAGGTTCGGCAGGGGCACATCGGCCTGGATGTTGTGCACCGACGTGAACACGTACCCGCCGCCCGGCTTGAAGGCGGACAGGTTGCGCGCGACCTCGGCCTTGACCTCCGACGGCGTGCCGCGCGGGAACGTGTGCTGGGTGTCGATGCCGCCGCCCCAGAACACGATGCGGTCCCCGAAGCGCTTCTTGAGCCGCGCGGGCTCCATGCCGCGCGCCGCGATCTGGACGGGGTTGATGATGTCGACGCCGATCTCGATGAGGTCGTCGAGGTACTCGATGACCGAGCCGCAACTGTGGTAGTGGATCTTCGCGCTCGTGCGATGCCGGATGAACTCGCAGAGGCGCTTGTGGTACGGCTTGACGAGCGAGCGGTACACCTCGGGCGGAAAGATCGGCCCGCTCTGCATGGCCAGATCGTCGCCGATGCAGATCACGTCGAGGAGATCGCCCACCTCGTGCAGGAAATCGTCCAGGTACTCGGTCCAGTACCTGAACGTGTGTTCGAGCTGCGCCCCGAGGTAGCGCTCGTCCTCCATCATGTCGATGTAGAACTGCCTGAGGCCGCGCATGTACCAGCAGATCTCGAACACGACGCCGCTTATGCCGCTCACGAGCGCGTAGGGCGTCTCGTTGCGGATCTTGAGCGCGTACTCGCGCAGGCCCTTCACCGCGGCCGGGGCGTGGCCCGAAGGCCACGGATAGCCGTCGAGCTCGTCGTACGGGACATCGGCCAGCGGATGCTCGACGATGTCGCAGTACAGCCCCTCGCCGGGCCGGGCGCCCGGCATGGCCCACACGACCCCGAAGCCGTCCTTGAAGCCCCAGAAGCCGGGCTTGACCTCGGTCAGCACGGCCGGCGGGTCGAACATGCCCCCCCACACGTACCGCGTGTCGATGCCCAGGAACTGGAGGACGCGCTCGCTCGGCCGCGCGAGCTGCTGCACGGGATCCATGACCGTGATCGGCTCGTTGAGCTTCAGGTGCTCGGCGAGCTTCTTGTAGGCGCGCACGTGGATTCCCGTCTGGTGGCCTCCCAGATCGAGCGGCACCTTGTCGGGCTCGCGGTGCTGCAGCGCGGCAAGCACGCGTTCTCGGCTCGTCATCGGTCGATCGCTCCTTTCACGGCGCCGGCGCGGCGGCCCGTACCGCATACGGTATGCCACGATGGGAGGCGGCGTCAAGGCGGCGCCGCCGCGCTCTGGCCCCGGCGCCGCACCCTCGGTACAATCGCCGCATGCGCCTTCGTCCGCCCCTGTGCATCCGCGAGGCCGTGCTCGGCGCCGCCAGGCGCCCCGTCCGCTCGCTCTTCGTCCTCCAGGCCATCATCTGGGGCAGCGCCGCGGCCGTCTTTCCCCAGGCGCTCTTCACGGGAACGCGCGAGGCGAGCCTGTCGCGCGCGGGCGAGCTTGCCGCCGACAGGATCGTCGTCGCCTCGCCCGAGGGGCCGGTCCTGCCCTCGTGGGACGACATCGCCGGGGTCGCCGCGGCGATTCCCCGCATCAAGGCCATCACGGGGATCGCGGTCTCGAAGACCGAGCACGGATACCTCGCCGGCACGGATGCGGGCAACCTGAACGCGCGCCGGCGCACGCTCGAGCGCGGCAGGAACTTCGACGCCGGCGAGATCGCGCGGGGGGATCCCGTGTGCATCGTCGAGCCCCGCGCGGCGGGCGATGACGGCGCCCCCGCAGGCGCGGACATGGTGACGGCCGCCGGCCGCACGCTGCGCGTCATCGGAAGGGTCGCGGAGCTTCCCGCCGGGGCGCGCGGCGTGGATGCGCTCGGCCTCGGCGACGACCGGTCGCTCACCTTCCTGGCGAGGATGGCGCTCGCCGAGTTCGGCATCGCGGCGCCCGGCATGGACTGGCTCAACCGCGACCAGGCCGTGCTGGCGCCCTGGCGCGTCCTGGCGGCGCCGCCCCAGTGGCTGCTCATGCGGGCCGAGCCCGAGGACGTCGCTGCGGTCACGGACGAGCTCCAGGCGCACTTCGCACGGCGCGGAACGCAGGTCCAGTGCTACTCGAACATCGTCGTCGGCGCGATCTTCAAGCCCGAGCTCGAGGGGCTGCTCGCCCTGTCCCGCGACATCTTCATCGCCTGCCTGATCACGGGCATCGCGGTCGTCGGAACCGCCATGCTGATCGCGGTCAACGAGCGGCGGCGGGAGATCGCGATCCGCCGCTGCGAGGGCGCGACGGCCGGCGACATCGTCGCCCAGTTCTTGCTGGAGACCGGGGTCTTCTGCCTCCTCGGCTCCGCGATCGGCATCCCCTTCGGCCTGGCGCTCGCGTGGACGCGCGCGCGGCTCGATCCGTCGGTCCTCCTGAGCTGGGGCGTGCCGTGGGGCCACGTCGCCTTCATCGTCGCGTGCGTCTTCGCCGGCGGCGTTCTTGCCGGCATCGCGCCCGCGTACCGCGCGGCGCGGCTCGATCCCGTGGAGGTCTTCTCCCGTGGGTAGGCTCGCGGCCGCGCTCGCGTTCGCCCGGCAGGGCCTCGCCTCCCGCCGCGCCGAAGCGCTGCTCCTCGGGCTGACGTTCGCGGTCGTGTTCTGCACGTCGGCATCCGCGGTCGGCGTCATCAGAAGCGGCCGGCGCGAGATCGCCGCCAACATCCAGCGCCTGGGAAGAGACATCGTCCAGATCCACAAGTCGCTCTCGATCGCGAGCTTCTTCCGGGAGCCGCTCGTCCGCGCCGACATCGAGTCGTGCCGCGCCGCGACGGGCGGCCTGGCGACCGGCGCCAAGACGTTCGTCGGCGCGCTGGCGGCCGGACCCGGCCGCGACCGCTCCGCACTCGTCGTCCAGACGGATGCCGCCTGGCCGCTCGTCAACGAGTCGGCGTTCAGCGCGGGACGCTTCTTTCGCGAAGGCGAGCCGGACGCCTGCGTGCTCGACGTCTGGCTCGCGCGCGAGCTCTTCGACACGGCCGAGGCCGAGGGCAGGCAGGTGTCCGTGACGTTCGGCGGCACCGCGCGGACCTTCACCGTCGCCGGCGTCATCGCCGACCCGCTCGCGATCCGCGCGCGCTTCCAGAACCTCGACTCCGCCAAGAACGCGCGCCACCCCTCGCTGCGCCTCCTGGAGAGCAAGAACATCTACCTTCCCCACGGCGCCGTCGCGCCGGGCGACGACCTCTCGCTCGTGCTCGTCAAGCTGCCGCCCGGCGCCGGCCCGCAGGGCGCCGTCGCGGCGCTCAAGCGGGCGTTCGGACCCCGGCAGGCGCAGCTCATGTTCTGGGCGCGCGGCCCATGGATCGACAACATGCTCGATGCGCTCGATGTTTTCCGCGCCTTCTCGAACGTCGTGTGGATGATCTTCGTCCTGCTCGCGGCCGGCATGGTGATGACGCTGAGCGGGCTCTTCATAAGCGGGCGGACGGCGGAGATCGGCATCCGGCGCACGCAGGGCGCGAGCCGCGCCGCGGTGCTCGCGCAGATTCTCATCGAGGGCCTGATGCTCCAGGGCGGCGGCGCCGCCGCCGGGACGGCGCTGAGCCCGCTCGCCGGCGCGTGGATCTGCCGCCACCTGCCGTGGAAGTTCGGGCTCGGCGCGCAGGACATCGCGCTGGTGCTCGGGGCGGGCCTTCTCACCTCGCTCGCCGCCCTGCTCATCCCCGCGCTCAGGGCGGTCGCGCGCGAACCCATGGATGTGCTGAGGGAATCGTGATCGCGCTCGAAAACTGCGCCAAGATGTACGGAAATGGCGAGTCGGCCGTCCGCGCGCTCGCCGGCATCACGCTGCGCGTCGAGCGCGGCGAGTCGGTCGCCGTGCGCGGGCCGTCGGGCTCCGGCAAGTCGA
>DHGK01000117.1:0-2924 GCA_002402755.1 Planctomycetes bacterium UBA4800
CCGCAGAGAAGTTCTCATTGCCGCCCTGATTCGCGCTATTGCGCGCAATCGTGTGCCCTATCGCCCCAACAGAACAGAACCACGCGCGAAGAAACGAAGACCTAAGAACTACCAATGGCTGACTGAACCACGGCACCTCTTCAAGGAGACTCCGCACCGCGGAAACCCCAGAGCAAGGCGGGCTTAAGTAAGTGCCATTCGGGACAGTCACTGATTTATCATGCGCGTGGGAGAGTAATCTCCAGCTCGGGATCGACAAATCACTGACTGTCCCCAGATTTCCCGTCCCCGGGTTTCCCACGCCGGTGTTGACCGGTGTCCGTTTAGTGCTACCATCGACACCGTGACTCTGTTCACGGAGGTATCCCGGTATGAGCAACAAGGAAATCGTCCTGGATCTCATTCGGCGATTGCCTGACGACGTCTCTCTCCGCGATATCGCCAGGGAAATAGAGTTCGTCGCCGGGGTTCGGGAAGGGTTGGCACAACTGGACAAGGGGCAGGGCATCCCCATCGAGGAAGCCGAGAAACGCCTGGGGTCATGGCTTACGAAGTGATACTTGCTCCGCGCGCTCTCCAGGACCTGGAGGAGATCGTGCGGTACATTGCCATGGACAATCCCGTGATCGCGGCACAGTTCGGCAAGGGGCTGATAGAGAAAGCTCGGTCAGCCGGCGCGCTTCCCCGAAGCGGCCGCATCGTCCCAGAGTTCCAACTCGCGGACATTCGCGAACTCATTGCCGGTCCGTATCGGATTGTCTACCGTGTGAACGATCCAGATCGTAGCGTGGAGATCGTGAGGTTCTGGCACGCGGCCCGAGGCACCCCGAAGTCCGTGCGCGAAGGCGACTGAGATAGACCTCGCCGTACGGATACCGTTCATCGACGCGCAGATGCGCGCCCGCGGCGCCACGGCACGAATTCCTCCCGGATGCGTCTTGCAGGCGGAGACCGGGCGCGCGACTCGCCGCGGCGCTCGTCGACCTGGGGTGCACGAAGAAGGACGCCGCTCGCCGGCTTGCGATCGCTCACGCGAGGCTCTTGGCCGAACAGCGTGAGGCAACCGAGGAGAATATCATGCTGGAGGCGTTGCGGGTGTAGGACATTCCACGGCCGTGGAATATTCCACGGTCGTGGAGAAGTCCACGGCCGTATGAATCCGGGGACAGTCACTGATTTGTCGCTCCCGACGTGGAGACTCACACTCTCACTCGCATGACAAATCAGTGACTGTCCCCGGATTTCCCCCGTCCCCGGATTTCCCCACGCGGCGCCACGGCAAGAATTCCTCCCGGATGCGTTCTGCATACGCCGAGACATTGAACAGCCCCCAGCCTTCGAGTTCGTACAAGACTCTTGGAATCCACTCCTCTTCCACACGCCGCTGCCATTCCGCGCGATCTTCAACCCATCGTTCCCATCCAAGGATCATTCGTGCCAGCTCCGCCCGCTGCCATTGGTATTCGTCCTCCAACGCGCCAGACGCTCGTGCGGCGTGATACGCGACCTCCTCTGCGTGAAAACGAGGATGTGACCACATACAGCGATTTCTCGGCGTCTCGTACGCGTTGGCAATGTGGCCTGGGGAGTACTTCGCCCATAACGCACGCGGCTCGATGAAGTCCGCCGCTAATCTCGCCAGCTCTTTGAAGGCCCAGAACGACTCCATGCCTTGCGAAAGGGATCCCCGAATTCGTGTCCACAAATCACGGTGCAGCACGCGACAGTCGGCATCGGAGGGATACCAGAATTCCAAACGCGTTCGACAGAGTTCCAGTGCCTCATGCCTGCCTTCTCTGAGAAGCAGCGCCGCGGCGCCAAGTGCTTGGCGAGGACGCGTGTCCTGATGAAACTCTCGTTCAAACGCCGGCAACACACGCTCGGTGCACAGGAGTGCCCAGACAAAATACAAACGCGGCGGCAATCCCGAGCGGAGTACCTCCCGCAGACTCTTTGGCAGCCTTCGTGAGTCCGCAAAATGAAGGACCGGCGTACTACGCGCGATCCCGACTGCCCGGGCGGCGGCGTCGCCCAGTTGAGCGGCTAGAGCGATTCTCTCGGAGAACTCCGGGGCGCTTGCGAGACGCGCACGTAAACCGGCTTCCGAGTCCGGTTCACGCTGCCGGATTCGGGCCAATTCAGGCCATTCGGCGAGTCGTCGACTTTCGGCCACGGCCGTGATCTCGATTCCCGTATTCGGTGTCAGGTGCGCAGGCGCCGAATCACCCAGCCGGCATCGACAGACCAAGTCAGCGGGCTCCAAGACGCGCCCAATTGCGCCGCAAAGCCAGAGCGGCACAACGATCAGGGAATAGCCTGCGGCGCCTCCAATGATCGCCCCCAGTACTCCGCATCCGATCCTGATCCACGTCCCATGTGCGGCACCCCACTTGCATCCCAACGCCGCACAAGACAACACCCCGGACAACACGCATACCCACCCCAGCAGTTCCACGAGAGTCCAACCACCCTCATGGGCACGAAGCAGACTTCGCAAGGGCATCACCTCCTGTGGCGTCTTCCGCGTTGCCATGTCATCGCACCCGGCACACCGCACCCGACGCCGTCATTGTAATCCCGCCCCCGCGGCGGCGGCAACGAAGCTCTCGTGCGAGGAAACCCGGCGAGGAAATCAGTGACTGTCCCCGGATTCCCCCTCCCCCCGCATTGAGTCCATCCCTCCTACCCATTACAATTGACTCCTGGTAGTCTGGCTCCGGTACTCTTCAGGGACTCTTGGGCCGCAAGGTATTCTCGATGCGCGCACGTGTCGGGCTCGCGCTTCTCTCCGCCTGCTGCCTCGCAACCGCCCTCGGCGCGGGAAACGTGGTCATCAACGAGATCCACTACGACCCCTACGACAAGACCGTGCCCGAGGAGTTCATCGAGCTTTACAACGCGGGCGCCGAGGCCGTCGACTGCTC